>CAYRFB010000022.1:0-22132 GCA_964423485.1 uncultured Bacteroides sp.
AGAAGAAAAAGGAGAAAATTGTTACAGCCGCAAAAGCCGCCGGGCTGTTTGAAAAGCATATGGAGAAAAAGCCGCTGGATGCCGCGGTATATCTTGAGATCTCGGATACGGACTGGGCTTCGGAGCTTACGGCGAAGGGGCTTAAGGAAATGCTGCTTCCGTGGGTAGGAAAGACTGCGGAGGAGGACAGCCTCACGGCGGATCAGACGGAGCTTCTGATACAGTATATGAGAGCGCTGCCGTTTAAGCATGGAGGAAGCATACGGGAGTGCTACCAGGTAGCAATGTCGGTCGGGAGTGGGCTGGAAAAGCCTGTGGAAAAGAGTCAGTGTCGCGGCCGTCCATAAAGCAGTGGAGCCAGACTTTCTCGAGTTTGTAATCAGCGGCGTTGTCGCAGAGCGCAAACACGTGGTCGAGCGAAGAGTGGACGCCGCCATTAGATGTCAGGCCCATGAAGTGGATGCCGCAGCCGTGGTCGCGGGCATACTCAAATGCGCTCTTGATTTCGGGGTTCTGAGCGATAGAGCCGTCTTTGATGGCGCGGTTGATCTTGACGAGGTCCTGATAGACCACGCGGCCGGCGCCGATGTTGAGGTGACCTACCTCTGAGTTGCCCATCTGACCGTCGGGCAGACCTACGCTTTCGCCGCCGGCGAGAAGCTGAGAGTGGGGGTAGTTCTGAAGGAGATAGTCCCAATAAGGGGTCGGGGTTGAGTAGATGGCGTCACTTTTGGTGTGGTTGCCGATGCCCCAACCGTCGAGGATCATTAGTAGTGCTTTTTTGCCCATAGTTTTATGTTTTTTATTTTGTGTTATTCTTTTGTTGGTTGCGTTCGATGTCGGCCATTCGCTCAGCGCGCAGGCGTTCGCGGCGCTTGAGGTTGAAGTAGAGCAGCACGATTGCTGCCAGCGTGAGGGCGATAATGCCGAAATACTCCCCGGCGCTCATGTCGCCGATCGCGTATTTCTTCCAGCCTATCACTGACATTACTGCGAGATAGACCAGAAGCACAAGGGGTATTAGAGTCGAACGTTTCAGTTTCATTTTTGTTGAGTGCTTGCGACAGCGGCCTGCTCTTCGGCCGGAGTGTCGGGTATGATATATTGAGAGTCGGCGGGGTTGAAATGGCCTTCCGACAAGTGGCGGTAGAGACGCAGACAGGCCCAGGCGTCGATGGCGGCGTAGCGCTGCTGCTGAGGCGTCAGCTCCTCGGCCTCCCAGTTGGTGAGGCGCTGGCTCTTGGAGATGCATTGACCGAAGACGATGGCAAAAATCTTCTGCAGCGATGTGTCGGCGATAGAGTAGTCTTTGACAAACGATTGCAGCTCTACAAAGCCTTCGGGCGCGATATCGCCCGAGCGGCCAAGCACCTGAAAATCATCGTGGACCGACAGCCCGATCTTGGTTATCTCCGGATTCTGGAGGAAGTCTTTGAGAAGGTCAAACACTCCGAGCTTGTTGAGGCGGAAGAGGAAGCAGTAGTCATCGGTGGCGAGCTGCATCAGGGCGACTTTGTGGAGATGGCCTTTGCGGAACGACGGGCGAGTCTCGGTGTCGAAGCCTACGATGCGGGCGCGTGACAACTCGCGCAAGGCGACCCGCGCCTTGTCGATAGTGTCAATGACCTGAATGCCACCTGTGTATTCAACGGGCGGCAGCTGATTGACAGCTTCTTTGCAGATAGCTAAACGTAGATTATCCATTTCAGCGACAAAGATACTTATTTATGCACGACTGAGAGCAAAATGTTAACAATTTTTTACAGGCAGCGATTGCGGCGGGGAGTCACCAGTTGCGCTAATTGACTTCCGTGGGTCGTTGCAAGCAACGACCGTACAATAGACACAATATATAGATCACAAAATATAAATAAAGCCCGGCACTCGGGGGAGTGCCGGGCTTGCGGAAGCCCGGGGCCGCAGAGACTGCGGCAATTGGGGTTTATTTTACGAGAACTTTTGTCACGTTGCTGCCCTGACGGCGGATGAATACGCCACCGTTGGGCTCGCTGATGCGTACACCCTGAAGGTTGAAGTATTCGACGGGAGCGTCAGAGTTGTCGGTGACCACAGACTCAATGCCGGCTGTGTCATACTGACCGATGCCGGTGATGGTGCAAGAGTTTTCGATAGCGCCGGTCTTCTTGTTGAGAAGATAAACTACGAGGTTGGAGTTGTCAAAGTCAGAGACTGATGAGTTGAGCTTGACGTCATGAGAGTACTCATAGATCTCGCCGGCCTTGATCTCGGCAGGCACGCTGCCGGTGATGCCTGAGGTCTTGTCGAGCTGACGGGCAACGTCGTTGTAGACGAGCTGCACGGTTGTAGGCTGGTTCTCCCATCCGCCGGGCACTGAGCCCTGATAGCCGGCGTAGCCGTTCTGCTGGGTGTAGGGGCCAACGTTGTTTTCGGTGATGCCGTAAGCGAGGATGAAGTTCTTGTCGCCGTCTTCGTAGTCAAAGGCGAAGACAGACTCTGTGTTGACGGTTAGGATACGGTTTTCCTTGTCAAGAGCTGCAGTTGCGGCAACGGCAGCGACGCCGGGGAGCATTTTGATCTGCTCGGCTGTCTCAACGAGGTCTTCGTAGTAGGGATAAACTGAGTATGTGCGGTTGATAGTAGAGCTGGGTATGCTACCGTCACTATACTTATTGTAAATAGTATTATAAGTCGTCGCGGTCATCGGGTCGCGGCCGGAAAAGTTGACGTGAATGCAGACGGGGATAACAGATCCGTCGGTGTACTCCTCGTGGATCATTTCCATAGCTGTATACCCTACTGGACAGGCCACACAATTAATACTTGTGAATTCTTCGATCACAACATTGCGGGGAAGGGCGTTGTCGGCGGGTACGATGGTCACGGGATAAGAGGCTATGGCCTGCTCAGAGGTGTTGGGCTCGCCGTCGATGGCCTTGATGTTGACAGTGACATTGGTGCTCTTTGCGGGCTTGGTGCCGAAGATGCCGTCGATAGAGGCAATGATGTTCTGGTTGATGGGGCACTCGCCGTCGAGCTCAAAGTCTTCGGTTACAGTCTCTTCGCCATCGATGCCATACTCGACGGTTAGGGTTCTGAACGAGTTGACGCCATTGTTCTGAAGAAGGAATGAGAAGCCGAAGGGCTGATTTTCAGCCGCAACGGGCTGGCCGTCGATAGCGACAATGGAAACAGAGTTTTCGGGCATTGAAGTTGCTTTGATTTTGGCTCCGAGGGTGAAGAAACCAAAATCGCTGGCAATGTTGTCCCAGCTCCACTTGGCGAGCGAATTGCTGCGGACAGCCAACCATCCTCCGTAGTTATTTAAATGCCCTTGATAGTCTACAACGAAAGGAATATCATCCGGACTCTTGATAGTAAAGTATACACCAACATAAATTTTCTTGCCGGCAGGGATGTCAAAGGGGGTGTCGAGCACAGCATCTACTTTAGTGAATTGAGTTTTAGGTGCTGTGATTTCCTGCTGGTAGAGGATATTGGTTGAAGCAAGGTCATCGGCGATGAAGACGGTTGCCTTAGTGATATTGTTGATTCCCTGATTGCGCACAGTACCGGTATAATATGAAATTTCGGTGATCTGGCCGTCAGTAACAGATGCAAGGAATGCGGGGTCAATTTGAAAAGCCATTGCAGCCTGAGTGCCACCTGTTTGATTGTTGAGAGAAAGGGCCTGAGCAGGCTCACCGGCGGGTGAATAGTAGATGCCGTCAGAGTAGTCTCCTGCGCGAGAGCCTACAACGGCTTCTCCCTTGGTGAATGAGCTTATTTCGTGAGAAATGAGGTCAGGGCAATTCTCGGGGTGAAGTTTCACACGATTTGCCACCGAGAAGGGGGTCGCCATGGCTGACAGACCGACCGCTGCGGCAGCAAGTGATAAGAAAATTTTTTTCATAAGTTATAAAAAATTGAATTTTGAGAGTTGATTAGCGGATATAAATTTTGCCTGAGCGCTTGCCAAAGGTGTAGACATAGAGACCCTTGGGGAGATTGATCACGCCTTGGCCTGACACTGTGCCTGAGTAGGCGTTAATACCGACGATGCTGACAATCTTAAGGGCGGTAGATTCGGCTGCATTGTATGCAACGCCGCCCTCTACGGCCTTGAGGTCCTGATTTACCTGAATTGTGCTCACCGATGCGCCGTCCTCGCCCATCTCGATGATAAACTGCACTTTGCTTGCAGGCTCTGTGACGTCTTCGGCTTCGATAACGGTGACGACGGTGGGGATGGTCTCGTCGAGATCAAACTCGCCGGCGTAGTCAAAACCGAGATCGAGTTTCTGGTTGGGACGGACGGTTACACCTTTTTTGGTGACGGTCGAGCCGCCCATGCAGCTGCCGCCGGCACACATCTGTATATCCTGGCCGCTGGTGCAGGTAGCGGTGATTTGAACGTCAGACGAGAAGATGTCAGATGAGATTGTCAGTTTCGGATCCATCTTGACTTCCTTGTAACCGTCGTCTTCATAGGTCTCGATTTGAATTTTGGTAAACTTGACGGTCTGGTCGGGAGTGATTTTCTGGTTTCCCATCCAGAAAGTCAGCTCTATGGCGTCAGCGCTGAGATAAGCTGAAACGCCGGCAAGTAAAAGTAAAAATTTCTTCATAGATTATTGTTAATTATTTGATTTTGACATTAGTTTTAGCGGCCTGGACGACGCCCGCCGAGTTGGTCACGAAGGCTACGACAGCGAGATTGCCGGGCACCCACTTCTCAGTGTCAGTGTCTTTGACGGCGATAGAGTAGGTCTCGGTCACGGCTTTGTCGGCGAGGAGTTTCACGTTGTCGCCGTCAAGACCGTTAACACAGGCGCGGAACACATTGTTGTGGACATAGTCGGGTATGCGGCCTGTGGCGTCTTCCTGACGGGCTATGATCTTTGACTCGATGATCCAGACGACGAGGTGGCCGTCGAGCTGCTCCGACGATTTGAGTGAGCAGCTGATGTTGATGCTTGAACCGGACGCGTCAAGGGCTGCCTCGACGTCGATGGCGAGGGGTGAAGGGTTAGAGATGTCATCATAGATGGCCGAAGCCCACTGGTCAGCGTTGAGGGCCGGGAGCTTGCCGTCGACTACGCCTTTTGGGTAATCCTCGATGCCGTAACGGTCGTTGTAAGCCTGGCCTTCTTCCTGCATCAGACCTGTGTAGCGCTTATTGGTGGCAGCGATGCCGAAGTGGCCGGCGTGGATGCTGACGGCGATGAGGTGGTCGCCATACTGCTCTTCGAGCGCTTCGATGGTGCGGTGAGCGGCGGGACAGTTAACGCAGTTCTGACCGGTGAAGTCTTCGAGGAGGACAGTGCGCTCGGCTTTTGTCGCCTCGACCTCAATATAACGGTCATCTTCGGCGATGCCGTTGCAGCCCGATAAAATGACACTCAGTGAAGCTGCGATATATAGTGACTTAATTTTCATCTTCAATCAGGCTGATAGCTTAGAACGTGTAATTATAAGAGATCTGAAAGCCGCGGGTGGCGGGCACATAGCGGCAGACGCCGCCCGAGCAGTTAAAGCCGGCGCGTGTGCGGCCATAGCTGACGAGCAGACGGTTGGCCTTGTAGTTGCCGGCGAGGCCGAAGTTATAGTAGTGGGTGTCGGTGTCGCCGCAGTTCCACATATCGGCAACGGTCACCATGAAGTGAGGCGCAACCGAAAGCTCGAGCAGACCGTAAAGCCAATCTCCTTGATCCTGAGCTGTGTGGAGATACTGGAGCTCGTTGCGGAGGGTAAAGCGGCGGTCGATGCGCCACTTTGTGTCGACCACAAAGATGTTTGACCTGACCTTGCCTTCTTCGGGATGGCCTTCAAGGATCTTGTCATACATCTGGTTCATGTACATAAAAATCTGGTTGACCGAGCGGCTCCACTTCTTGTCAATCTGGATGTTGTAGTCGTGGTAGTAGCTCTGACCCATGTCAAAGAACTTGGTCTTGGGACCGTTGGAGCCCATCTCGCCGAAGTTGCCGGGGTTGTCGGTCAGGCCGCGGATATAGCTTAGATTGACTTTAACCTTGGTGCCATATTTGCCTCCGAGGGCGGTCTTGCGCTTGAAGTTGTAGGCAAACTGCCCCTGGAAAGCCCATTCACCGGGAGCGGCCTGAGTGGCGTAGGGGTAGAGGGCAGCGAGGGCATAGGTGTGGAGATAAGAGAAGACCGGCATATTGTTGAGGAAGGCCGATGTGCCGCTCATCGAGCGCTGGCTGCGGAACGACATGTTCTCGCTGCGCTTCACCTGCACGAGGGCGCTGAGGCCGCTTCGCGAGTATGAGCCGCTGAGCAGGGCTGCGGTGCCCTTGCCGTAGGTGTAGTTGTTGTCAAACGACGGGTCCTGACCCTTCCACGCAAACTCGCCGAGCACGGCAAAGCCGTTTTTCTGGAACTCGGAGCGCAGGTCAAAGGCGTCGACTGCCTTAGGGAGATTGAGGCGCCAGTTGTGGCCGGGCACCATAATGGTCTGGTCGTCCTCGTGCTTGAGCACGTAAGAGGCGCCGAAGGTCCAGCTGACATTTTTCTCGGCCAGACGCTTGAAAAGATCCTGAATCACAAACTCAGCGTCGCCGCCATAGACCTGTGAGCTTGTCTTCCAGTCCCAGTAGCGGCGCTGCACACCGCCGAGCACCGTAAGGCGTACACCGTTGATGGCCGACACCTTGAGGCGGCCGCCACGTATAGAGTTGTCAATGCCGAGCGAGCGCTCCTGATATGTGCGCAAAATGAAACCTGAACCAAACTGCTCGTAGAAGTCGCCGCCCGTGAGCTCAAATCCTTTGTAGCGGCCCTTGGCATAGATGTGAGGCACACCCCAGCCCGCGAAGTCGGGCTCATAGCCCGGCAACGGCCACTTCATGAACTCAAATCTGAGCCCGGCATCGACATACTTGCTCATCATGTTCATGTCGGCATAGGTGTTGAAGAGTATCTTATCGTTGTAAGCACCTGTGCCTATCGCTTCGTCTTCCTGCGGGAAAAGCACGTCAGCCTGGACGCTGCCGTGGAAAGCGACACCGTTGTCGCCTCCGACTGTAAAGGCAGAGGCCAAAAGGGTGGCGCCGACAAAAACGGATGATAAAGCAGAGCGTTTCATACCTTATTTTTTCTTGGCGTTGAGTTTACGGACAATTTCAATGAGTTGGTTTTCAGAGCCATCGGTGTAGCCTGAGTGAGTGTAAGCCACTTTGCCATTGCCGTCGATGACCATAACGTGAGGCACAGACTGCAGCCCCATAGCGCGGAAAAAGTCGCTGTTGGCATCGAGGAGCACTTCATACTCCCAGCCTTCGGCGTCGACAAGGGGTTTGACCTTAGAGGTGTTCTGGGCGTCATCAATAGAGACGATATACATCTTCACGCCCGTCTCGTCCCTCCAGTCGGGATAGAGGTCGGCGATGGCGTGGAGCTCGCGCAGACAAGGCTTGCACCATGTTGCAAAGAAGCTGATGATCATAGGTTTGCCGCCGTTGCTCAGTTTTGCGACATTAACGGTGTTGCCCTTAGTGTCCTTGACGTTGATATTGGGCAGCTGAGCCGAGACGGCCGGAGCCAAAATCAATGCTGCAAGCATGAGCGCAGCGATGGTGAGAAGTTTTTTCATAATGGGGGTCTAAAGCACCGAAAATCACGGCATGGTCTCTGAACGAGACTCTATGCCGTGAATCCGGATGATACTATTTGTTATAATTCAATTATTTAGCAAACTTGATTACTGAAACAGATCCGTCAGCGCGTGTGCCCTTAGCGATGTAAGCGCCGTTGCCGAGGTTGAGTTTGACAGTGCCTTCAACTCCGCTGACAGTCTTCACGCAAGCGCCGTTGACATTGAAGATCTCAACAGTGGCGAAACCGGCGGGAACTACAAGCGCGCCATTGACAACTGAGAGGTCCTTGTTGCCGGCAGCAACCACAGAGATGCCGGTGGTCTTGGTCATGTCGAATACAACGCTTTCGGCTTGATACTCAGAGTCATAATCCCAGCTGCGGTTGTTCCAGATAGAGATGACACTTAGGTCAGGAGTTGCAATGGGAAGACCGGTGTAGGTCACTTCTTCAATGATCTCATAATACTCTTCGGTTTCTTCATCAACTTCATAACCAGTTATGACTTCGTGAGTCATATTCTCCTTGATCCATTCGCCGTAGGAGGGATTGATCGAGCTGATGTAGTCGTCGATAGCCTGAACTTCGCCCCCCTTGATAATATAGCCGAGCATCGGAATCGATCTTGTACCATTGGAAGCCAAGATTACGCCATCGTTAGCCACGCCTGAAGCAAGAAGTGAGAGCTCGGTGTCAACGACTTCGAGTTCGCCGGTTGCGAGATTGAGGGAGCAAGGTGTGTAAATGGATTTGGTTCTGGACCATGACAGCGGGTCATCGTTGGGAACTTCTTTGACTAAAGAAGAAACCATATACTTGTTGTCAGTAGAGATGAGCACGTTGTTGAACACGAAGTTGGGCGATTCTTCCATAACGGTCATCTGATATTCCTGATAGATGCTAAATTTTTCTTCCCAGACAGCGATTTCCTCATCTGCCTTAGCTTTGGCTTCGTCAAAAGCGGCCTTCTCCTCGGCGGTCATATAGTCTTCGGCGTCAGGCCACTCCCAATTGTCCCACGCTTCCTGATAAGCATCTTTTCGCTCGCCTGACATAAAGTCGGCGGGGTCGGGGTAAAGGGGACATTCGCCGGGATACTCAACCGCCTCAATATTATTGGGGTTGAAAAGGGCTTTGGACGGAAGAGAGTAAGACCACTTGCCGTCAGCATCCTCGGTGTAGACAACAGGTACATTCATTCGGCCGCTCCCGAAAGTCATCTGGCCGATGATTGTCTTGCCGTCGCTTGAGATTGCCACGGCTGTGACATATTGGGGAGTTTCGCCAAAGAAGTCTTTTGTGGGGTAAGGCAGCACATGGTATTCGCCATAGCCTTCGCCTTTGCGATCCCAGTAAGCGGGAACCTGCATGATCACGTCGTCCTCGAGAGTCATGGCTGAGAGACCTACACTGCCACAGATACGTGAGCCGTCGGGAGTGATGCCGTTAGAGAGGTTGACCATTTCTTCATCGGGCACAACGAGAGCATACCATACGCCGTCCTTGAGATATGAGGCATAAGACTCAGGAGTCGAAGCGAGGATGATAGAGCCGTCGGTAGTCATGCAGTTGCCCAGGCCAATAGAGTATTCGCCCCAGTTTTCTTCATCGGGCCCATAAGACTTAAAGTCGCCGGTAGTCAAATCATAGACAGTCAATGTGCCGTAAACCTCCGACACGGCGTAGCGACCGTTGGCAGAAATCTGATTAAAAGAGTAGCCTTCGTAGAGTGTCGGTTCAGCTGCAAAAGCTGAAGTTACGCCGGCGGCTACAGTTAAACAACAGAGTAAAGACTTTTTCATAAGCAGAAAAAATTAGTTAATAAAATTGGGTAACTGGCTTGAGTGGCCACCGACCCTGTTCGCTTTAACAATATATAAATAAATTGGAATATTACTCCTCTTGATGATTTTTTTGATGAAAATCAACGGCAAAGATATGGAAAAATATTTTATGAGAGCAAATTTTTGGTCGTTTTTTTGTGGAATAGAATGGTGAAAATTAAAATAGTAAGCAAAACCTCGTGTTTTGCTTACTATTTTAATCGTCTATTGAAGTATGGCTTTCGGCCATCTTGCCATTAAAGCGTTATGTCGAGACGAGGCCAGACACAATTAGGTATAGCGCTCCAGAGTCCGGCTACGACGCTCCAGCGACTGTCGATGACCGCTACGCGACGGCGCTTGATGATGGCCTTCTCGATGAGCGGAGCGACATAGTCGACGCTCATCAGCATCGGGTAGTTGTGGTTGCCGTGGAGGAACGGTGTGTTGACAAATCCGGGTCGGATGTCGGTGATGCTGACGTTGACATGCTGGCTGTGGGCGAGCTGGTCGAGCGCCTGCAGATAGGTCCACTGATAGCGCTTTGACGCTGAGTAAGCGGCGCTGACACCCAAACCCTTGACGCCGGCCACAGATGTGATGGCGGCGATGCGGCCCTTGCTGACGTTGGCCGTGGCCTTGAAGTAGCGGTAAGCGGCGTTGACGATGCGGGTGAAGCCGGTGACGTTGACGCCGATCGTCGCCTCATCTTTGCCGAGGTTAAGGCCGGGGTTATACCATCCGGTGCCGGCCGCAAAGAGCAGTATGTCCATGCCTCCGATTTCCTCGATGAGGTTTTCAAACTTTGTGACGGCATCCTGGGCCGTGACATCCATTGTTGTATAGCTTATGCGCTCGGGGAAGAGATCTCTGACTTCACGCAGCCGCTCTTCGTTGCGCGCAGCGATGCCGACACGCCAACCGGCCTTGGCAAAATCTTCGGCTATGCGTCGGCCCATGCCTGACGATGCGCCTATAACGATAATCCTTTTCATAATATTTTACGGTTGTTCGGCGGCAGAGTCTGAGGGGAGAGAGGGTGCAGCCGAGGGTTGAACTTCATTTTCTGAAGATATAACCTCCTTGGCGCGGCCTTTGTTCAGCTTGTCGATAGAGAAGGTGTAAGTGAACGAGAAGGCACCTGTCACCGCAGCGCTGCGCGCGCCGAATCCGGGGATATACCACGGCTGGCCGTAGCGGGCCGATGATTCGTGGAGTATCGAGTGGTATTTGAACGACCAACCGGCCGATATCGGGCCCCACAGCTTGACGCGAAGCCCGAAGACAAGTTCAAACCACCCGACGGCCGAGCGCTGCGAGGGGATGTCGAAGCGTGCATCTTCGCCCCAGTATGAACCGTCGACCGTGACATTGTCTATACTATAATTAAATGTAGAGAAGCCATAGCGCAGTCCGCCGAAGAATTGATAGTCGGGCGACGAGTTGTAGAGGAAATTATAGTTTGCGCCGATGCGGAAAAAGGGGCTGACGGGCGAGCGGTAGGTGAAATTGTTGCCCGAGGGTGTGCTGTTGGCTTGGCCGAGGCCGACTTCAAGCACAGGTATGTAGCGGTTATGGAGGCTCACCTCAATGGCGGCGCTCAGCAAGCCGTACTTCTGGCCGAAGGCGCGCATGAGAGGATCCCAGATGTCGACGCTGACGGCTGCATCCTGGAGCAGCGGATATTTCATCTTGACGACCTTAGGCATGGCGGTGGAGTCGATCCACGATTCGCCCGAGACGGTGTCGACATAGACCGTGCGCCCCTGCTCGTCGTGGTAGTGGGTAGAGCGGGCCTTGCGCGCCTCGATGATGCGGGTGCTGTCGTCGCGGGCTTCGTTGATGCTCTGTGTTACTGTGGCCGGGGTCTCAACGGGGTTGATACGCCGTTTTGACTGGGCCGTGGCCGAGAGAGCCGAGATGCATATTGCGGTCACGACGACGATGAGCAGGCTGATGTGGTGAGTTCTTTTCATTGGTCGTCAGATTGAACGCGGAAATAGATGTTGACATATACCTTGTCGACATTGGTGACGAGCGAGTCGACCAGCTCGACGTGGTGGATGAGATGGTCGGTATATGTCAGTTCGGTTATACGATATTTATAATAGGCCCCGCAGTCGGCCGAGGCAAAGAAGGGTAGGCTGGTGTAGGCAAATGTGATCGTGTCGTTGAGCTCATAATAGTCGAGTGAGCGCCATTTGTAAGCGAAACACCAGGCGACATTGTCGTGGGTCGGTCTCATCGGCAGATAGACCTGAGAGATAGCGCTGCCGGGCTCGCTGAGCACACTGTCGCGCGGCTGGCTGACGCCGGTGATCTCGATGGAGTCAAGGGCGATGACGGCGTCGGTCGAGGCGTTGAAGAACTGGGCCAAGGGCACAGCATTGCGGTTTTCGGTGCAACCCGAGGTGTTGCATGAAGCCATCGACAGGCCGACGGCGATAGCCGCCATGGCCGCCAGGAGTGAGAGTGTCAACAGCCGGGGTCTCATAACTCTTCGTCAATTTCGTAGTCGTTGCGCGAGGGCGAGTTGCGGACGACGAGCTCGCCGACAAATCCCGCCAAAAAGAGCTGTGATCCGAGCAGCATCATCACCAGCGATAGGTAGAAGTAAGGCGAGTCTGTGACGAGGATGTAGCTGTGGCCGTGGTTCATGTTCCAGAGCTTGACGCCGCCGACAACCGCTACGGCGATAAAGCCGAGGATAAACATCAGACTGCCCAACAGTCCGAAGAAGTGCATCGGTTTGGCTCCGAATTTTCCGGTGAACCAGAGGGTGGCAAGGTCAAGGTAGCCGTTGACAAAGCGGTCGAGGCCAAATTTGGTCTTGCCGTATTTCCGGGCCTGATGATGCACGACTTTCTCGCCGATGCGGGTGAAGCCGGCGAGCTTGGCAAGGTAAGGGATATAGCGGTGCATGTCGCCGTAGACCTCGATGCGCTCGATGACCTTGTGGCGGTAAGCCTTGAGGCCGCAGTTGAAGTCGTGGAGGTTCTTGATGCCGCTCACCCGGCGAGCCGTGGCGTTGAATAGCTTGGTCGGGATGGTCTTTGACAGCGGGTCATAGCGCTTCTGCTTGTAGCCTGACACGAGGTCATAGCCCTCGGCGGTGACCATGCGGTAGAGTTCGGGTATTTCGTCGGGGCTGTCCTGAAGGTCGGCGTCCATAGTGATGACCACGTCGCCCTGAGCGCGCCGGAAGCCGGTGTTGAGCGCCGGCGACTTGCCGTAATTGCGGCGGAACGACACGCCCTTGACCGCGGGGTTGGCCTGCTGGAGCGACTTGATCACGGCCCATGAGTCGTCCGTCGAGCCGTCGTTGACAAAGATTATCTCATAGCTGAAGCCGTTCTCCTCCATAACGCGGGCTATCCAGCGTTCGAGCTCGGGAAGCGATTCGGCTTCATTATATAATGGTATGACAACTGATATATCCATAGTCGGTTGTGATGGTGATTAGTTGAACTGAGCCGGTGGCGGTGGCGGCGGCAAGGTGGGGCGCTTCGAAGCCTTGACGATGGCCGATACGACCATCGAGAGCAGTGAGCCTGTGAAGACACCTGCCCAGATGACTTGGACGGCTGTGCCACCCGGAGTCGGCAACATATGGGCTGCTCTGGCCTTCTGCAAAACTGTGGTCACCTCGTGGGCGTCGGGGGTGTCGACCGAGCCATAAAACTCTATCGCCATGTCGACCAGAGTGTTGATATATGTCGGGTTGACGAAGCGCAGGAAGATATAGGTGGTGAGAGCCGCAATGAGCGAGCCGAAAAAGAATATGCAGATGCCGTGGAGGAGCCATAGGGCTGAGAATGTGCTCGTGAAATTGTCGGCGCGGTAGCTGCGACGCAAAAAGAAGAAGATGATAAAGGGCACAGCTATCGCCATGACTACCGAAAATATCCCGGCAAAAGCCGAAAAAATGGAGTTGGCGCTAACTAAAAAGAGGATGGAGAGGTACAGGCCGAACCAGAAACCGTCGTCTGCTCCACGCCGGTAAACGCTCTTGCCCGTTAGATTTGATTGATCGATCAATGACATATAAGTGATGTTAGACTGCAAAGTTAAAGTAAATTATTGTGACTGAAAAATTAAATCTTGCCCGATGACATAAAAAGCGTTAATTATAAGGCGATTTGAGATTTTTGAGCTATCTTTGTCGGCAGAAATCAATATATATCAATGAAACGTCAGATTGTCAAACTTTTAGCAGTAATCGCTGTGGTCTTAGCAACGAGCGTCGGCGCCAACGCTCAGTTTCGTTATGCAGCTATCGTAGGCGGCGAGCATACAAACCTGAAATTTAAACAAAAGCTCATCACGATCTCTCCGACGCTTGGCTATCAGGCCGGTGTGCAAGGCGAGATGATGTTTCCGGGCTTGGGATTCGGCATCGACTTGGGCTTGCTTTACAATCAGTTAGGCGCCAAGGCCAATTTGGGCGAGCGCAAGATCTGGGCGTCGCAGGGCTACGGCCAAGAGCATCTGAGACTGCATTATCTGCAGATACCGTTTCATCTGCGTTTCAAATGGACACGCATGAACGGACTGGAGGACATCATTGCTCCGTTTGTGTTTGGCGGTCCTGATTTCGATATACTTTTGGGCCACAATAAGTGTGATGTCTTCCAATATGCCGGCGGCGACCTCAGTGTGTCGGCCGGTGGCGGCGTAGAGCTCTACAAGCGCTGGCAGCTGTCGTTCACTTACTGCTGGGGCATGACCTATGCGCTGAAAACCGTGCTACTCGACAACTTCAGCGCCCGCAACCGCTATTGGAACATCCGGTTAGCTTATTTCTTTTAGAAGATCGGAGATCTCCGAGGTCTCCGAGCACTCAGAGTGCACTATAACCCGGTATCTCCCTGAGGAAAGTGTAGCTCTGGCTGTTGTCGTCAAAGCGGCAGCAATAATGGGCCAGGCCGTTGCTGACTATGAGATAAGAGGCCCCGATGACACTGTTGTAACGTGCAATCTGATCAAACACCGTCTGAGTGATCGCCACAGTCGGCGCCTTGTATTCGACGATGGCCAGCGGCCGTCCCTGGCGTGAATATATGATGGTGTCGCAGCGTCGGGCTGTGCGGTTGAGCTTGAGGCTGACCTCGTTGGCCATCAGTCCGCGCGGATAGCCGAGCGTGGTGATAAGATAATTGACAAAATGCTGCCTCACCCACTCCTCGGGAGTGAGGGCTACAAACTTCTGGCGCAGGCAGTCATAGATGCGCGTGACGCCGTCGTCGCCGCGCGACAGCCGGTAATCAAACGATGGCAAGTTTAAGTCCATTTGTCAATCAGCATATTTTTTTGTATCTTCGCTACAAATTTACAACTTTATTTTCGAAACGCAGATGGCCGCACCCGCAGTAACATATGATTCGCTATGCCGACAGTTGGCGGCAAGGCAATATTCGCCCGTTTATCTCCTTCACGGCGAAGAGGGTTATTATATCGATGACCTGGTGCGCCGTTTTGAAAATATCCTGACCGACGAAGAGCGTGAATTCAACTACCATGTGCTTTATGCTCCCGAGACAGAGCCAGGCGCGGTGATGGATCTCTGCATGCAGTATCCTATGATGGCCGACCGTCAGGTGGTGATACTCAAGGAGGCCCAGGCTGTGTCGGCGGCCAAGCTCAATCAGCTCCACCGCTATGTGGCGTCGCCATCGCCGACGACCATACTCGTCATCTGCTGTCGCGGAGAGCAGGCCAAAGGCAAGGAACTCTTGGCGGCCGTCAGGGCCAACGGTGTCAATTTTGAGTCTAAGAAGCTGTCAGAGAGCAATGCGCCTGCCGTGATCAGCGAATTTATCAAGCGCAAGGGCCTCAAGGCCGAGCCTAAGGCTCTCGAAATGCTGCGTGACTATGTCGGCACCGATCTGAGCCGCTTATATAATGAAATAGAAAAGCTCACCACGGCCCTTGGAGCCGGAGCGACAGTCACGGCCGAGGCAGTAGAACGCAATATCGGTGTGAGCAAGGATTTTAACAATTACGAGCTGGTCGACGCGCTTGCCGTCAAAGATGCCGCCAAGGTGTTTCAGATCGCTGAATATTTCCGGGCTAATCCAAAAAACAATCCCTTGGTGCTGACCACCACGGCTATCTTCGGTTATTTTGCCGATCTGTTGGCTGCATATTACTGTAAGGACAAGAGCGACAGTGGCATGATGGCCGAACTCAAACTGCGTTGGCCCGGACAACTGAAACGATATCGCGCGGGCATGCAGCGCTATAACGCTTTTCAGGTGATCGAGATAATCGCAGCTATCCGCCGCTATGACGCTATGAGCAAGGGCGTCGGCTCTCGCCAGACTGACCAGCAGCTCTTCCACGACCTCCTCTTCCACATCCTCACCGCCCCCGGCAACATTAAATTTTAGCCCCCGTCCAGGGCATAAAAAGTCGGACTGGTCTGACTGGTCGGACAAGTCTGAATTGACAATAAGTAGTTTTGGTAATTTCACTCCCTCTCCTAATATAAGATTTCTATGGCTAAGAAAGAAGATAAGAGTACAAATATAATCGTGCGTGGCGCACGGGTCAACAATCTTAAAAACATCAATGTCGAACTCCCGCGAGGCAAATTTATAGTCGTCACCGGCCTGTCCGGCTCGGGCAAGTCGTCGCTTGCCTTTGACACCCTCTATGCCGAGGGCCGACGTCGCTATGTCGAGAGCCTTTCGAGCTATGCCCGGCAGTTTCTCGGCAAGCTCCGCAAACCCGAGTGTGACTTTATCCGCGGCCTGCCACCTGCAATCGCGATTGAGCAGAAGGTCAACACCCGCAACCCTCGATCGACAGTCGGCACATCGACTGAGATTTACGATTATGTGCGCATGCTTTTCGGTCGCATCGGCCGCACCTACTCGCCCGTCAGCGGCGAGGAAGTGAAGAAGCAGTCGGTCGAAGACGTCGTGGCTGCGGCTACGGCTCTCCCCGTGGGGACACGCATCGTCATCGCCGCCCCCATCGCGCTGCCCGAAGGACGTGACTTTGCCACTCAGCTTGACATATATCAGAAAGAAGGCTACTCGCGCCTGGTCGACCACCAGGGCGCCTTCGTCGCCATTGCCGATGCGCGCGCCGACTCCGGTGCCAATCCTGAGGCCTACGACCTGCTGATCGACCGCCTCGCCGTCGCGGCTGAGGGCGACGAATTGTCGCGACTCGCCGATTCGGCTGAAACTGCCTTTTTCGAAGGCCACGACGAGTGTGTCTTGCTCGCTTGGACCGATGATGGGGTGGTGCGCAAATCGTTTTCCAAGCGCTTCGAGGCTGACGGCATCACGTTTATGGAGCCGTCTGACCAGATGTTCAATTTTAATAACCCCTACGGCGCATGCCCCGAGTGTGAAGGTTTTGGCAAAGTCATCGGCATCGACGAGAATCTTGTCGTGCCTGACCGATCGCTCACCATCTACGACGGCGCTGTGGCCTGCTGGCGCAGCGAGGTTATGAGCAAGTGGAAGCGCGAGTTCATATCATGGGCCGCCGCCCACGATTTTCCGATTCACACACCTTATGCCGACCTCACCGAGCGCGAGCGCCATCTGTTGTGGCACGGCGACGGCAGCGGCATGCCGACGATCGACCGTTTCTTTCAATGGCTTGACAGCCAGCGTCACCAGATACAGTATCGTGTGATGATGGCGCGCTACAGAGGCAAGACAGTCTGCCCCTCGTGCCGCGGCTCGCGTCTGCGCCCCGAGACAGCTTATGTCAAGATAGCCGGCAAATCGGTCGGCGACATTGTCAGAATGCCGATCACCGACCTCAACCGTTGGTTTGCAGAACTTAAACTCGACGCGCGCGACTCTAAGATTGCAGCCCGCCTGTTGGTCGAGATCCGCAACCGACTGCAATTTCTCGACGATGTCGGTCTCGGCTACCTCACCCTCGACCGTCTCAGCAACTCTCTTTCGGGCGGCGAAAGCCAGCGCATCAACCTTGCGACTTCATTAGGCAGCAGCCTTGTAGGCTCTCTCTACATACTCGACGAGCCCTCGATCGGCCTTCATCCGCGCGACACTGACCGCCTTATCCGTGTGCTCGAAAAGCTTAAGGCCTTGGGCAACACGGTCGTTGTAGTCGAGCACGACGAAGAGATAATGCGCGCCGCCGATATGATCATCGACGTTGGTCCTGATGCAGGGCGTCTGGGCGGCGAGATAGTCTACGAGGGCCCTGTGACGGCCGATGCTGCCGATGCCGAGCGGCTTGCTCCTAAGAGCCACACCCTCCGCTATCTGTCGGGTGCCGAGAAGATTGAGGTGCCGAAAGCCCGTCGCAAATCTTCGAGCTACATTGAGGTTGTAGGCGCTTCTGAGCATAATCTGAAAGGCATCGACGTCCGCTTCCCGCTCGGAGTGATGAACGTTGTGACCGGCGTCAGTGGCTCAGGCAAGTCGACTCTCGTCAGAGACATCCTCTACCGGGGCTTGCAGCGCGAGCTTGGCAATGCCGGCGATGCGCCCGGAGCGTTTAAGGCTATCCGGGGCGACATCAAGCGCATCTCCTCTGTCGAGTTTGTTGACCAGAACCCCATCGGCAAGTCGTCGCGATCCAATCCCGCAACCTACCTTAAGGCCTACGACGAGATCCGCGCGCTCTTTGCTGACCAGCAGCACTCCAGACAGATGGGCTTCACGCCCGCCTATTTTTCGTTTAACGCCGAAGGCGGCCGATGCGAGGAGTGCAAGGGCGAAGGTTCGATCACGATCGAAATGCAGTTTATGGCCGACATTGTCGTGCCCTGTGAGTCGTGCCACGGCAAGCGCTTCAAGTCAGAGGTGCTCGAGGTGGAGTATCGAGGCAAAAACATCTACGACGTCCTTGACATGACAGTCAATCAGGCGATTGAATTTTTCTCTGAAGCCGATGGCACTATCGAGCGTCGCATCGTCCGCCGCCTCAAGCCGCTTCAGGACGTCGGCCTCGGCTACATCAAGCTTGGCCAGTCATCATCGACCCTCTCGGGCGGTGAGAACCAGCGAGTCAAGCTCGCGTGGTTTCTTGCTCAGGATAAGCCTGAGCCGACGCTGTTTATCTTCGACGAACCGACCACGGGTCTGCACTTCCACGACATCCACGTTCTGCTCGACTCCTTTGAGCGTCTGCTCAAACAGGGCCACACATTGGTCATCATCGAGCACAATCTCGATGTCATAAAGTGTGCCGACAACATCATCGACATCGGCCCCGAGGGTGGTCAGGCAGGGGGCAATTTGGTTGTGACCGGAACTCCCGAGCAAGTTGCAGCCTCAGGCTTGGGCTACACTTCAAAATTTCTCCAAGAGAAGTTGAAATAGTGGCAATTTTGGCGTATTGCTATATAATAAATGTCAAAATGCTTGCCCGTTTTATTAATTATTTGTACTTTTGTCACCGCTTAACCGCAAAAACTTGAATAATCGGTTAAGCCTAATCCTATTTTATTTGTCAATTTCCAAAAACGATTTTTTTTATTATGCGAAAATTTTGGTCAATTATGCTCATGGCAGCGCTCCCTTGCGCTCTGTTCACATCTTGCGACAAGGATGACGATGATGTAAAAGAGCCCGATAATGCGGTCGATCTTGGTCTCAGTGTGCTTTGGGCTTCTAACAATGTCGACGCCCAGACTCCCGAAGAATACGGTGGTTACTATGCCTGGGGCGAGACTGTCGAAAAAGAATCTTACACTGAGAAAGACTATACTGTTGTCAACGCCGAGGGCGAATTTTTGATTCCCGAGCAGATTTCAGGCACCGAGTATGACGTTGCTCACGTTAAGTGGGGCGGCGACTGGCGTATGCCGACTTTCGCCGAGTGCCAGGAGCTCGTCAACAAATGCACTTGGGTGCGCGGCAGTCAGAACGGCGTCAATGGTTGGACTGTCACCGGCCCCACAGGCAACAGCATCTTCCTCCCCTCGGCTGGCTATAAGCTCGATGGTCTCAACTACGAAACCTCTAACGGCAGCTACTGGTCAGGCGACCGCAACGTTCAGAGCAACGGCGACGCTTACTATATCGTTATGGGCAGCCGCTATCGCGTCGACTATTCTTGGGCTTGCGGCGGTCAGTCAGTTCGTCCCGTCAAGTTCCCTAAAAAGAAATAATTTTTCATTTGACTCCTATCTCATCGGCAGGCCGCGCTTCAATCCGCGGCCTGTCTTCTTATGATACCCACGTCAAAAAAAATTTTATGCGACCCTGTAATTTTTCGCTAAATTTGCCGTCTAATAGCTAAAACAATTCATTCCAATCATTTCTGAATATGGACAACAGCATACTGAAGGCCGAGCATATCGTCAAAACCTTCACTAAGCACACCGCTCTCGACGATGTCACCATCGAGGTGCCCCGCGGCAAGGTCTACGGTCTCCTTGGCCCTAACGGTGCCGGCAAGACCACTTTGATCCGAATCATCAACCATATCACTGCCCCCGACAGCGGCACAGTGATTTTCAACGGTCATCAGCTCACCGCTGCCGACGTGTCTAACATCGGATATCTCCCCGAAGAGCGCGGCCTCTATAAGAAGATGAAGGTCGGCGATCAGGCCATATTTTTTGCCCGTCTAAAGGGCCTGAGCAAACAGGAAGCCACTAAGTCGCTCAAAGAGTGGTTTGAGCGTCTCGAGATTTCATCGTGGTGGGACCGCAAGGTCGAGGAGCTCTCAAAGGGCATGGCCCAGAAGGTGCAGTTTATCGTTACCGTGCTTCACCGCCCCGAACTGCTGATCTTCGACGAGCCCTTCTCTGGCTTTGACCCGATAAATGCTAATGTGCTCAAACGCGAGATCCTGCGTCTGCGCGACGAAGGTTCGACCGTCATCTTCTCTACCCACAATATGGCCAGCGTCGAGGAGCTCTGCGACAACATCAGCCTTATCAACAAATCTCACAACATCCTGACCGGCAGTGTCCGCGAGCTGCGCCGCGAGTTCTCTGACAACTCTTTCGAGTTCAGCTTCCTCGGCGAGCAGGCCAAGCTGACCGACGCTCTTCAGCCTCTCACCCGCGAGATCAATCCTAACGGCATCGACCGCGACGGCTTCCTCTCTGTGTCGCTTAAGCTCAATTCGGGTGATGACTTGCGCGAAGCCATTTCGCGAGCCAATGAGGCCGTCGATCTTCGCTCTTTCCGTCAGGTGCTACCGAGCATGGACGAGATTTTTATCCGCTCGGTCGAAATGTTTAACCAAAATAATCCCCAGCAATGAACTCTCAGCTTTCAACCATCATAGCGCGTGAGTATCTCGAACGCGTCAAGCGCAAAAGTTTCATCATCTCCACCATCCTGATGCCCCTTTTTATGGTCGCCATGATGGTTCTTCCGGCCCTTATCGCCATCTTTCAGACACCCGAAGAAAAGGTGATCGCGGTTATTGATGAGTCAGGCGTTGTCGCCAAGACCCTGCAGAACGGCGACGAGACCAAGTTTGTTGTCGTCGACAAGCCCTTGGCCGACCTTATCGGCGACGATCAGTATTACGGCATCCTCGCCATCGGCGCCGACATCGTAGAAAAGCCGTCAAACGTTACGCTCTACACTCACTCTGCTTCGTCCATGTCGCTCGAAAATTATATCTCGGGCCAGATCAAGGAGACCGTCGAATCGATCCGCCTGCGCAAATATAACATCGAAAATCTCTCTGAGATCCTCGCCGCGGTCGAGGCCAATGTCAACCTCCAGACCTTCCGCATCGACGAAAATGAGGAGGCGGCTGAGACATCGTCTACGCTCAGCTACTTTATCGGCATCATCATGTCGTTTATGCTCTATATGTTTATCCTCATCTACGGCCAGATGGTGATGACCTCGATTATCGAGGAGAAGAACAACCGCGTGCTTGAGATTGTCGTCTCGTCAGTCAAGCCGACTTATCTGATGCTCGGCAAGATCCTTGGCATAGGCGCTGTGGCCGTGACCCAGATTCTCATCTGGCTCATCATAGTGATGTCGTTCACCTACTGGGTTATGCCTTCACTGATGTCAGGCGTCTTGGCGTCGGCCAATGACCCAGAGCTGATGGCTGCCCTCGGCCGCCTCTCTGACGGCTCTTACGTCCTGTCGCTCTTCGTCTACCTCTTGCTCTTCCTCGTCGGCGGCTACCTCTTCTACTCCTCAATCTATGCTGCCATCGGCTCTGCGGTTGACAACATCCAGGACGCAAGCCAGTTGACCACCATCGCCATCCTTCCGATCATCGTCGGCATGGTTCTTTCGCCCTCGGTCGTGGCTGACCCGATGTCAACTTACGCGACTTGGGTTTCGATTATCCCCTTCACCTCGCCTATGGTGATGATGGCCCGAATTCCCTTCGGCATCCCCTTCTGGGAGATCGCCCTGTCGATTGTCCTTCTCTATCTGACCTTCGGCTTCATGATCTGGCTTGCTGCCAAAATCTATCGCGTCGGCATCTTTATGTACGGCAAGAAACCGACTGTCACCGAGCTCATCCGCTGGGCGCGCTATAAGTAAGACTCTGACCGCGACTTCTGCTCTAAAATACTGTTTTCCGACAGTTTTAATATATTTTATGAAATATATTGCTGTCGGAAAACGTTTGTCTTACAGTTTTATTTCAAAAGAATTCGTAACTTTGCACGAATTTGCAATAATTAGGCAATAACGCGTGACACATGAGACAATTAAAAATTACAAAATCAATTACTAACCGCGAAAGCGCCTCGCTCGACAAATATCTTCAGGAAATCG
>CAYRFB010000023.1:0-21961 GCA_964423485.1 uncultured Bacteroides sp.
TATTCGAACTTTTTGCGGTGGAAGATGAAGTTGCGGCCAAGGTATTTTTCGCGGACGATCGGATTTTCTGCGAGCTCCTCTGATGTTCCTTGAAAAAGGATGCGCCCATCAAAAAGCAGATAAGCGCGATCTGTGATACTGAGCGTCTCAGGCGCGTTATGGTCAGTTATCAAGATGCCAATATTCTTCTCTTTAAGTTTGTAAACGATTGATTGGATATCCTCTACGGCGATCGGGTCAACGCCGGCAAACGGCTCGTCAAGCATAATGAACTTCGGATCGATAGCAAGACAACGGGCTATCTCAGTGCGTCGGCGCTCTCCACCCGATAAGCGATCGCCAAGATTCTTACGCACCTTCTGAAGACGGAACTCCGAGATCAAGCTCTCAAGCTTCTCTCGCTGATACTCGCGGGTCGTGTTGGTCATTTCAAGGACAGCACGGATATTATCCTCCACGCTCAACTTACGAAAAACCGAAGCCTCTTGAGCCAAGTAGCCAATGCCATTTTGTGCGCGTTTATAGACCGGATATTTCGTAATATCTAAATTATTAAGGAATATGCGTCCTTCGTTAGGCTGCACGAGGCCTACAGTCATATAAAATGTGGTAGTCTTGCCAGCTCCGTTCGGACCAAGAAGACCAACGATCTCGCCCTGAGTAACATCGATCGAGACGTGATTAACAACAGTGCGCTTACCGTATTTCTTGACAAGATTATCAGTGCGTAACACCATTTTTTCTTCCACAACCTTTTCGGGGTCAACCTTCTCGGCGATTTCGGCTTCGACGTTTTCGGTTTCCACGAATTGAGCTACAGGTATCTGCTCATCGTCCTTACGCTTGAATTCAAAATTTATTCCCATAGATGCTTTATATTACTTATTCACAACGGTTGCGGCGCAGTCTGCTCTCGATATAGTCAGTCAGTAGATTGATTGCCACAATATTGCTGCCTCCCTGAGGCACAATGATATCTGCAAAGCGCTTAGACGGCTCGATATACTGGCAGTGCATCGGTTTGAGCACATCTTGATAGCGATCAATAACCATCTGAGGAGTACGTCCGCGCGAAATGCAGTCGCGGGCAATGACTCTGATCAGTCGATCGTCAGGATCAGCATCGACAAAGACCTTGACATCCATCATATCGCGCAGCTCAGGATCGTTGAGCACAAGGATGCCCTCGACTATTACCACATCGCGCGGCTCAACCTTAACAGTTTCTTCCTGACGGGTGCAAGTGAGATAAGAATATGTTGGCATGTCAATAGCCTCGCCACTTTTGAGTCTGCGAAGATGCTCTGTCAGCAGCGTCCATTCAATGGCGGCCGGCTCATCAAAATTGATTTTGCTGCGCTCCTCGGGCGGTATATGGCTCGAATCTTTGTAATAAGAGTCCTGAGGGATGACTGCGACTTCACCAGCGGGGAAGCTTGTTAATATTTTATTGACGACAGTGGTCTTGCCTGAACCCGTGCCGCCCGCTATTCCTATTATTAACATAAACTTTTGAGCGTTGAAAAATTCATTGCCACGAAATTACAAAAAAAATCGCAAAGCAGAACAAAGCCATTTTGATTCTTGTTTCACAATAAACTAAAACGAATAAAAATGAAAAAGATTTTCTTCTCTTTATTAGCAGTATTAGCTATGACATCTTGCCAGCAAACCACCGGCAACACCAACCAGGATCAAAGCTGCACCAGTGCATCAACGATATCACTCAAAGAAGCATTCGATGAGCTTTCAAAAATCCCCAATATTACTGTGACGACTCCTGATTATAATCTTCCGGTCATCAGCGATTTCGTTGAAAATGGCAAGATCGCTGCGGGATATAATCTCGATGCAATCCAGGTCCGTGAGGCTGGCAATCAGGCTTATTCCATTCTCAATAGGATACCCCTCACCGATATGATCAATGGCGCAAATAATAATTACGTTGCAGCCTTTGTCTACACTCAGCCTAACGACCACGGTTCAAATGATATACTTATCGCTGCAATGAGTGGGCTGAAAGGATCATTGGTGTTTATGTACGGCACTGTCAATGACTCATGTCGTTCGGCTATTCAGAATGCTAAAGTAGAAATGCAAGGCGACTTTTTGAGTCTTGAAACTGAAAGCGTGGCTGATGTCGGAGATTTCAACATCATCCTCAGCAAAGCAAGATAACCGCATCAAGACATCGATCAATTATAATTTTCAACAATTTAATATTATCAGCCGACACAATTTAGTAGTGCCGGCTGATTTTTTCTTTCTAAAGAGCTTGTTTATTTTGGTTAGGCCGGATAATGTTTGTAAATTTGCAATACGAGATTTTTTGTGATTTCAAATTCAATTTGCAAACCAATATGACCGACCTTTTTATTTCGCTCTCCCTCTTTGATGCGTCTCATTATTTTGAGATTATTGTCACCAATATGAGCTACTTTTATGTGTTTCTCTTTATGGTGATTGAGAGTTCTTTCATACCCTTCCCCTCCGAAATTATCGTGCCTCCGGCAGCTTATCTTGCTTGCCAGGCCACCCGTAGCCTGACTTTCCACGGTCATACTATAGCTATCCCCGACATCAACATCTTTCTCGTCGTTCTCGTAGCAACAGCAGGAGCCATCGTTGGCGCTTTGATCAACTACGGTCTCTCTCTTTGGATCGGTCGCCCTATCGTATACCGCTTTGCTGATTCTCGCATCGGTCACGCATGTTTGATCGATCGCGCAAAGGTTGATAAAGCCGAAGCATATTTTGATCGCCACGGCGCGGTTTCGACATTTATCGGCCGACTTATACCGGCTGTGCGCCAGTTGATTTCTATCCCCGCAGGTCTTTCCAAGATGAATATTTGGATTTTCATAATCTTCACCGGTCTCGGCGCAATGGTGTGGAATGCCGTGCTCGCCCTCCTCGGATGGTTCCTCGCAAAAAGTGTCAGCATCGACAGCCTTTTCGAAGCTGTTGAAAAATACAACAACTACCTTTCAATCGGAGGCCTTATCCTTTTGCTCCTTTGCGTTATCTTCATCGCTTGGAATGCCTTCAAACCGAAAAAGTCAACTTCTGCAAATTAAATAAGAAAACATATGATTGTAGCCCCCTCTATACTTTCGGCCGACTTCAATAATCTCGGCCGCGACACTCAAATGGTCAATGAAAGCGCCGCCGGTCTGATCCACATCGACGTGATGGATGGTGTTTTCGTGCCTAACATCTCGTTTGGATTTCCAGTGATCAAGGCAGTCAGTAAAATAGCGACCAAGCCTCTCGACGTTCATCTGATGATTGTCGACCCTCAACGCTATATCTCGCAAGTGCGAGATTGCGGCGCTGAGATAATGAATGTTCATCAGGAAGCCTGCACTCACCTTCACCGCACAGTTGCTGCCATCCAGGCTGCCGGTATGAAGCCAGCAGTAACTCTTAACCCGGCTACCCCCGTCGAGACCCTGCGCGACATCATCCCTGATCTTCATATGGTATTGTTGATGAGCGTTGACCCCGGCTTTGGTGGTCAAAAGTTTATCGAGTCCACTATCGGCAAAATCGCGCGTCTGCGCCAATTGATAGAGGAAACCGGTTCATCTGCCCTCATCGAAATAGACGGTGGTATCACGCTCGAAAATGCGCCCAAAGTTGCAGCTGCCGGAGCCGACATTGTCGTTGCCGGAAACACTGTATTCAGCGCGCCCGATCCTGCCGACGTTATCCGTCAGCTGAGCCTTGCGTGATACGTCCTATTCTCCAATAACACACTCTTTTCTCGTTTCTTATATAAATGACGACTCGACCACAACCCAAAACCGCCCGCAGATCTGCCCCTGCCGGCGCAAAACGACCTACCACCCCTCCCCGCAAGAAAAAAAGCGGCTCAATAAAAGGCTTTTTCAAGGACCATCGCACCCATATCGCTTTTGGCATCATATTAGTTGCATTGGCTTTTGTAATGGCGATATCGACTGTTTCTCATCTCAAAAATGGCGCAATCGACTATAGCCTGGTAGCCGGTGGAGCTTCGGTTAGCAGTCTCGCCGAAGAGAATGTCCACAACGTCGGGGGTGCCTTCGGAGCTTGGCTCTCCCATATTCTTATGACCGAAGGGCTAGGTGTCGGAGCTTTTGTTCTCGTATATTATGTTGCCGTGCTTGGTCTTAGCTTGCTCGGTGTGGTTAAGTGCCGTTTCTGGTCTCTCACATTTAAATGCCTGTTCAGTGCCATCGCGCTATCGATTATCGTTGGCTTCTTCACCCTCTCAAGCACAAGCTTTATCCATTGGGGTGGTGTCCATGGTCGCTATGCAAATCTTTGGCTTGAGCATATCGGCAGCTGGCCTTTGGCGTTGGCTGTTACAGTTGCTCTGCTCGGCGTTTTGGTGGCAATTTATCTCAGACCATTGACATTCCTGTGTAACAAAATAAAAGAATTAATACCTAAACGCAAACACGCTGACAACTCTGAGCATGAGGCAGAAACATTCAAGCCCATTTCGCTCGACGAAATCGGGGGCAGCGCTCAATCAGCTCCCGCTCAGTCTAACGACGAAGTGATTTTTGTTGATGACAATGACAACGGCAATCAATTTGCTGCAAGCAACGCGCTTGCCGACCATCTGATCAAAATAGATGAAGATGACGAGGATGTTAATCAAGCAAGCCCCTCTTTAGCTGAAATTGGCGATAGCAGCACTCGCTCTCAGGCTGCGTTCAATCTGGAGACTGTATCACACCCTGTCACATTCACTCCTACATCTGCCTCATCTGACGCACCAGCAGCCCAAGCCACTCAGGAACCAACATTTACAATCAAGGAACCAGAGTCTCTCGATGCCGAGTTAACTGAAACGCCGGCAGCCGCTATCAAACAAAATCCGACCGATGCGGCGCTTTATGATCCGCGCGCCGACTTGTCGCGTTATGTTTTCCCCGGCCTCGATTTACTTCAGGACCGTTCTTCCGGCCCGATGATCGACCCGGAGGAGCAGCAGAAAAACAAAGACCTCATCGTCAAAACCCTTCTCGATTACAAGATTCCCATTCAGCGGATCGAAGCTACCATTGGCCCGACTGTCACGCTTTATGAGATAGTGCCTGCCGAAGGCGTGCGCATCGCTCAAATCCAGCGTCTCGAAAATGACATTGCCCTTAGCCTCGCGGCGCTTGGCATCCGCATAATCGCGCCTATCCCGGGAGCCGGAACTGTCGGCATTGAGGTGCCTAACCGTGATCCCAAGACAGTCTCTATTCGGTCTGTGCTCGGTTCTAAGAAGTTTGCCGAAGCTTGCCAGAAGATGAGACTCCCGATGGCCATTGGAGCGACAATTTCTAATGACATCTTCATTCAGGATCTTGCCAAGATGCCTCACTTGCTCGTTGCCGGTGCAACAGGTCAAGGCAAGTCAGTTGGCCTTAACTGTATTATTGCCTCCCTTCTTTATGCCAAGCATCCCTCGGAACTCAAATTTGTGTTCATCGACCCGAAGATGGTCGAGTTTGCTGCCTACCGCAAGCTCGAACGCCATTACCTCGCAAAACTACCTGAAGAAGAGGAGCCGATCATCACTGACTCCAACAAAGTTCCGGCCACTCTCAATTCGCTTTGCATCGAAATGGATGACCGCTATAAGCTGATGAGCAAGGCCAATGCACGCACTGTTGAGGATTACAACACCAAGTTCTGCGAGCATCGACTTAATCCTGAAAACGGTCACCGTTATATGCCCTACATTGTCACGATTGTCGATGAGTTTGCCGATCTTATCAGCACCGGCGGCAAAGATGTGCCCAATTTTATTGCCCGTATCGCTGCCAAAGGTCGTGCAGCCGGTATGCACATCATCATTGCCACCCAGCGTCCGTCGGCCGATGTCATCAGCGGCGTAATCCGAAACAACTTCCCTGGCCGTATAGCTTTCCGCGTAATGTCAATGGTCGACAGTAAGACTATCCTCGACCGTCCGGGGGCCAACCAGCTCATCGGTCGCGGCGACATGCTCTTCCTGACCAATGGCGTCATCACCCGCGTACAGTGTGCCTTCATTGACACTCCTGAGATCGATGAAATCACTGATCATATTAATAGCCAGATTGGTTATGAGTCAGCTTATATGCTTCCCGAACCCCAAATCGAAGGCGCTGCGCCATCAGAGTCCAATGACCCCAGCAAACGCGACGCGCTCTTTAACGACTGCGCACGATTTATTGTCACCCAGTCTACCGCTTCGACCTCTTCGCTGCAGCGACGGTTTAGCATCGGCTACAACAAGGCCGGCAAGATCATGGACCAGATGGAGGCCGCAGGCATCGTAGGTCCCGCCCAAGGGGCCAAGCCTCGCGCCGTCCTAATGGACGCTGTCACTCTCGAGTCTATCCTGTAAAAACTCTATAGGCAACCCAAACGTTATAAGAGCATGAAATCTATACGACAAATATACGCCCTACTCCTAATACTTCTTTCTGCGTCGATTGCTCAAGCGGCCGACGCTGGAACAAACATCATGAAGCGTTGTGCCGATAAATTCAAGGCCGCCCCATCGGTGACCGTTGACTTTATGATAGCTCACAGTGCCGGCGAAGACCATGGCACACTCACTATGTGCAAGGATCTTTTCAAAATAGTCACTCCGGCTATGTCAGTATGGTATGACGGCACAACCCATTGGTCATATCTCAAATCCAACAATGAGGTCAACATCACCGAGCCCACCGGCGAAGAGCTGATGGAGTCAAACCCTTTTGAACTTATCAGTTCATACGCCTCTCATTTTGATTGTCGAGCTTTGACATCGTCGCCAAGCTCTGACATTGTCGAACTCACGCCTAAAACTAATGATCTGTCTATCTCCTCGGCAAAAATCACAATCAGCAAGTCGACAGGTTGGCCGACTGCTATGGTCATTGTTTTTGACGGAGGCAACACAAGCTCGGTTTCAATCCAATCGGTCAAGCCGGGCCCTGCTCTTTCAAAAGCCCAGTTCAAATTTGACAAGTCATCATTGCCCGGCGTTGAGGTCGTTGACCTAAGATAAATACTCAGAATATTCCCTCTAACTAAAACATATTATATTATGACAATTCCCCAACACAACAAATGTGTGATCATAGGCTCAGGCCCTGCCGGCTACACTGCGGCAATCTATGCCTCAAGAGCCAATCTTTCTCCTGTCGTTATCGAAGGACCCCAACCCGGCGGTCAGCTCACAACCACTACCGAGATCGAAAACTTTCCCGGTTATCCCGAGAAAGTGACCGGTATAAAGCTGATGGAAGATCTCCGTACTCAGGCCATCAATTATGGTGCTAACGTCATCACTGGCCGAGTAACGGCAGTCGACTTCTCATCGCGTCCATTCAAGATCACTGTCGACGGTAAGACCGAGGTGACAGCCGATGCGGTCATCATCTCGACCGGCGCAACTGCCCGCTATCTTGGATTGCCCGATGAGCAAAAGTATATGGGTATGGGCGTATCGGCTTGCGCGACCTGCGACGGCTTCTTCTACCGCAAGCGCACAGTTGCCGTTGTAGGTGGCGGTGATACTGCAGCCGAAGAGGCTCTCTATCTTGCCGGACTCGCCTCAAAAGTCTATCTGATCGTACGTCGCGACCGTCTTCGTGCTTCTAAAGTGATGCAACAGCGAGTGTTTGAAAATCCAAAAATTGAAATCCTCTTCAATACCAACACTGTCGGTCTCTTCGGCAACGAAGTGCTCGAGGGTGCTCACCTCGTAGCCAACAAGGGCACTGAAAACGAAAATTATTATGATATCGCTATCGACGGCTTCTTCCTTGCCATCGGTCATAAACCTAACACTGAGATTTTTACCGGTCAGATTGACCTTGATGAGCACGGCTATATCAAAGTTGATGCCCCCTCGACCCGCACCAATATCGACGGTGTCTTTGCCGCCGGCGACGTCGCTGACCCGACCTATCAACAGGCGATCTCAGCTGCCGGCACAGGCTGTCGTGCAGCCATCGACCTTGAGCGTTATCTCATCGAAAAAGAAGATATCTGATGAACAATATATCATCTAATCGCGATTTCGGCACACTGACTGCCGAAATCGCTGTTTTATTACAGTCGGGCGACATTGATCAGGCCGTGCGCACAAGCGGCGAACTCCTCGCTGAGTGCGATAACAAGCTTCGATCGCTACGCAATGATCCGAAGCCTCTCGACCAGACGGTGCAGCAATTCATCGAAGCTGCAATCCTCCATGTCCACGCCTTGCGTCTCGCGGGTGCCGTCACCGAAGCCTTTTCGTGTGCGATTGGCGTACTTCTGACCGTCGAAGTCTATGGCCTGACAAAAGACGTTGACCCTTCACGCAAACTGCGCCTATATAGCTTCGCTCTGACTTCGGCGATCGACAGTTTCGACCGTATGGCTGACTCAACCGATCCCGCAAATGAAGATCACCGAGGCTATATCCTTTCCTATCTCGCCTCACTGCTCTATCATTATTATAAAGCAACTGCCGAGACCGACCCTGAAGACAGTTCATTGCCCGAAGCATATAATTTCTTGAAAGCAATCCAGTCAAGTGGAGCCATTCAGACCCCGACCATAAAATTAGGCGAAAAAGACGTCGACCCTGCTACACCTGGCCCCCTCCTCGTCGACATCATGGGCCGCGCCGCCGCTCTTGGCCTCTACGCCTGAATCAGCTTTTGGCTCCAACTCATACACTTTACGTTGCATAGTTGGTGCCAATATTTTTTGCTGTTATGCGGAAATGCTGTAACTTTGCAGTAAAGTTCACTGCCGCTCGCGGCTATACCACATTCACAAATATGCAAGAGAAAATCATCATCCTTGATTTCGGTTCGCAGACGACCCAGCTGATCGGTCGCCGCGTTCGCGAACTTAGCACTTATTGCGAAATTATCCCCTATAACAAGTTTCCTTACGACGACAAAAGCGTGATCGGAGTCATCCTTTCAGGCAGCCCATTCTCGGTCTATGATGAGAAAGCGTTCAAGACCGAGCTTGATCGTCTCAGAGGTCATTACCCTGTGCTTGGCATATGCTATGGCGCCCAGTTGATGGCTTATGAGGCCGGTGGTGCCGTCGAGCCCGCACCTTCAAGAGAATATGGACGTGCAATCCTCACTGAGGTCAATCATAGCGACCCGCTACTCAAAGATATCGAGGTAGGCTCGCAAGTGTGGATGAGCCACGGCGATACCATCACCCGTCTCCCCGATAATTTCAACATCATTGCCTCAACCAAAGAAGTAGCGATCGCTGCCTATCATGTTGACGGCGAAAAGACCTGGGGAGTGCAGTTCCATCCCGAGGTGTTCCACTCTACTTGCGGCACGCAGTTACTTAAGAACTTCGTTGTCGGCATCTGCGGCGCATCACAGAGCTGGAGTGCAGAATCATTCATCGAGTCAACTGTTGCAGCCCTCCGTGAGCAGCTTGGCGATGATAAAGTCGTGCTCGGCCTCAGCGGTGGTGTCGACTCCTCAGTGGCTGCCGTACTTCTTAACCGCGCGATCGGCAAAAATCTCACCTGTATTTTCGTTGACCACGGCATGCTCCGCAAAAACGAGTTCCGCAACGTCCTCCACGATTACGAGTGCCTTGGTCTCAACGTTATCGGCGTCGACGCTTCAGCCCGTTTCTTCAAAGAACTTGAAGGAGTCACCGATCCCGAACGCAAACGCAAAATAATCGGCAAAGGCTTCATCGATGTTTTCGATGAAGAAGCCCACAAGATAAAAGACGTGAAATGGCTTGCCCAGGGCACCATCTATCCCGACTGCATCGAGTCTCTCTCAATCACCGGTATGGTTATCAAGAGCCACCACAACGTAGGCGGCCTCCCCGAAAAGATGAACCTCAAGCTCTGCGAGCCCCTGCGTCTGCTCTTCAAAGACGAAGTGCGCGCCGTCGGCCGCTCATTAGGCATGCCCGAGCACCTTATCAAACGTCATCCCTTCCCCGGCCCCGGCTTGGCTGTCCGCATCCTCGGCGACATCACTCCCGAAAAAGTCAGCGTGCTTCAGGATGCCGATGACATCTTTATCCAGGAGCTTCGCGACTGGGGCCTCTACGACAAAGTTTGGCAAGCCGGCGTAATCCTTCTCCCCGTACAGAGTGTTGGAGTCATGGGCGATGAACGCACCTACGAGCGAGCTGTTGCTCTCCGCGCCGTTACCTCGACTGACGCAATGACCGCCGATTGGGCCCACCTACCCTACGAATTCTTAGCCAAGGTATCCAACGACATCATCAACAAAGTCCGCGGCGTCAACCGCGTCTGCTACGACATCTCCTCCAAACCCCCATCCACGATAGAATGGGAGTAAAAGCTTATAAAACAACGCATTACCAAACACGCATACATTATTCTTCCATAATATTTCAGGACTGATTTCGACAAGATTCAGTCCTGATTTTTTTTGCAGCCTTATAAAATGAGAATACCGCTTAGTTAAGATTCGTTAATTATAGTACTTTGTATTGCATAGTACTATCGAATTATATACTTTTGTGGCGTGAATATCTTTTTGTATATCATGTCAATCATAGAACGGTAATCAATGGCAACTAACATCGACAATCTAAAATCTCAGATGCGCAAGGGCATGCTCGAATTTTGCGTGCTTCTTCTGCTCAGCCATAGCGACGCCTATGTCTCGGAGATCATCGCAAAGATGAAGGCGGCTCATCTGATCGTAGTCGAGGGGACACTCTACCCTCTTATGACCAGACTCAAAAACGATGGCCTGTTAGGCTACCGTTGGGAGGAATCGCCGTCGGGCCCCCCGCGAAAATATTACTCTATCACCCCGCTGGGCACTCAGTTTCTGGCTGAGCTCCACAAGTCGTGGAACGAAATCTCGCAGACAGTCAATCACATCATTAACGAACATTCTTAACTAACAAATCATTGGGTCATGAAAAAGACTTTTCCTGTAAATATCAGCGGCAAGGTGTTTTACATCGATGAAGATGCTTACGAACTTTTGCTCAACTATCTTGATCAGCTCCGTTCGGCCTTTTCTGACGCTGAGGGCGAAGAAATCGTCACCGACATCGAGGGCCGCATATCCGAGCTCTTTGACGAGCGCATATCTCAAGGAGCAAATGCAATAGTCTATACAGACGTTAACCGTGTAATTGAAATAATGGGTAAGCCCTCAGACATCAGCGACAATCCTGATGCAGACACCGTGCAGCCAGACAATGTTGAGCCATCTGACGCCCAGTTGGCTACCGAAGCCCAGACGGCTCAAGAGGCTCAGACCCTCGAGGTGTCGACTGAGAAGAAAAAGCTTTTCCGCAATGTTCACAACAAGGTGCTCGGCGGTGTATTGAGCGGAGTGGCTACTTATCTCGACTGGGATGCCAACATCTTGCGTGTGCTATACCTCGTTCTTGCCATAGCCACATACTTCTGGCCGTTGACCCTGCTTTATCTCGTAGCCTGGATGATCATTCCGCCGGCCGACACACCACGCCGAGTCCTCGAGATGCGTGGCCAACCGGTCACGGTAGACTCCATCGGGCAGACAGTGCTGTCGACGGCAACTCCCCCGTCCTATGTAGGCTTTATAAAGGATAACCGCAGCATCATCACTCGGGCGTTTTCGTTCTTGGGCAAATGCATCATGGGCTTTCTCGGCATCGTCGGTGCGCTCGGTGCAATTGTCGCCACCGGCTTCGCACTGTTTTTCTTAGTAGCCTTCATAGCTGCATTTGCATTCCACAGTTATGATATACTTTATTGGGTTGATGACGGTTCGTCGATAATCGCAGCATTAGCTTTCATGTGTCTGGCATTGTGTTTCATCATACCCGGCATTTCCTTAGCGTGGGCGGCAGTGTGCGTGATCTTCAATTCGAAGGGCGCAACCAAGAGCACAATATTTATCGGCCTGACCCTCGAGATAATCTTTGTAGTAGCAACATTCATACTGATGATTTATACGCAGAATTATTACCATCATTACCCTTATAATTTTTAGCCCTCTGAATAATCTACGCTTAAAAACGATATATTGAACTGTTTTATCTGAGTTTAGCCGGCCTCGTGATGAAGCCGGCTAAATCTTTTCTATGAAAGTCAGATTTATTTACTATTTTTGCCTTATGAAACTCGCTATTAAAAATATGGTGTGCAATCACTGTGTCACGGCTGTGCGCCAGGCGTTGGCTGATCTGAGCCTCACGCCGGTATCGGTCGAGCTTGGACGCGCTGAAATCGCCGAAAACCTTGACGACAATGAGATATCTGATCTCTCATCGCGTCTCGAGACGTCTGGCTTTGAGCTGATCACCGATCCGGCCAAAGACACAGTTGAGTCAGTCAAGCGCGAGATCATAATGATGTTACGCACCGACGAACCTGCACCTCAAAAGCTCTCTGACTATCTGTCAGCAAGACTCAATCGCGATTACCGCACACTCAGCCGTATTTTTTCCGATACCGAAGGGCGCACGATTGAAAACTATCTCATTATGCAAAAGATTGAGCGGGTGAAGGAGCTGTTGCTTGACGGAGAGCTAACGGTCTCTGAAATTGCTTATCGCACAGGCTATTCGAGCACCGCCCATCTGTCACGACAGTTTAAGGAGATCACCGGGATGACACCGTCTGACTTTCGCCGCGACGGTCATCGCCTGCCGCTCAATGAGGTTTAGGCATCCACCGTGCAAATCTTTTGCAGAATTATGCAACAACGTTGCCCTGATGCATTCGTATCTTTGTAAAACAAAAACGAATAGCATTTTTAAGTATGGAGATATTAAATTCATTAATCCTCATGACTTGCGAGATGGCGCCTTACATTTTGTTAGGACTGCTAATCGCCGGCCTGTTGCACGCTTTCGTAACACCTAATCTTATGAGCCGTCATCTTGCCAAACCCGGTTGGAAATCGGTGGTTAAGGCCGCTTTAATCGGAGTCCCCCTGCCCCTATGCTCCTGTGGCGTTCTCCCTACGGCTATTGCCATGCATCGCAATGGTGCATCAAAGTCAGCGACATCGGCTTTTCTGATCTCGACTCCTCAGACCGGAGTTGACAGCATTGCGGCCACTTGGTCGCTGCTCGGTCCGGCCTTCGCTATATTGCGCCCCATTGCAGCCATGACAACTGCTCTTTTTGGTGGCGTCGCCGTCAGCGCCTCAGAAAAAGCGAGCGACAAGCCACGGGAGGTCACAACGTGCAGTGTCGACACATCAGCCGAAGACCATAAATCATTCTTCGCTAAACTTGTTGGAGCGCTGCGTTACGGCTTCTACGATATGGTTCGTAGCATTGGCGGTTGGCTCGTAGGAGGCCTGTTGATTGCAGCTCTGATCACAGAATTTGTGCCTACCGACTTCTTCGCGTCATTGGCCGAATATCCTCTGTTGTCGATGTTAGCCGTTGTCGCAGTGGCTGTGCCGATGTATGTATGCGCCACCGGCTCAATACCCATCGCACTCTCACTGATGCTAAAAGGCCTCTCACCCGGCACAGCGCTCGTGCTTCTAATGGCCGGGCCGGCAGCCAATTTCGCATCTGTCACCCTGCTCACACGTGAGTTAGGTCGCCGAGCAGCAGCCATATATATCGCATCAATTGTCGTGGGAGCCATCCTTTTCGGTCTTGCAGCCGACTATCTCTTGCCTCGCGAATGGTTTCCCAATGTACTCAGCGCACATTCCGGCAGCTGTCACGGCGCAGCCCATACACCCGGCCTGTTCCCGGCTATTTGCGCAATAGCTCTTGCAATATTATTGATCATCGCACTAATCTCAAGATTTGTTAATCCACATATTCACAACCATAAACCAACCAACGAAATGACAAAAGAATATATCGTTAAAGGCATGAATTGCCCCCATTGCCAAAAAAGTGTTCAAAACGCCATTGCCGCCGTCGCAGGCGTTGAGTCAGTAACTGTCAATCTCAGCAGTGGCGTCGCCACAGTCGAAGGCAATCCCGACGATGAGGCTATCTTCGCCGCTGTAAGTGCCGCCGGCTTCGATCCTGTCAGACCTTGATAGCGCCCCGATCGAAATCGCAAGACAAAAAATTATTGGTATAGTCGGTAATTTTTTCGCAAAAAATCTATAAATTTGCGATATTATTAATCAAAACAACTATCTGCAATGAAAATCAGCAACAGAGTCAAGCGAAACATTTCACTAACGCTTTTAATTATAGGCATAGCTTGTATCATAGCCCGTGCTTGGGAAGTTGCCTTGGATCCAAAGTCAGGACAGGCGTGGTTCAATCTTTTCGGCATATGTGTCTTGACATATTGCTGCCTCGACCGCTTCTTGGAGCTGCGTAAGCGACTGAAGAACGGCATCTTGTTTGGCACTTTGAAAAAACCTCAGAGCCTATGAACCAACGCTAAAGACATCGCATAAAAAAGGCGGCTGTGCATTTTTTCAGCACAGCCGCCTTTTGATTCATATAGCATATTACGCTACGCCTTATCTGTCAAATCAAAGTGTTCGCGATAGCGGTTATAGAGGTTACCGGCCTGAGAGTAAGCTGAGTTGGGACTCATAAAGTGAGAATATTCAAATGTGACGATATTCTCCATACCTGCCTTTCGGGCTGCCTCGAGCTTATATAGCAGCTTCTCCCACTTGATCGGCAAGAAGCGGATAGGCATATCGCGGTCAAATGATTCAACGTTTGACCAGCAGTGCATGCCGTATTTATCAGCCAAAGCCTTGTTGACTTTCAGATAATCATAGAGCTCGCCGTAATTCACCTGACCGTCCTGGAAGGCAAGAATGTCAACGGCTCCCTGGATATCACTTAATATCTCGTTCCACTCTTTTTCGTGTTCTTCGACCGTCGTAGCGGTGTCGCCGCTCATAACCTGGTCAGTCTTGACGCCGTGGATATAGGGAGAGATCATCACAGGAAGGTTGCCAGATACTTCTTTGGCGTGCTTGCCCATCTCGGCAAAGATCTTGGCAATGTTTTTCGTGCGGCGGCTCACTTCCTGCGAAAGATACCATCCGGCAAACGATTTGTGATGTCCATACTTTTCCCAGACTTCATCTATAAGAGCCATATTGACATCGATCTCTTTCTGATATTCACCCAAGTGCCAGTAAAGGCAAGAATCATAGACTCCGAAATAGAACTTCATGTCGTGCTTGTCAGCAAGAGTCAGAAACATTTCGACAAGATCAAGCGGCGGATACATTATATCATCACGCACAGCCATAACCGACTCAAACGGAGCTGCGATCCAGCTTCCGAGGCCGGCGCGGATAAGCACGACGGTATCGATGCCCATACGTTTCATGCTCGCAAAATCTCGGTCCCATTCTACAGGGCCCCAGTTCTGGTGAGGGATGTCCCAACTCACTTCGTCAAGAAAAGTTGCCTTAATGGGCATGCCTTGAAAGCGGTCAGGGGTTGCAAATTTGTCAGCAAGACTGTGATCAGGCTCGTAAACTTCAGCAGCCTGCGCTGATGTACATGAGCTAAGATATTTTGCACAAGCAGCCACACCAAGCGTAGCAGCCACTTGCTTAATAAAAATTCTTCGATTGTTTTTCATGTCAGCAGAAATGTGATAGGATTTATGACACGTTTAGTTTACTACAATCGTCGACAAGTCTAAAGCGCCACGGCTCATCTGAAGAGGCCTGCAGGCACGGGCAAAACCCTTGATAAACTCAAGAGTCAGCTTGCTGGGACGCACACTGTCGTCATAATACGATTGCGCGACTTCGAGTCGCTTGAGTGATGGAGTAGAAATTTGCTTCATAGGCAATGAGGGGTATTAAAGGGTTTGTTTGACAGATTAACGTTTGGGGAGTCTGCTTTATTGCTTTGGCAGCCGTTTTACCTAAAAAAATTTTATTGCATTGCTTTAGTTAAAAAACACAAAACCGATGCCACTTTTCTTGCACACCCCAAAGATTTATGCTATCTTTGCATAAAGAGAACGGCAAAATGAGTTCTCTTAACCCGACAAATATTACACAACTAATTAGATTACAATTTATTTACCTCATTTTAAACCTCACCTGCCTATAGCTACACTTCTACTCTAATCAATAAAGAAGAATAGTAAATGCAAAATTTCAACAAGCAGACCGACGATCAGTTGGTAGCAGCTTATGCAAAAGGTAATAATGAGGCTTTCGACGCTTTGTTGCAGCGTCATCAGTCTCGAGTGTATAATTATATTTTCCAGATGGTAAAAGACAGGGATTTGGCTGATGATATTTTTCAGGAAACCTTTGTCAAGGCCATTACAACAATCCGTCAGGGACGTTACACAGAAACCGGCAAGTTTTCGGCTTGGATCAACCGCATTGCCCGCAATCTTGTCATTGACTTCTTCCGTCAGGAGAAAGCCGAGGCCTCTGTTTCGTCAGATGACGAGAACTTTGATGTGCTCAATCGCAAGGAGCTAAGCGAGGACACTGTAGAAGATCTTATGATCGACAATCAGATCCGCGCTGACCTCCGTCGTTTGATCAAACATCTTCCCCCCACTCAGCGTCAGGTGCTAGTGATGCGCTACTACCGCAACCTCAGTTTTAAAGAAATAGCTGAAGCAACCGGTGTAAGCATCAACACAGCCCTTGGCCGTATGCGCTATGCGCTGCTCAATATCCGTCGCATCGCTAACGAAAACGCCATAGCCCTTACCCGCTGATCAATTTGACTCTTCCGCTATGCCTTGTGTTGCTGACATCAGTTCGACTATCGCTCAAATTGCAGAAATTGTCTGCGGTTATCCGCTCTTTTTCCTGCTGATAGGCGGTGGTCTGTATCTGTTTGTCTCGTCAGGCATGGTTTCGCTGCGCATGCTTCCTGACGCTCTGCGCGAGCTACGCACTAAGGAATCTCGCGGCGAAGGTCAGATATCATCGGCCCAAGCGCTCGCATCTGTTGTCGCTGCTACTATAGGTATGGGCAATATCGCCGGAGTGGCCATCGCTCTTGTCATGGGAGGTCCGGGTGCGATATTCTGGATGTGGGTCAGTGCAATTGTCGGCATGACCACCAAATACCACGAAGGAGCCTTGGCAATAATGTTTCGCGGACGTGATGACCTTGGGCGACCTCAAGGAGGCACTATGCACATCATCGAGCAAGGTTTAGGCTTCAAGTGGAAACCGGTTGCTAAATTTTTTGCCATTGCAGGACTGTTTGGCACCCTCGGCATTATGAACGCCAATCAGCTTACCGAGGCCTTTATGTCGACATTCTCAACCCCTGATAGCATAGCCCAAAGCGGCTTCCTGACATCGGTCGGTACAACGCTCGGCATGTCAAACTCTTCGGCTTACAAGCTATTGTTTGGCTGCGCGGTTGCAACGATCGTTGCCATTGTCATACTCGGAGGCATACGCCGCATTGCCAACGTGGCCTCAGTAATGGTGCCCTTTATGGTTGCGATCTACTTCGGCATGGTGCTGTATATCATCATTTCTCACTTTGCCGATGTGCCGACCGTATTTTCGCGCATCTTTCACGAAGCCTTCAATTTGCGTGCGGGTTTTGGCGCTTTTGCAGGAATTGCAATCATTGGTGCCCGCAGAGCTGCGTTTGTCAACGATGCAGGCATCGGCACCGCCACTATCATGCACGGAGCCTCAGCCAACGACCGCCCCGCCCGCGAAGGCCTCATCGCTATGCTTGGCCCCAGCATAGACTCGGGCTTGGTCTGCACCCTCACTGCGCTTGCTATTCTTCTTTGCGGCAACATCGACACCGAGGGGCTCAAGGGTCTTGAGATAGCGATGAACACCTTTCGCGGAGCTATCCCCGGAGGCGAATATATGCTGATGCTTGTCGTGCTCTGTTTCGCCCTGTCATCGCTCTTCAGCTATTCATTTTACGGCACAACGTGTGCCAACTATCTTTTCGGCACAAAGCGCGGCCAATATTATCGCATATTTTTCGTGCTGACCATAGTCATATTTGCCGTTGTGCCTCTCGAAGCAGCCGTCGGGTTATGCGACTTTTTCTATGCCATGATGGCGCTTCCCACAATGATCACCGTCATCGCGCTGAGCCATAAGGTCAGAAGCGCGACAAGAGAATATATTTCATCACGTCAACAAAAATCACAAGAAACTGTCAACGAAAATGCTTAGCTACATCGTTTGGGATGCTAATCCCGTCTTGATTGATTCGTTCGTCACCGTCCGCTGGTATGGACTAATGTTTGCCATTGGCTTTTGGATTGGCTTTAACATTGTAGCCAAAATGTTCAAGCACGAAGGCGCGCCTGAGCGTTGGCTCGGCATACTGCTGATATGGGTTGGTGCAGGCACAGTCATCGGAGCCCGACTCGGCCACGTCTTTTTCTATGCCTGGGACTACTACTCCCAGCATCCGTGGAAGATACTTGCCACATGGGAAGGAGGCCTTGCCAGTCACGGCGGCGCGATCGGCGTAATCATTGCCGTAATTTTGTTCTCGATATTCACGACTAAGCGCAATCCGCTTTGGACGTTTGACCGGCTTGTTCCGGCTATTGCTCTTGTCGGAGCTCTAATCCGCATCGGCAACCTGATCAACTCGGAGATCTTCGGTCACGAGACCACTCTGCCCTGGGGCTTTATGTTCGTGCGTTCAAGCGAGTGGCACGCGATGTATGAAGGCGTCGCCTGTCATCCCACTCAGATTTATGAAGCCCTTTGCTATGCTGCCCTCTTTGGTCTGCTGATGTGGATGTATTGGAAGAAGAATGCCGAAGAGCGTCCCGGACTTATCTTTGGTACCTTCCTTGTCGGCATCTTCCTGCCGCGTTTCTTTATCGAGTTCATAAAAAATGATCAGGAAGCCTTTGAAGCAACAATGACCCTCAACATGGGACAATTGCTCAGCATACCATTTGTAATTCTCGGCATAATCCTGATCATTTATGCCATGAAGCATCCCAAAGTCCCGCTGAAATTCCCCAACCGTTTTGCTGACGCAAAATAGACTGATAACATTTTAAGGACATCGCTTTGCGATGTCCTCTTTTTTACGTTTCTACCTCAATTTTAAAGTTTATTAGATTTGATGTGAAAGATTCTTGCCCACCTGCGGTATTAACTTTGCGGTGTAATCCTCAAAAAGTTAACGCAAATGGAAATTATCAACATCAACGATATCATCTTCGCGACCGCAAGCATCCGCGGTAAAGTGACAAGTTTGAAACTCAGCGGCCTTATGAATATGTCAGAGGTTATCCTCGCTGTCAAGAAAGAGATTGGCAACGTCACCGGCCTATTGAAAATTACACTCCGCAATATGACTCAGGGCTGGAGCCGCGAAAAGTCAGTTTACCTTTCCCCGGTCCCGGTCCGCGCTGCCGGCATTCAGCTGACGCTCTTTTAATCGTGATGATAAGGTTCGCCTCGCAAGATAGTCATAGCGCGGTAAAGCTGCTCTACGAAGAAGAGCCTTACCATTTCGTGGGTCAACGTCATACGCGAAAGTGATATCTTGTCGTTTGCCCGGTCATAGACCTCTTGTGAAAACCCGTAAGGTCCGCCTATGACAAACACCAGATTGCCTGGCAGCGAAAGTATGCGTTTATCATAATAGGCTGCAAATTCTCGCGATGTAAATTCCTTGCCCTTTTCATCAAGCAAAATTACAAAATCGCGGGAATCAATGGCCGCAAGTATCGCCCCACCCTCCGTATCCTTCTGCCGCTGCTCGGTCATTGACTTGGTTGTCTTGACATCAGGCAAGGTCACCATCTGAAAGGGCACATAATGGACAAGGCGTTTCACATACCTCTCCACCGCCTGCACAAGCGGAGCATCGTTCATCTTTCCGACTGCAATAAGCTGGACTTTCAAAATCTTTTGTCGATTGATTGTTTTTAACTACTTTTGCACAAAAGTAGTTAAAATAAAATCAAAATGAAAACAAAAGATCAACTTATCGACGACCTGCTCACGCTGGCGTTTGCCGAAGATGTGGGCGACGGAGATCATACAACACTGAGCACCATACCCGAAGATGAACTCGGCCGACAGCACCTGTTAATAAAAGAGGAAGGCATTTTGGCCGGTGTCGAAATTGCTCGGAAAGTGTTTGAAAAGTTTGACCCGTCGCTAAAGATGACCGTTATGATCAATGACGGTGCCCACGTAAAGCCGGGCGACATTGCTTTTGTTGTTGAGGGACGGGTGCGCTCGCTGCTACAGACTGAGCGAATAATGCTCAACATCATGCAACGCATGAGCGGCATAGCCACTCAGACCGCCAAATACCAGCAACGTCTCGAAGGGCTGAAGACCAAAGTACTCGACACGCGTAAAACCACTCCTGGCATGCGCATGCTCGAAAAAGAAGCCGTAAAAATCGGTGGAGGCAAAAATCACCGCATTGGTCTGTTTGATATGATACTCATCAAAGACAACCATGTCGATTTTGCCGGTGGCATTAAGCAAGCCATCGAGGCCGCAAAAAAGTATTGCAGTGAGCACGATAAAGATCTGAAGATTGAAATCGAAGTGCGCAACACTGATGAAATCAATCAAGCCCTCGAAGCCGGAGTTGACCGTATAATGCTCGACAACTTCTCTCCCGAACGCACACGCGAGGCCGTTAAACTTATCCGCTCGGTCAATCCGTCAGTCGAAATCGAGTCGTCAGGCGGCATCACTCTCGACACCCTGCGCGACTATGGCGAGTGTGGTGTCGACTTTATCTCGGTCGGAGCCCTCACTCACTCCGTCAAAGGCCTTGATATGAGCTTTAAAGCCTGCTAATTTTAAATTAAACAACTTTTTGTGTCATCTTTCAGAATAGCTCATCGACATTGAGCTGTTTGAAAGATGACACAACTTTATCTGCCTTATCCTCAAGCGTAGCAGCCGGATTGGTCGTTGACAATGCTACGACCTTAGCTCCCGATCGCCGCCCTGCTTCCAATCCGAAATAAGAATCTTCAAACACGCAGCAATCCGCCGGGTCGCAATTAAGCTTACTGGCGGCGAGTAAATATCCTTGAGGATCCGGCTTTGATTTGGTCACCTGACGATCAGTGACAATCACCTTAAAATAGTCTTTAAACTTAGGATGCTGATGAAAAAGCTTTTCCATCTTGCGCTCATTGCTGCTCGTCACTATCGCGCAAGGTATGTCATGAGCCTTCAGGTCTTCAAGAAAATCGACCACGCCTTCAAAGATGTCAAACTTCATCGTCCGCTCCTGCTCTTTGAGCATCCCAAGCACATCTTCCTTAACCTTCTGATCTGTATATAAATCCATTATACGGTTAAGGGTGCTCCCCTTAATCGCATTTGCAAAATCGGGTATGCCTGTGGGATATTTCTTTTCAATGTTATCCCAGAAAACAGTATAGACACTTTCAGAGTCAATCAGCACTCCGTCAAGATCAAAAAGAGCCGCATGTCGAGTCATAATTCTATAAAACGTTAAATTTTCTGCAAAAATAATACAGATGCGCGAATTAGGTGTTATAAATGAGTTAAATTTGCAATATTAAAAATTCATCATAAATGAGCAGCGCTACTACGACAAGTCCTAACCTTCTCGGCACTTCATCGATCGGAAAACTCTTATTGAAATATTCGCTTCCGGCTATTGTCGCAAGCCTCGCAACATCACTATATAATATTGTTGACAGTATTTTTATCGGTCGTGGCGTAGGCGCAATGGCGATTTCCGGTCTTGCGATCACCTTCCCGCTGATGAACCTTGTGATAGGCTTCTGCACACTTATCGCTGTCGGCGGCGCTACGATCAGCTCAATCTTCTTAGGTCAGAAAAATATAGGCCGAGCTACTGACGTGGTCAACAACGTTATGTTGCTTTGCATTATCCACGCCGTTGTGTTCGGAGGCCTGACGCTCATATTTTTGGATGACATACTTTACTTCTTCGGAGCCACGGCCGAGACCATACCTTACGCCCGTGAGTTTATGAAAGTAATCCTCTATGCAACTCCGATTAGTTATGTCTTCATTGGCCTCAACAACCTTATGCGAGCCAC
>CAYRFB010000024.1:0-8967 GCA_964423485.1 uncultured Bacteroides sp.
TTTTCAGGCTTAAGGCCGAGCACCTCATAAAGGTGCCAGGCGATAGCTTCACCCTCGCGGTCCTCATCGGAAGCGAGCCAGACGGTTTCGGCCTGGGAGGCCGCTTTCTTGAGCTCGCTCACGAGCTGCTTTTTGTCTTCGGGGATCTCATAAATAGGCTTGAAGCCGTTGTCTATGTCGATGCTGAAATTCTTCTTTCTCAGGTCGCGAATATGACCGTAGCTCGACATGACTTTATAGTCTTTGCCGAGGAATTTTTCTATGGTTTTCGCTTTTGCAGGAGATTCGACTATTACGAGATTTTTCAGCATAGTATTGTAAGTTTAAATTTTCGAGCGACAAATGTAGTCAAAAAAAATTAACTACACATTATTTATATATTATTTAATATGTGTAAGCATCCAAAAAGCGCCGTAGCGCCTCTGTGAGAGAAACGCTTCGCCGCTACAAAAGTTGTTACAATGTGAAGAAATTTTGTCTTTGCCGCGAACAAAAATCAGAGGCTCGATGTTGTAATAGTACAGAACAGCAGAAAACGAAACAGAATTAGTTTTTTCATAGGATTAGATTTTAAGGTTTTAAATCAGCGCGGCAGTCGTGAGACCGCCGCGCTGATTGCATTTAGTCTACTTGGGTTTTGTCCCAGCGGTAGAGGCGGTCGCCTTGGCGGATTTTGGCCGGGACGGGGATTGAGAAGGCGTCGCCCTTGACGGCCTTTTCGACTGACTTGAGGTCAACGCGGATTTCTTTGACGGTGATGATGAGCGCACCGGTCGTCGGGCCGGTTATGATGATTTCGTCGCCGACACAGAGTTCGCCGGCCTCCATCAGAAATTCTCCGACCCCAAGCTTGGAGAAATATTTCACGCCCTTGGCAGCGTAATGCTTGACGCGGGTGGCTGACGAGCCGTACTTAGCCGACCACTCGCCGAGACGCTGACCGAGGTAGTAGCCGTCCCAGAAGTCGCGGTTGAAGATCTTGCGCAGGCGAGCGTTCCAACCGTCGATCTTATCGTCGGTGTATGTGCCGTCACAGATGGCATCAAGAGCCTCTGAGTAACACTGCACGGCTATGCTGACATACTCCGGCCCGCGGGCACGACCTTCGATTTTGAACACGCTGACACCGGCATCCACCATCTTGTTGAGGAAATGGATGGTCTTGAGATCTTTGGGCGACATAATGTATTTGTTGTCAACATTGAGCTGCTCGCCGGTCTCGAGGTCGGTCACTTCATAACCTCGGCGGCAGATCTGGGTGCAGGCGCCACGGTTGGCGCTCGAATTCATCTGATGGAGACTGAGATAGCATTTACCAGACACGGCCATGCAGAGGGCGCCGTGACAGAACATCTCGATCTTGACCAACTCACCGCGCGGGCCGCAGATGTTTTCGGCGACGATGGCATCGTGGATGGCCCGCACCTGGTCGAGCGACAGCTCGCGGGCGAGAACAACCGTGTCGGCAAACTGAGCGTAAAACCTCACGGCCTCGATGTTGGAGATATTACATTGGGTCGATATGTGGACCTCCACGCCCTTTGAACGGGCATAAGAGATCGCTGCGATATCAGAGGCTATGATGGCCGAAATGCCGGCCTCGGCAGCCGCGTCAATCACGGCGCGCATATCCTCGAGGTCTTGGTCATAGACAATGATGTTGACAGTCAGATATGTTTTGACGCCGGCCTCACTGCAGGTGCGGGCTATGTCGCGGAGGTCGTCGAGGTTAAAGTTGACGCTTGAGCGCGAGCGCATATTGAGGCCCTGGATGCCGAAATAGACTGCATCGGCTCCAGCATCGATCGCGGCGATCAGCGATTCGCGCGACCCGACCGGGGCCATTATTTCAAAATCTTTGCGATTCATAAGTCAAATGGTTACAAAATCAACGAGGTCGCGACTTATGGCAGTCGCGACCGATTGATTAAAGGCGTTGATAAGTCAAATAAATCTTATTCAGCGGCAGCTTCTTCGGCAGCAGGAGCCTCAGCGGCGGGAGCCACCGGAATCTGAGTGTCAAACTGGTTGGCGGGAGCTGCAGGAGCCTCGGTCTGAGCTTTGGTGCGGATCTCAACACCGCTCGAAACGCGGGGCATCAGGAATGATGACGCAACAGAAAGAACCACGATGAGGGCTGCAAGAGTCCAAGTGATCTTTTCGATGCCGCTATTTGTAGAGCGCACACCCATCACAGCGTTGGCGCCACTGAATTGCGAAGAAAGGCCACCACCCTTAGATTTTTGAATCAAAACGATGCCAATCAGCAAGATGGCAACAATAACGGTGAGGACGATAGTAATAACGTATGCCATAAATTATTGATAAATTAATGATATTTTTTATTGTCTATTTGCCGTTTGCGGCTTGCTTGATTTTGATAAGTTTCTGCAAGAAACGCAATTGGTCTGCAAAGTAAATACTTTTTTTCGGATAATTCAAACTTAAATTGGATATAATTTCATAAGCGCGCTCGTATCGGCCTTGTTTTATGAATATTTTTGCAAGGCTCTCGCTGAGTAAGGTGTCATCGGCGGGCTCGGGAGTCTTGGCCGGGGCTGACGCCTTTTGCGGAGCGGGCGCAGCTTTTGGAGCAGGCGCTGAAGCCGGGGCGCCGGGCTGAGCTGGCGCCGGGTTGACGCTCTCAGACTGAGGGTGGCGCGGGGGCACGGGGGGCATATCTGGAATCCCCAAGCTATCAGTGGTGTCACCTGACTCGGCAAGCAGTATCTCAGAATAGTCGGGCACGGGGTTGAATATCATCCGCTCAAGCAGCGCGGTCTCACCGGGGTCGGCCATGCCGTAGTTGGCAAAAAAGGTGTCGATGGCGTTATCGGTTGAAATATGCTCTGAGGACTCACTCTTAGGATATAGCCCCGCAAATGCCTCGGCGTGATCACCGAGCAGATTAAACAGGGCTGTCTTGTCGCCGCTGATCATGGCCAGATGGAGACGCAGGCTGTTGACCTCACTTTCCGGCAGGCTGGCGTGATGATATTTCAGCAGCGCAATCGCCGGCAGCGGCATATAACTATAGTCCTTATTAAGCTGTCGCAGAGCCTCAATGCTGAGAGTCTGCGGCGCAGAGACGAGTCGGCTGAGCTGATTAGATGCGTCCATATTACCAGTCTCCGAGGGTTGCGTTAAAAATCAGCTCGACAAGCTCTTTACAGATCTGCTGGCATAGATCATCCTGCACATCGTTGAGCATCAGCGAGCTGTCGAAATCGCGATAAGCGCTGAACGATTGATCGACGTCTTTGTTATCCTGCTTGTTGTCAATGTATTTCACCCTGACCGTGATGGTGAGACGTGTCTGCGAGGCATAAGCGTTCTCTGTCACCGCCTGCGGCGAAAGGCTGTAGCCGGTGATTTCGCCTTCAAGCTGGAGATCAGAGGCGCCGTCGACGGTCTGCAGACGGGTGTTGCGGGTGATATAGTCTAACAATTCGTTTTCAAACGTTTGCTGCAGCGGAGGATAGACCAAAGCCGCGCGTATAGGAAACTCGGCGACGTGGATGGTCTTATAGACCGTATAGTCCAAGGCCGAACCGTTGAATTTATAGCTGATGCGGCACGACGGCACACTGACCAACACGGCCAGACAGAGCAGCACGGCGCGCAGCAGGTTTAGAGGTTTATTGATCGAGGCCATATTCTTTTATTTTACGGTAAAGGGTGCGTTCGGAGATGCCGAGCTCGCGCGCTGCAATCTTGCGCCGGCCGCTGTTGCGCTCAAGAGCTGCCTCAATCGCCTGACGCTCTTTCTCTTCGAGCGAATGTGGCTCATCAGGGCCGACAAGCTTGGGCACAGCCGGAGCGTCGGCGATATTGACCAGGGCCGTCGGCATAGGCTGCTCGGCCCGGATGACGGTGTCATCTTGAGCGGGCGACTCCTTGACGTCGACAAACGCCTCGACGAGCTTATGATGATTATCGCCAAGACGGTCTTTGAGCTCATCGATCTGGCTCTGGAGCCTGAATATCATATTGAATATCATCTCGCGCTCGTTGTCATACGACCGGCTGCGGCTCCCCGACAAGGTCGGAGAATAGACCGTCGCATTGGCAGGCAGGTAAGCAGAGACGATCTCGCTGTCGATCTCCTTGCCGCTCTCAAAAAGCGAGATCTGCTCGATGACATTCTTAAGCTGACGCACGTTTCCCGGCCACGAATAGTGGCTCAGAGCCATGCGGGCAGAGTCATCGAAGGTGATGGGCGCCGTGCGATAGCGCTCGGCAAAGTCTGACGCAAACTTGCGGGCAAGCAGCATTATGTCATCGCCTCGGTCGCGCAGCGGCGGTATGTTGATCTGGACTGTCGACAGTCGGTAGTAGAGGTCCTCACGGAATCGTCCTTCCGACACAGCCTTAAGCAAGTCAACATTAGTCGCCGCCACCACGCGGATATTGGTCTTCTGCACCTCCGACGAGCCGACCTTGAGAAATTCGCCGGTCTCGAGCACGCGCAGCAGTCGCGCCTGGGTTGTCAGCGGCAGCTCGGCCACTTCGTCAAGAAAGATCGTGCCTCCGTTGGCCTCCTCAAAGTAACCTTTGCGCGAAGCGACTGCGCCTGTAAACGATCCCTTCTCGTGGCCGAAGAGCTCAGAGTCGATTGTGCCTTCGGGGATTGCGCCGCAGTTGACGGCTATATATTTGGAGTGCTTGCGCGGGCTGTAAGAGTGGATGATCTGAGGGAAAAATTCCTTGCCGGTGCCGCTTTCGCCGATGACCAGCACCGAGAGGTCAATCGGGGCCACACGGATGGCTCGGGCCACCGCTACTTGAAGCGCCGGCGAGTTACCGACGATGCCCAGCCGCTGTTTAGCCTGGCGCACATCGGCCGGTATTTCATTCTGAGGTATAAGTCCTTGTGACATAAGAGTGCAAATTTAACAATTTTGTATGACTCTGAGCGCGTCATTGCTGATTTTTCGTTGGTGTTTACAGCAGTGTCATATTCAGTTCGTCGACCAGGGCATCAAATTCAGGATTGTTTTTGCGCATAAATGCGAGCACCTCGCGCTCGGTCCACGACTTTGGCGACGAAGGGCCGTCGCGCAGGGTCGCCGTGAGCGTAAAGTGGTCATTGACAAGATTGTTGCGCATATATGTGGTGATGTCGAGCATATTGTCGTTGATCAGCCCGGCCTGGATATCGTTCTCGACCGCTATGCGGAAGTTGTCACCGTCGACGCGCTCGGGCCCGAAGTTGCGCATGATGTTGACCAGCAGGTGAGCCGTGCTGTGAGACTGCATATAAGCGTGCCAGAATGTCATGACGGCCTCATCGGTGTAAGGCGTCGAGCGCAGTTCGGCGGCAAATGACCGGGTCGGCGCCTGAGTCTCTTGCTGCACGGGTTTACGCAGCGACAGCCCGGGTGTGCGCAGTCGGGGTTTGGCTGTGACGGGCGGTGGCGGCGCCTCGGGCATCACCGGTGGCTCGGCCACGATCGGCGCGGCCTCCTCGGTCTTGGGCGACGGCTGCTGATAGGCCGGCGCCGGTTTGGGCGGTAGATTTGAGGAGAAAGCGGCTATAGGTTTTAACTGCCCCTCTCCATCGCCGCTATCACTTTGGGAGGGGCTGAGTGGTTGGCACAGCTTAATCAGCATCAGCTCGACAAGAAATTGCTTGTTGGCTGCCTGCCGGTAATTAAGGTCTGTGGCATTGCAGAGATCCATCGCCTTGTAGAGAAACTGCGGTGTGCACCGCGAGGCTATCTCCGACATCTCGGCTCTCATCGAGTCAGGCACCTCGAGCATGGTCACCGTCTGGGGGCTCGACGCCAACATAAGGTCGCGCAGATAGAGCGCCAGACCGTTGACAAAAAACTGCGAGTCAAATCCTTTGTCGCGTATCTCCTTGAAGATGACCAGCGCCTGGGGCACATCGTTGGCGAGGAAAGCATCGATCAGACGCTTATAGTATGCGTGGTCGAGCACGTTGAGGTTTTCGATCGCCGACTGATAGGTGATGTTGCCTCGCGACGACGCGGCGACCTGGTCAAAGATCGACAGAGCGTCGCGCATCGCGCCGTCAGCCTTGCCGGCTATGACGGTGAGAGCGGCGGGGTCGGCAGTGATGCCTTCCTGGGCTGCGACATACGACATATGGTCGACCAAATCGCGGATGGTGATGCGGTTGAAGTCGTAGATCTGGCAGCGCGAGAGTATGGTCGGTATGACTTTATGCTTCTCGGTCGTGGCAAGGATGAAGATCACATAGGACGGAGGCTCCTCGAGGGTCTTGAGAAAGGCATTGAAGGCCTGGTTTGACAGCATGTGGACCTCATCGATGATAAACACGCGGTAGCGACCCTGAGTCGGGGGGAGCTGCACCTGCTCGATCATCGAGCGGATGTCTTCAACGCCGTTATGCGACGCAGCGTCAAGCTCGACTATATTGAGCGAGCGTCCTTCGTTGAAATCGTTGCACGAATCGCAACAGTTGCAGGCTTCGCCGTCAGGTCCGGGGTTCTGACAGTTGATTGTCTTTGCAAAAATGCGCGCACACGACGTCTTGCCGACTCCGCGCGACCCGCAGAAGAGGTATGCGTGGGCCAGACGGTCGGTGGCGATGGCATTTTTCAAAGTGGATGTCAGCGCCGGCTGCCCGACCACTGACGCAAAGGTCGATGGCCTGTATTTTCGGGCTGATACAATATAATGTTCCATATATGCAAATTTAGGCCTTTTCTTTTAATAATGCAAAAAAGAAAAGGCCTATGATTGCGTTATGACTGTTTGTATGACTGTTTAGTCTTCGAGATAGTAGTCGATCGAGGTGACCACGCGGATGTTTTTGATGTAGGGCGTATACTGGTCGCGGTCTTCGATGGTGAACTGTCCCTGGCGGGCCGTCTTGATCTTGCCGAGATGACTCTCTGAGTCGGCTGCAAACTTAGCTGCGGCCTCGCGCGCATTGCGGGTGGCCTCGGCTATCATCTCGGGCTTGATCGTGTTGAGGTCGGTATACTCATAAGTGGTCTGATACTGATAGTTGCCGGCAATGACCGCGACGCCCTGCTTCATCAGGTCAGTCTGACGGTCGATGAGCTTGCGCACCTGATCGACTTTCGACGACGTTACGACGATGACATTCGTTACGTTGTAACGCACCCTCACGCTCTCGGCGTTGTAGCTGTCGGCCAGACGGTCGGTGACTGCCGGCGGATTGACCGAAATTTCGCTCTCCTCGATGCCGTTTGACTTGAGGAAGTTGATGATCGCAGCGTTGCTTGACTGGATTTTGTCGTAGATCGACACCAGATCGTTGCCCATCTCCTTTGTCACGATAGGCCAGGTCACCTTATTGGCCATCACCTGACGCTCGCAGAGGCCGCGCACGGTCACATCGCGGTCGCGGTCACTGAAATTGTCAATGCCCGCCTTAAGCGCAAAACCGAGCACCACCAAGCCCAGGGCGATAAACGCCGCTGCCAAAAGTACTGTTGATTTTTTCATAATCCATATATGTTTTATTGTTTAACAAAAGCCGTGAGCCGATAGTTCCCCGCGGCAATGCTGCAAATGTACGATTTTTTCGTTAAATTTGCACTTGCAAAAAAGGATTATACAATGCGCATAGATATTATCACCGTCCTCCCCGAGATGTTTGACTCTCCGCTTGGCTGCTCGATTTTGAAACGGGCCCAAGACAAGGGGCTTGTCGACATCGCCGTCCATAACCTCCGCGACTACACCACCAACCGTCACCGCAAGGTCGACGACTACCCTTTCGGCGGCGACGCGGGCATGGTCATCCAGGTGGAGCCGGTCGACCGTTGCATCTCGGCCCTGAAGGAGCAGCGTAGCTATGATGAAGTCATCTTCACAGCCCCCGACGGCGAAGTGTTCGACCAGCACATCGCCAACCAGATGTCAATGCTTGAAAATATCATTATCCTTTGCGGCCACTACAAAGGCGTCGACTACCGCATCCGCGAGCATCTGATCACCCGCGAAATTTCGATCGGCGACTATGTGCTGACCGGCGGCGAGCTGCCCGCCATCATCATCACCGACGCCATAGTCAGGCTGCTGCCCGGAGTGATCGGCGATGAACAGAGCGCCCTGACCGACTCGTTTCAGGACAATCTGCTCGAGCCTCCGATCTACACGCGCCCGGCGAGCTACCGCGGTTGGGATGTGCCTGAAATCCTCCTCTCGGGCCATCAGGCTAAAATAGACGATTGGCGCCACGAGCAATCACTTGAACGCACGCGCCGCCTCCGCCCCGATCTGCTCGGAGAATAAGAATTATAACTCAATTTTTTCAGATTGCCCTCAGGCCATAGTCCATCACTATCATAAAGGCTGCGAGCACCACTAAAAGCACACCCGAGGCCACAAGGGCCGTGGTCGCTGTGTTGCGCCACGTGCGCGTCGACGCTTTAAGGCCAAAACATCCTGACACAAACGACACACCGCTCACACAAAGCGCAATCTTGCCGTTGAACGACAGGATCACCCAGGCGGCCACAGCCAACAGGATGGCAATGAGGGCAAATTTGTTGAATTTGGCCCGACTGTTGTTGTTATTTTCGTTTTCGGTCTGAGTGGCTACCGGCTCGTTTATGGTTTGGTCAAGTTGCTTATCCATTTCAGTGACTAAAGACTATCGATTTTTTTTGTAGATGCAAATTTAATACATAAATGTTGATAAACCAACATTTGTGTATAAATATTACAAATTTTGTAAAAAAAAGTTTAGTCGTTCGTCAATTTTTAATGCGCCTCTAACCAGTTAGCCCCGACACCTACACCGACCTCCAAGGGCACCTTGCCCGCGAAAGCACCCATCATCAGCCTGACCACAAGCTCATTAAGCTCATCAAGCTCGCTGGGCACGACGTTAAACACCAGTTCGTCGTGGACCTGAAGTATCATCCTCGACTTGAGGCCTCGCTTTTTGATTTCGCGGTCGATATCGATCATGGCAATCTTGATGATGTCGGCCGCAGAGCC
>CAYRFB010000024.1:8977-20705 GCA_964423485.1 uncultured Bacteroides sp.
GCAGGAAGCGCTTGCGGTCCATGATCGTGCTCACAAAACCGTCGCGACGCGCCTCTTCGACAATATCCTTCATATACTGCGCCACGCCGGGATAAGTGCGCAGATAGCCTTCTATCAGGCTCTTGGCCTCAGCGCGAGGTATCGCAAGACGCTCTGACAAGCCAAAGGCCGAGATTCCGTAGATGATGCCGAAATTGGCCGTCTTTGCCGCACGGCGCTGATTGTCAGTGACCTCTTCGGGCGCAAGGTGATAGATCTTGGCTGCCGTCGCGCGGTGTATGTCCTGATGCTCGACAAAGGCTTCGATCATCACGGGGTCGCCGCTCAGATGAGCCATGAGCCTCAGCTCGATCTGCGAGTAGTCGGCGCTCATCATCAGGTCGCCCCTGTCAGGGATAAACGCCCGGCGTATCTCGCGCCCTTCATCAGTGCGGATGGGTATGTTCTGGAGATTGGGATTGGTCGATGATATGCGTCCGGTAGCGGTAACGGTCTGATTGAAAGTAGTGTGGATTTTACCTGTCTGCGGATTGATCAGCTTTGGGAGGGGATCGACATAAGTGGCGAGAAGTTTTTTCAGGCCGCGTATCTCAAGTATAAGGCCTACGATCGGATGGGTGTTGCGATATTTCTCGAGCACCTCCTCGGTCGTCGACCACGCTCCGCGCTTGGTCTTCTTGGCCGACGGGTCAATCTGAAGCTTGCCAAAGAGCACTTCGCCGACCTGCATCGGCGAACCGATATTAAATTCTTGGCCGGCAAGATCATACACCTTTTGTTCGAGGCCGACAAGGCGCCTTGTGAGTTTGCGCGACTGCGCAGCCAACTCTGCAACGTCAATCCTCACGCCCTCCCACTCCATGTCAGCCAACACTCTGACAAAAGGAAATTCGATCTTGTCGAGCAGATGGCTCTGACCTTGACGCTCGATCTCTGTCAAAAGTACCGGCGCCAACAGTCTGACAAGCAACGCGGTCTCGGCGCACACGGCCATCGGCCTCCGGGGATCGGCCGCGTAGGAGGCCTTGATGTCGGCCGGCGTGAGCTCATAGTCGAGAGCCTTGCGCTTCAGATAAGCTGCAGCGAGGCTCACGGGACGGTGGTTAGTCTCGGGCGACAATATATAGTGTGCTACAGCCACGTCGATAAAGCGGCAGCTGAACGCCACATTCTCCCGTCGCAAAAGCAATATATCGCGCTTGATATCGGCCGATACGATTGTCGCGTCAGAGGCAAATGCAGGCGCGAGCGTGGCCATCAGCTCTTCGCGACCCATTCCGGCCGGAGGGAGCGACACATAGATGCTCTCATCGTCATCGATGTTCAAGGCTATGCCTACCCACTGTGCGGTCATCGCTTCATCACCATTGACGATCAGCGACATACCTATCATTTCGCGTTTGGCAGCCTTGCTAAGGAACTCCGACAGTTCGCCGAGATCTGTGATCTCCCTGACTTTAACTCCGGGCTGAGATTCTGGCGCGGCGTCATCATCGTCGAGGTCAAAGAGCGAACCCATCGGCGACGCCTCCTGACGCACCGGCTCTACTGCCGACTTTAGCCGCGCGGCAAAGGTCTTGAACTCGAGTTCGTCATATACAGCCACAAGCGCCTCCACATCGGGCTCTTTGCGCGCAAGCATATCGGGAGTCACGTCGAGCGGCACATCGGTCTTGATCGTCACAAGAAACTTCGAGAAGCGTATCTGCTCGGCGTTGTCGCTGATTTTGGTGCGCAACGCTCCCTTGAGCTGATCGGCATTGTCGAGCAGGTTTTCGACGCTGCCCCACTCCGCTATGAGCTTTGCAGCGGTCTTCTCACCTACGCCAGGGCAGCCGGGCACATTGTCGCTCGCATCCCCCTCGAGGGCGAGCAGATCGATCACCTGACGCGGCGATGAGATGCCATAGCGCTCACATACCTCCTTCGGGCCCCTGATCTCGAAGCCCTGGCCTTTGAGTGCCGGCCGATACATAAACGTATGCTTGTCGACGAGCTGCCCATAATCCTTGTCAGGCGTCATCATATAGGTGGTAAATCCTTCTTTCTCGGCGAGAACGGCGAGCGAGCCGATCACGTCGTCGGCCTCAAATCGCGGCATCTCGATGATCGGGATGCGGTAAGCTTCAAGTATGCGCTTGATATAAGGCACCGAGAGCGTTATGTCCTCGGGCTGTTTGTCGCGCTGAGCCTTATACTCAGGATAGATCTCGTGACGGAAGGTGTGGCCGCCGGGCGGATCAAAGCACACGGCGATATAGTCGGGAGCCTCTTTTCTGAGTATCTCGTCGAGAGTGTTACAGAAGCCGAATATGGCCGAGGTGTTAAAGCCCGATGATGTGATTCGCGGCGAACGTATCAAGGCATAATAAGCCCGGTAGATAAGGGCGTATGCGTCAAGCAAAAATAATTTTTTTTCTTCCATAATTGCGGTCTTCTGTATTTTCAATGGCTAAAATTACTAAGAATCCGTCGTTCCATCAAAAAAAGTTACTACCTTTGCACCTTGTAAGCACTATATATGACAATTCTCGAAGGTATACATAACACTATCGCGCCTGAGCTGAGAAAGCTCAACCAACAGATGAGCGCTCAGCTTTCGACATCCAACTTGTTGATGAACAAGGTCGTCGAGGCTCAGCTTAGCTCTAAGGGCAAGCAGATCAGACCCGTCATTGTCATTCTGTGCTCCAAGCTCTTCGGCGAGCCTAACGACAACACTATCGCCGCTGCCGCCGCCGTCGAGCTGCTCCACAACGCCACTCTCATCCACGACGACGTTGTCGATGACTCGAAGACCCGCCGCAACCGGCCGACCATCAATTCGATCTGGGACAACCATATCGCCGTCCTGGTCGGCGATTATTTCGTGTCTTGTGCCATGCAGCAGGCTATTTCGACCGGCGACATCCGCATCATCGACGCCCTCTGCCATCTCGGCAAGCTCCTGTCGCTCGGCGAGATCGACCAGATCTACAATGCCCGCTACCACACACTGACCGAAGAAGCTTATTACAACATCATCAGCAACAAGACCGCTTCGCTCTTCATAGCCTGCGCCAAGATGGGATGCTACGCTGCCGGGGTCTTTGATGAGAGAGTCGACGCGCTCGCCGAATATGCACGCCTGCTCGGCCTCTGCTTCCAGATCCGCGACGACGTCTTTGACTACTTTGTCAGCGATGCCATCGGCAAACCCACCAGCAATGATCTCCGCGAAGGCAAGATCACTCTGCCACTGCTCCACACACTGCTCCGCACCGATCTTCCTGACCATGAGGCGATGGCCGAGCTCTCGCGCAAAGAGATACTCGACGATGCAGATATCGCCACCCTCATCTCCTATGCCGTTGACAACGGCGGCATCGACTATGCCTTCGAAGAGATGAACCGCCTGCGCGCCGAGGCCGCCGACGCTCTTGCCTCCTTCCCTCCGTCAGAAATCAAAGACGCCCTGCTCAACCTCTTCGACTACATCATCTCTCGCGACCACTGATACCGGCCGTTCTAAAGCTTTTTAACAGAGAATGTTTGCAGCGTGAACAAATTTTCGCTACCTTTGCATCAACCTTCAATCCTCAAATCCGTAAGACAGTGTCAGGCAAACTTTTAAGCAAATTAAAGGCCCAGACTTGGGTGCTCAAAGCGATGGCGACCTCTCAGGCTTCGGCTTGGGTCGACTTCATCACTTCGTTTGTCGTTTTTGCCTGGATCGGTCTTAGCGGTGGCGACGCTGCCGCAGCCGGAGCTATTGCCGGCGGAGTCGTCAACTGCACCCTCAATTACAAATGGACCTTCCGTGGCTCCCACTGCCCCGTGACCAACGTTGTGATTAAATATGCCATGGTCTGGATCGGCTCGCTGCTGCTCAATGCCTACGGCACCGAATATCTCACCGATATCTGCCTCGACAGCTCACTGCTCGGCATATGGGGCGTGTCACGCAACCTGCGATTCACCATTGCCCGCCTCACCGTCTCATTCCTCGTCTCAGTCTGCTGGAACCTCCTCCTACAGCGCACCTTTGTCTACCGCTACGTCAAATTCGACTCCCTCCTCTCCCACGTCAGATCATAACTTACTGTCACGCAAGTCAGACCAATTCCCAATTTACCACCTAAGTAGTGGTAAATTTAATTCTGCGGAGCCTAATTTTACCACTAATCATTGAATTTACCACCTTAAAAGTGGTAAATTCTATACAATCAGACCGAAAAATCAATGGCGGCAATGGTCAACCCATCACCGCCATTGTGAATTGTGAATTGTGAATTGTGCATTACTTACCGTTGATTTCTTTGAGGAACTCTTCTGCGACTTTCTGGTCGTGGAGGCAGTCTACGTCCATAGCCTTCGAAAACTCGAATGGCAACACTTTGATATTGGTTTCTGCAGCCAAGATGCGCTGGAAGTCGCTCAATGACTCGGGATAGCCTTCACGCTTAGCCACGGTCTCCATCGCCTTGTCGTTAAGAGCATAGAGTCCGGCCGAAACGATCGTGCCTTCAGCATAAGGCTCGCCGCCGTAACGATAGTCGATCACCTCGCCATTATCGCCCATTCGCGCATAGAGAGGGCTCTCGTCGTCGACAAAGCGCGTCAGACCCATCAACACTGCATCATCGGGCAACGCCTCTGACTGGCGCACATATTCTGCAAACTCCTTGTCTGGGAAGATTGTGTCAACCGTCATAGCGATAAAGCGACCCTTGAGGCCTTCGGCGGCCTCTGAGAGGCTGTAATAAGAGTTATCTGAGATGATCGGGCGCACCACCAATGGATAGCCTTTGGCTTTAAGATCCTCGAGATACTCCACGAGCTCACCCATACGGCTGTTGGCCACGATGTTGATCTGTTCGCCGCCGTGTTTCATCAATATGTCGATAAGACGGCCTATCATTGGCTGGCCTTCGATTTCAACAAGGGGTTTCGGTTTCTTTTCGCCGTTTTTGGCGAAGCGCGAGCCTAAGCCGGCTGCTAAGATTACATATTTCATATTAGTTTATATTAGTTACGTTCTTTTTGTACACTGTCTTGTTATCGAAGCGACCTCAACTGATTGGCACCCCCGAAATTCGAATTGTTGGCATTGGGCCGGCGGTTATTGAGATTGTTTCTGTCGTTGCGGTCAAAGCGGCTGTTGCTGTCGATCGGGTTGCCGAACTCATCATACTCCTCTTCGTCTTCATCGCTGCGGTTATCCGGTCGCTCGCCCTTCTTGAGCTTGGGTTTATTTTTCTTTATGGCAACGGGTTTCTGGGCGTCGAGAGCCAACTCATAGACATCCCACGTCTGGACGATATCCCAATTCTTCTTCAACTGCATCTTTTTATTGTAGTAGTAGACTTCTTCGGGCTGCGTCAGCTCGGCGATATTGCCGGTGTCCCACTTTCCATTGTCATTTGAGTCGATAAACAGACGGGCATAGTAGGTCGACGGATCGAGGTATTTAAACTCAGCGCTGCCGTTGATGACCGGCGCCGTGCGTTGCACCCTGTCATCTGACCCCAGCAGCTCGACAAAAGCCTTGGGAGCCACGCCTGCAGAGTCGGCCTCGAGACCCGTGACGTTAAATATAAGATTGGAATACTCCTCAAGCGCCTTTACGGCAAATTCCTGTGAGATAGGTTTGTTCCACACGCCATACAGTCCGTAGACAGCTGCCGAGTCGACCTGCACTCTGTATTTCTCGCCGGGCTTCCAGTCGACGGCAAGATTGCGCAGCAACAGCGGCTGCAGCGAGTCGGGCACGAGCGGCCCTGTTGCCACCGGCTGCCAGAGCGTGTCAACCTTGATCTCCAGCCTAACCGATCCCGGCGCAATGCTGTCGATTGGCTGATCGGCCTTGAACACAAGGGGAGAGTAGACGTTGATTGTACCTCCGCTGACGGTGAAATTCAGGAAGTCCTTAGGCTGAGGCACTCCGAAAGCGTCGGTGATCACAGAGTCCTCTTTCTCCTCTTCCTTTTTGCTCTTTTTCTTGGCCTTGGGGTCGCGGAAAAAGAATTTCAGCGTGTCGGTCTGCCAGCTGAGTTGATCAGCCGTGTCAGTCTTAAGATATTTCACCGACAGTCTCAGCGAGTCGGTGTTGACGACCGCTGTGTCGCGTACCCAGTAGATGAGCGAGTCGCGGGTCGGATTGATCTCTCCAAGCGCCCAGTCATCGATATGACGACCCGCAAAACGGCCTTCAGCTATTGTGATTTCGGGCAGCGTGTCAGACTCGGCAGCGAAATTAAATGTCACCTTACGGCGCTCGGGTCGTCCGTAGTCCTTGAGATACTGCGGGCTGTAGCCTTCGTTAAACCAAGTGAGCAGCACGTCGTTAGGCAGATATTTAACACCGGGATGCACAACCAGCGAGTCTGTGCCGTCGTCGCGAAGGAAGGTATCACACACTTCGATGGCCTCAACGCTTGGTGACACCGTGAAGTCGTAGAACGCCACGTCCTCTGAGCGGTCCCACTTGTAATCGCGGTTTAGATCGTTGAGCGCAAAGACCCGGTATGTGCCCGGCTTCAGGTTGCGTATCGTAAACTGCCCCAACTGATTGGTGCGCGCGATGCGGTCAAATGGCAGTTTTGTCAGGGCCGAGTCATCAAGATTGGAATGCACGCCGACGAGCATACCTTGGGCCGGCTCGAGAGTGCGGGCTTCCAAGACCAGCCCCGAGATGCGGAGGGTGTCGATAGTGTCGCCGGTGGCGAAGTCGAGAGCAAATCCGTCGAGGATATTGCCTTCATTAAGGTCTTTGATCGCGTCGCCGAAGTCAATCGAGTAAGTGGTGTTAGGCAGCAACGTGTCGCGCAACTCTATGGTCACACCCTTGGCGTTTGAGCTTATGGCCGGCGGCTGGGTTTGCACCGGCGACACCACGACCTTGTTGAAGGCGTCGTCGAGCTGAATGTTTTCGTCAAACGTCAGATGGATCTTGTTGCCCTTGAAATTAAGCTGACCCGGGCGCGGATTTGACCTCACGAAGCGGGGTGGTGTCTCATCGCGCGGACCACCCTGCGGGCGACCGATACTCGCACAAGCTGTCACCAGCACCGCAACCACGGCGCCGAGCAGCGCGTGCATATATGTAAATCGTCGTTTCCTCATTTAGTCTTTCTTTGCTACAAAATTATATCTTTTAATTCTAATACGATGCCCAAGCCAACAATAATTTTTAGTATTTTTGTACAACTTATAGTGCTAATATGAAAAAAATAGTCATTGCCGCCGATTCTTTCAAAGGCTCGATAAGCTCACTGCGATTCGCCGAAGTTTGTGAATCAGCCATCACCGATCTTCTGCCGGGCTGCGAAGTCGTCAAAATACCCCTTGGCGACGGCGGCGAAGGCACCGTCGACGCTCTCACCGCCGCCTGGGGCGGCAAAAGCATCGCCGTCACGGTCGATGACCCTCTGCTGCGCCCCGTGGTGGCCCGCTATGGAGTCTCGCCCGACGGCCTGACGGCCATTATGGAGATGGCTCAGGCAAGCGGCCTGCCGCTGCTTTCGCCCGACGAGCGCAACCCTCTGCTGACGTCGACCTACGGCACAGGCCAAATGATTGCCGACGCCCTGCAGCGCGGTTGCCGCAACATTTTAATCGGCATCGGAGGCAGTGCCACCAACGACGCCGGTGTCGGCATGATGACCGCTCTCGGCGCCAGATTCTTCGACCGTCAAGGCAAGCTTATCGCCGACAAAGGCTGTGGCGCTGATCTTGAGCGCATCAGTTCAATAGACCTTTCCGGCCTTAATCCTTTGCTTAAAGGATGTAAGATCACGGTCGCCTGCGACGTCGACAATCCATTGATCGGCCCGCGTGGCGCCACCCGCGTGTTCTCACGCCAGAAGGGCGCCGACACAGCTATGGCCGACCGTCTGGAGTCAGGCATGGCCAGCTATGCGTCGGTCGTCAGCCACCTTACCGGCATCAATGTTGCCGACCTCCCCGGAGCCGGCGCTGCCGGCGGCTTGGGAGGCGCATTTGCCGCCCTTCTCGGCGCAAAACTGAAGCCCGGCATTGAGATGGTGCTCGAGGCCGTCGATTTTGACCGCCGCATCGACGGCGCCGATCTCATAATCACCGGCGAGGGGCGCATCGACGCACAGACAGTTATGGGCAAGACCCCGTTCGGAGTCCTCACCGCAGCCCGTCGCCGCTCTATCCCCGTGGTTGCCCTCGGAGGCTCGGTCGACTATTCGCCTGCTCTGCGTCAGGCAGGCTTTGCAGCGATATTTTCAATCCAACCCGGCCCTGTGACACTCGCCGAAGCCCTCGACCCGGCCAACGCCTCGCGCAATCTCGCCGACACCGTCACTCAGCTCATCAGCCTGATCACCGCAACCAACTGTTAAAACGCAAATCACAATTTAATATCAAAAAATTCAATCATATTATGGATCTAAAATCTTTTGCATTAGTCCTTTGCGGAGCGGCTGCACTCACTGCTGCCGCCGGCCGCCCACAGATTGTCGCCCATCGAGGCTACTGGAACGCTCCCGGATCAGCTCAAAACTCTATCCGCGCCCTGATCAAGGCCGACTCTATCGGCGTTGACGCCGTCGAGCTCGACGTGTGGATTTCGGCCGACAGCGTGCTCTATGTCAACCACGATCCCGACTTCAAGGGCGTCAACATCGAAAAATCCGACTCCAAGACCCTTTCACAACTGCGCCTCGACAACGGCGAGCCCCTCCCGACGCTCGACAGCTATCTCGAGGTGGCCAAAGGGCTCAAGCCCGACCTCGTTGTGGAGATGAAGACCCACACTGATCCTCGCCGCGAGGACATAGCCGTCACCAAAACCATCGACATGATCCGCGAAAAGGGCCTCACCGACCGCACCTCTTACATCACCTTCTCGCGCAACTCGTTTAACGACCTCGTGGCCATGAGCGGCCGCCCCGTGCAGTTCCTTTCTGCCACTGACCCTGCCACGCTCGACCGCATCGGCGCTGACGGCGCTGACTACCACATCAGCGTATTCCGCGCCAACCCCCAATGGATCACTGATTTGCACAATCTCGGCAAGACCGTCAACATCTGGACCGTCAACTCTCCCGCCGACCTCAAATACTGCATCACCCACGGAGCCGACTTCATCACCACCGACGAGCCCGAGCTCGCAATGCAGCTTGTCGATCAGGCTTACGCACCTCGCGAGATGAAGATCATGACCTATAACCTGCGCTTCGGCGAACTCGCCGACATGGACCGTCTCGCTGCTGAAATCAAGGCTCACAACCCCGATTTCGTCGCAATCCAGGAAGTCGACGTCAACACCAACCGCGCCGCCTCAAAGCATAACAACGGCCTCAACTATGTCACCGAGCTCGCTCAGCGCACCGGCCTCTTCGGCTACTATGGTCGCGCCATTGACTTCGGTCCCGGCTACTACGGCATCGGCATCCTCTCGCGCTATCCGGCCGAAAAAATTGAGAAATTCGAACTCCCCAACCCCGGCAACGAGGAGCCGCGCGCATTGCTGATCGGCACCTTTGAGATGCCCGACCAGAAGATCGTCTTCGCCTGCACCCACCTCGACTACCGCGATCACGAGACGCGCAAGCAGCAGGCCCGCTTCGTCACTGACAAACTCTGCCAGTCGCCCTATCCCGCCCTGCTCGCCGGAGATTTCAACGCCACCAACGGCCAGATTTACATCGAGTCAATCAAGGCCAAGATGAAAAATCTCACCAACGACCGCAAGACATGGCCGGCAGACGTGCCTCAGGACAAACTCGACTTCATCTTCGGCTACCCCACTGAGGCGTTCGAACTCAAGTCGTGCTTCGTGCCCGCACCGGCCAAAAACACCGCCTCTGACCACCTCCCCGTTGTCTCTGATATTTTCGTAAACTTCTAATTAATCAGATAATGACCACCAAACCACAAACTCCCGTACTCCTGCTCACAGGCTATCTCGGCAGCGGCAAGACTACCCTGCTCAATCATATTCTCACAAATCGCAAAGGCATACGCTTTGCTGTCATAGTCAACGATATAGGCGAAGTCAATATCGACGCCTCGCTCATTCAGAAAGGTGGCGTCGTTGGCCAGGAACAAGGCTCTGACGACCTCGTGGCCCTGCAGAACGGCTGCATCTGCTGCACCCTGCAGATGGACCTCGTCAAGCAGCTCAGCGACCTCATCGCCTCACAGCGATTCGACTATATCGTCATCGAGGCCAGCGGCATCTGCGAGCCCGCTCCAATCGCCCAGACCATTTCATCGATGCGCATGATGGACGACCAGTACACCGCCCACGGCATTCCCCGCCTCGATTGCATAGTCACAGTCGTCGACGCCCTGCGCATGCGCGATGAGTTTGGCTGCGGCGACAGCCTCTCGCGACCCGACCGTGGCGAGGAAGACATCGAAAACCTCATCATCGAGCAGATCGAGTTCTGCAACATCATCCTGCTCAACAAGATCTCAGAAGTCTCAGCCGACGAGGCCGCTCACATCCGCGCCATCATCCGCGCCATCCAGCCCAAGGCAAAAATCATAGAGTGTGACTATGCCGACGTTGCCCTCGAAGACATCATCGACACCCGCCTCTTTGATTTTGAGAAAGTTGCCACCTCGGCAGCGTGGGTTCACGAAATCGAGCGAGCTGTCAGCGCCGAAGAGGAAGAGGAGGCTCATCATCCCCACCACCATCATCATGACCATGACCACGAAGATGAGCATCATCACGAGCACGAGCATCATCACGACCATAACCACGAGCACTGTGATGACGAGCACTGCCACTGTCACCATCACCACCACCATCACGGCGAAGGCGAAGCTGAGGAATACGGCATACAGACCTTCGTCTACTATCGTCGCCAACCCTTTGACCTCCATAAATTTGACCGTTTCCTGGCTCAGCAGTGGCCGTCAAACATCATCCGCGCCAAGGGCATAGTCTACTTCAAGCATAACCGCGATATGTCGTTTCTCTTCGAGCAGGCCGGACGTCAGAAAAAGCTCACCGAGTCGGGCTTCTGGTATGCCACAGCTCCCGAAGAAGAGCTTATCGCCCTTATGCAACGCGAACCCGGCCTGATGCGCGACTGGGACGAGACCTACGGCGACCGCATGATCAAACTCGTCATCATCGGCCAGCACCTCGACCGCCCCGCCATCACCGCCGCCCTCGACGCCTGCCTGGCGAAATAAGTCATTGAAGATCAGATTAAAAAGTCCGACTTGTCCGACCCGTCCGACCGGTCGGACTTTTTTTGCGCGAGTCTCCCCCTACCGCGCAGACACAAAAAAAGGTCTCATCACTGAGACCTAAGGTAGCCCATAGGAGAATCGAACTCCTCTTTCAAGAATGAAAATCTTGCGTCCTAGCCGATAGACGAATGGGCCATTGCGCTAAAAGCGTCCGCCGATATTAGGCTGCTAATTTTGCAATGTGGTGAGCAAGCTTGCTTTTGAGGTTAGCAGCTTTGTTCTTTGAGATTGCGTTCTTTGCAGCGAGACGGTCAAGCATTGCACCAACTACGCGGAATTTTGATTCTGCTTCTGCTTTGTTGGTCATCTTGCGCAGGTTGCGAACAGCGTTACGAGCAGTTTTAGCGTAGTAACGGTTGCGCAGACGGCGAGACTCTGTCTGACGGATTCTTTTGATTGATGACTTATGATTTGCCATTTTTAATTCGTTTTCTTTGTTCGTTTTCTGATTTTTTGTAGCCCATAGGAGAATCGAACTCCTCTTTCAAGAATGAAAATCTTGCGT
>CAYRFB010000025.1:0-20640 GCA_964423485.1 uncultured Bacteroides sp.
TGAGCAGTTTTATGTAAAAATATTATAACAGGATGATACCCAGGCTTGCACATGCTAAAGCATCATCAAGCGCGTTGTGGTGATGGAGAAGCGGTATGCCGAAGAAGTCGCAAAGAGAGTCGAGTGACTTGGATGGGCAAACACCTCGCGGTATCGAACGCCGGGCAGCGATAAGTGTGCATTTGAATGAGTCGGGAGGCTCAAGACCGTAGACGCGGCAAGCTGCGCGTATACATTTGCTATCAAAAGCTGCATTATGGGCGACAAGGGTAAAACCTTCGAGCCACGACTGCCACTCGCTCCAGACTGTGCCGAATGATGGAGCATTGTAAGTGTCATCATCAGTTATGCCGTGGACACGGACGCATGCCCGCGAATACCAGTCAGGCTCGGGACGGACGAGAGAGTAACGGGTGTCAGTGACAAGGCCGTTCTCAACTTTTACAGCACCGATGGCGCAGATGCTTGACGGCTCAAAGTTAGCTGTCTCGACGTCGATGGCTATGAAACGGTCCATCTTCAGTCGGCCGGTTTTTCGGTATTTACAAGCTCATCAGCGCGGTCTCGCACCTGCTCCATAAGCCAGCGCGGTGTGGATGTCGCACCACAGATGCCGATTGTCTCAGCTCCCGTGAGCCATTCCGGCTGAAGGTAAGATGCGTTGGCAACAAGATATGTGCGCGGGTTGACATCGAGGCAGTGATTATACAGTATCTTGCCGTTGCTGCTTTTGGTGCCGGCGACAAAGAGTATGACTTCGTGGTCTGCGGCAAACTGCTTAAGATGCTCGACGCGGTTGCTGACACGGCGGCAAATGGTGTCAAACGATTCGAAACGCGCCTCGGGGGCTTTGCGACGTTTGATCTCCTCAATGATCGTGCGGAATCCTTCGAGTGACTTTGTGGTCTGAGAGTAAAGAGCGATGTCGCGCGAAAAGTCAATTTTATCGAGTCCGGCTATATCTTCGACCACGATTGCACGACCGTCGGTCTGGCCAACGAGGCCATTGACCTCGGCGTGGCCGAGTTTGCCATATATTACGATCTGAGGCTGAGGGCCGGGGCGGCTGCAAGCACTTTTGATGCGCTCCTGAAGCTTAAGCACTACTGGGCAAGTGGCATCGATGATGCGAATGTTGTTGCGACGCGCGAGCTGATAGGTCGACGGCGGTTCGCCATGAGCACGGAGGAGGACTTTCACGTCGCGCAGCGTGGCGAGCTGATCGTGAGTGATTGTGCGCAAACCTTTAGCCTGCAAGCGCTCGACCTCGTCGCTATTGTGGACGATATCGCCCAAGCAGTAGAGCGAACCGTCAGAAGCGAGCTGCTCCTCGGCTTTGCCGATAGCGGCCGTTACCCCGAAGCAGAAGCCTGAATCCTTGTCAATCTCAATCAGCGCCATCAGCTATGGAGCACTTTGTTAACTTGCTCCTCGAGCCAGGCATCCTGCTGCTCGTGAGTCATATAGCTATTGTCAAGGTCGATGGCGTCATCAGCGCGCCGCAAGGGGCTCTCAGCGCGGGTTTCGTCGATATGATCGCGACGCACAACGTTGGCGAGCACTTCTTCGTAGTTGACATTGTCGCCCTTGTCGTTCATCTCGATGAAACGGCGACGGGCGCGCATTTCAGCTGATGCGTTGACAAAGATTTTAAGCTCGGCGTCGGGGAAAACGGTTGTGCCAATGTCGCGGCCATCCATGACGATGCCTTTGTCTTTGCCAAGCGAGCGCTGCATATCAGTGAGAGCTGCGCGCACTTCTTTAACTGCTGCGACGGGAGAGACATTGTCAGAGACACGCAGCTGGCGGATTTCGGTTTCGACGTCGTCGCCGTTGAGCAGTGTGTGCTGAGTGCCGTCAGGCATAGGCTTGAAGTCGATACGGATCGACGGGAGTGCCGCAACGAGGGCGGGAAGATCGATGTTGCCTTGGGCATCGATCATATCGTTGTTAAGCGCATAAAGGGTGACTGCGCGATACATAGCGCCGGAGTCGATATAACGGTAACCGATTTTTGCGGCGAGTGCGCGAGCCATAGTGCTTTTGCCCGACGAAGAATATCCGTCAATGGCGATGATGATTTTTTTATCGCTCATAAGTTGTTGAATGTTAGTTGATGAGTTGACTGAGGTTGCAATTTAGGTTGACCATAAACGTCGTTGCACCGGTGTGAGGCTGAGCGAGAGCGATGCCAACGCTGAAGCTGCGCACGTTAAGACCGGCGGCGAGAGAGAAGCCAGACAGCATGTTACGCGAATATGTCGCCATATCGGTGCGCGTCTTATAGTTATAACCTAAGCCAATGTAAAAATTTTCGCTTGAAATCAGATCGGCACCAAACACGAGGTGACGGAAAAGATTTGATGAGAACGAATCTTTAACCTCCGGTTCGCGGTCAGTTGAGCCGTCGCCGTGCTCGACATAAGGGAGCGACCACTTGGTGAGATTCCACGCCGTGACTGACAGGCGGACAGGGAAGGTGCCGAAAGACTGTGACCAACCGACACGGATGTCGAATGGCAAGCGATCATATGACTGATCAAAACGTTTGACCTGGCCGCCAAGGTTTGCGGCTACAAGCGACAGCGAGAGGTCACGCTCCTCATTATAATAGTTGATGCCAAGGTCAGTGGATATTGCAAAGGCAGTGTAGTCGGCATAACCGCTGTAGAGCATCTTAAGATCGATGCCACCGCGGAGACGGTCGGTGATGTCGTGAGAATATGTGCCGCCGAAGGCCACGTCTTTAGGCGAGAACGATCCGACAATCGAGCCATCGGGGAGGGTCTCGGTCATGGAACCGTAACCAAAATAGCGGACTGCGGCTGACCAAGCGCCATGCTCACCGGCGGAGTGAGCATATCGGATTCCGGCAAAATTTGAGCCACCGACATAGTGCATATAGTTAAGGGCGATCTGGCCGGACATCTCTGTGCCAAGCAGAGCAGGGTTTTGGTCAGACGTTGAAAGCTCGTCGTCAACGAGCGAGATGTTGACGCCACCAAGACCGTAAATCTTTGATGACGAGGATATATTAAGGAAGTTGTAAGCGTTAGAGCCGTCCTGAGCCGAGAGATTCAGACCGGAGATCAGTGAGAGCAGGCCGCTCACAAAAAATATTTTCTTTAACAGAGAGGTCATAAAATAGAAGGTGAAACGTGATTATGAGATGTTTCGAGTGTAAAATTACATAATAAAGTTGAGATATCACAAATCTTAAGCAGAGATATTGAGGGCGTTTTGATTTTTTAGTTACCCACTAAATAATGTTAAATTACCATATCTATGTAAAAACAAAACTCTTAAAGCTGATGTTTCAATGTAAATCATCACCTGATAAAACTGTAGAATATATAATATGAAATCATTGAAATGTGCTATCGTACTGGCGCTTATGGTAGGAGCTGCCGCCGGTGACGAATTTCAGGCCAAGGGTAGGGAACTGCCCGCAAATTTTAAACAGAATCAGTCGGTAAGACCATCGGTCGACTCAGAAAACTACAACGAGGAAGATCAGATCGGAGAAAGCAACGACACAGAGTGGTGGCGCCGGTTTGGCGACACTGTGCTTGACTCGCTGATCAACGTTGCGACCGAGCGTAACTATAACCTCTCAATCGCAATGCGTCAGGTAGCGATTGCGCGTCAAGGAGTTACCTCTGCCAAAGCCGGATATTATCCACAAATCGATCTGAGCGCCGGTTATAACCGCACACGCGAGTCGGGCGCAATTGCCAGCCGTCACGGTGCGGCCAACGTGGCCTCTTATTGGAACGGCGGTGCAACGATGAACTGGGAGGTTGACCTTTTCGGCAAGGTTACAGCAGCCGTTAAACAAAGCAAAACTCAGGTCAGGCTGAGCAAAGCCGAGTGTGCTGCAGCCACAATTTCGCTTCAGGCGGAAGTTGCAACGGCCTACGTCAATCTGAGAATGTATCAGGCTGAAATGGAAGTAGCCGAAACCCATACAGCAAATCAGCTCAAGGTCGTAAAAATCACTGAGGCCCGTCACAAAGCCGGCCTCGCTTCGATGCTCGATGTTGCCCAGGCAAAAACTGTCTATTACTCGACAGTCGCTTCGATACCTCTCCTTGAAACCTCAATCAGGCGCACTATCAACACATTAGCAGTGCTCTTAGGCGAAAATCCTAACGATCTGTATGCTACCCTTGACCAGCAGGGTCAACACCTTGACCACACACAACTCGTGGTCAAGTCAATTTCACTTGATCTAATCAACCGTCGTCCCGACGTTATAGCCGCCCGCGAGAATATAGCTTTGGCAGCTGACGCCGTAGGCATCGCAAAAAAAGATTATCTGCCTTCGATAAGCTTTACCGGCACCATAGGCACCTCAGCTCACAATGCTTCTGATCTTTTTGCTAAAAACAGCATAACATACACTGTTGCTCCAACTCTATCGTGGACCCTCTTCGACGGCTTTGCCCGCAAGAGTGCAAACGCAGAGGCTAAACTTAAGCTCGAAAGCGAAATCGACAGCTATAATCTGACTGTGCTCAACGCGGTGACCGAGGCCGACAATGCCTTGACGTCTTATCGCAACGATCTCGAATATATGGAGTCACTGAGAGAGGTTGTCGACAACAGCAACCAGACTCTTGATCTGTCAATCGACCTATATAAAAAAGGCCTTACAGCTTTCAGTAATGTCGTTGACGCGTTACTCAACGTGTTGGAATACCAAAACTCGCTTATCGTAGCTAAAGGAGACGCATTAGTTTCGCTGATAAATCTTTACAAGGCAGTCGGAGGCGGATGGGTTAATGATATCAATTGAAAAATCAAAAAAACAGACATATATGAAACAGACTTTTCGACTCTCAGTGATTGGCCTTTCTCTTGCTGCGGTTGTCAGCGGTTGTCACGGCTCACATAAAGAAACTGAAACTATGCACGCCATGGAGGTGGATGTGGCTCTCCCGGTAGTTGACTCAGTAGTGCTACACAAAACCTATCCCGGCTATCTCGCAGCCAATCAGGCAGTGAAGCTTGTGGCACGCGTCGATGGCTATCTGACCTCACATCCTTTCGAGGCCGGAAGCTTTGTCAAGAAAGGCACAGTGCTTTTCACGATTGATGACAAGACTTATCGCGACGCGGTTGCTAAGGCTGAGGCAGCCCTCGCTGACGCAAAATCGACTTATGAATATGCAAGCAGTCAATATGCTGCGATGAAAGAGGCACTCGAAAGCGATGCTGTCAGCCAAATGGAAGTGCTTCAGGCAAAAAACTCAATGGAGACTGCCGCGGCCAATATCAAGTCGGCTGAAGCCTCGCTTCGCACAGCCCGAACAACCCTCGGTTACTGCACTGTGACGGCGCCATGTGACGGACACGTGACCTGCGGAGAGTTTGACCTCGGTACGTTTCTCGCCGGTGCAGGTTCGCCCGTCACCCTCGGCACGATCTATGATGACGCTGTGATGTCAGCAGTTTTCTCAATCGAAGACAGCCGATACTTTGATTTAGTAAAGAATTTCAAAGATTCAGTGGGTGGGGTCGATTATGACAAGATGCCAATTGATTTTGCCGAAGAATTACCTCACAGCTATACAGGTGATCTCAGCTACTTAGCTCCAAGCATCGACACTTCGACAGGCACGATGATAGTCAAAGCCCGCATCGAGAATCCTTATAACGAGCTCAAGCCCGGCATGTATGTAACTGTATCACTGCCGTATGCCTTCGAACCAAACGCGATTATGATCAAAGATGCATCAATCGGCTCTGACCAGCTCGGTAAGTATATCTACACTGTCAATGACTCTAACAAGGTGGTCTATACACCAATTGAAGTGGGCGAGAACGTCAACGATACGTTGAGAATCGTGACTAAAGGCATCGCTCCCGGCACAAAATATGTAACGAAAGCATTGCTTAAGGTCCGAGACGGAGAGACTGTCAATCCTCATATGACCAAATGATTTCTCTTTTTATCAACCATTTAAGAGCAGAATAAGATGTTTTCGAAATTTTTTATTGACAGGCCCATTTTCGCGACAGTGCTGGCTATATTGATGATTATCGCCGGCTTGCTGACAGTGAAGACCCTCCCTGTGGCGCAATATCCTGAGATCACACCTCCTACAGTCCAGGTTTCAGCAACTTATCCTGGCGCAGATGCAAAAACGGTCGCCGAGACAGTTGGTGTGCCTATCGAAGAGCAAGTCAATGGCGTCGAGGGAATGATGTATATGAGTTCAAATTCAGGATCAGACGGATCCTATGGACTAACAATCACATTTGAGACAGGCACTGATATTGATGAAGCGACTGTAAAGGTGCAGAATCGTGTGGCTCTTGCAGAACCGTCGCTGCCAAACTCTGTGAAGCAGCAGGGTGTGTCTGTGATGTCACGATCGACTAATATTATAATGTTTATCGCTCTTGAGACCGATATGCCTGAGCGTTACGATGCGTTGTATCTCACTAACTATGCCAAGCTTAACATCGTCAACGAGCTTGCCCGCATCGATGGTGTCGGTGAGGTCGGAGCGTTTGGCGCCGGCGACTACAGCATGCGTGTATGGCTCGACCCGGAGAAGATGCGCGTGAGGGGCTTGACGCCTGAGGACGTCTATACGGCAATCCAGAGCCAGAATATGGAGGTTTCGGCCGGAAGCGTCGGTTCACAACCGACCACAGCTCTCAACCAATTTGAATTTTCTTTGAATTCGCAGGGACGCCTGTCGACTCCCGAAGAATTTGGCAACATCGTCATTGCCACCGGCGAAGACGGATCGCTGTTGCGTCTGCGTGATGTCGCGCGAGTCGATTTAGGATCAAGCAGTTACTCAAACGTTTCGCACATATCAAATCGTCCGGCAGGCCTTATCGGCATCTATCAGCTGCCGGGAGCAAACGCACTCGATGTGGCCAAACGCGTGACGGCCAAACTGAATGATTTGCAGCAATACTTCCCCGAAGGCATTCATTATAATGTGATATTAAACACGACCGACGTGGTCAGCGCGTCGATCGACGAGGTGCTTATCACATTTTTGGAGACAACGATAATAGTGATGCTTGTCATCCTCCTCTTCCTTCAGAACTGGCGCGCAGTGGTGATACCGATGTTGACCATCCCGGTGTCGTTGATTGCAACGTTTGCAGTGATGAAGCTATTGGGCTTCACAATCAATACACTTACTCTTTTCGGCCTCGTGCTTGCCATAGCCATTGTGGTCGATGATGCGATAGTGGTCGTCGAGGACTGTGCGCGAATACTATCGCAGGGAGGAGTGTCGCCACGTCAGGCAGCCGAGAAAGCGATGAGCGAACTCGAAGGTCCAATCGTCGGCGAGGTGCTTGTACTCTTGTCAGTGTTCATCCCGACGGCCTTTATTTCAGGCATTACAGGCGAGCTCTACAAACAGTTTGCGCTCACTATCGCAGTGTCAACGGCGTTCTCCGGCTTTAATGCCTTGACGTTCACTCCGGCAATGTGTGCGTTGTTCCTGCGACCTAAGACCCAGACTAAATTTTTCATCTACCGATGGTTCAACCGTGGCTTTGACGCTACGCGAAAGGGTTACGATACAATGGTAGGAAAAATGCTTCGCCATCCGGCCGTATCACTTGTGGTCTTCCTCGCTATCTGCTTTGCAGCATTCTGGGGATTCACCAAATGGCCGACCTCGTATGTGCCTCAGGAAGACCAGGGCTATTTCATGACCTCGATCCAGCTGCCTCAGAGCGCGTCACTGACTCGCACAGACAGCATCGCCAGTGAAGTGTCAAAGAGGATTCAGACACTGCCTGAGGTCAAGGATGTCATATCTATTACAGGCCTTTCGATGCTGGGCGGAGGATCGGGAAGCAACTTTGCTTCTATCACCGTTGTGCTTGAACCGTGGAAAGATCGCAAGGGCAAATCTCAGAGCGTTGACGCTGTCATTGCTAAAGTAGATGAGCTCACGGCTGACATTCAGGAGGCAGTCATTTTCTCAATCAATCCTCCGGCGTTGCCCGGCTTGGGCTTGTCGTCAGGCCTGCAGATGCAGATACTTGACATCAACAACCTTGGTCCCAAAGAGATTAAGCAAGCTGTCCAGGATCTTCAGGCAGCAGTCGCCAACACTCCCGAGATCAAGAGCATCACTTCAATGTATGAAGGCGAAGTGCCTCAATATACTGTTAAAATTGACCGCGACAAGGTTAAAATGCAAGGACTTACGCTCGAAGGCGTATATTCAGCTCTCTCAAGCTATATGGGTGGCAGTTATGTCAATGATTTCGTTGACTTCGGGCGAGTCTATGAGGTAAATCTGAGCGCCGACGGTCAATCGAGGGCCAAAGCCGAAGATGTGCTTAAGCTTAGCGTAAGAAATGACGAAGGCCAGATGGTGCCGTTTGCGGCCTTTGCATCGGTTGCGCCGTCGCTGGGCGAAGGATCGATCAGCAGATATAATATGTATACCACAGCAGCGGTCACAGCATCGGTTGCTGATGGCGTGAGCTCGTCGGAAGGCATCGCGGCGATGGAAAATCTTATGAAAGATGTCGTCGGCAAAAACTTCTCTTACGCCTGGACAGGTGAGGCTTATCAGGAAACCGGCTCGGGAGTCACGATCACGACTGTATTGCTTTTTGCAATCTTGATAACTATACTTGTGCTTGCAGCTCAATATGAATCCTGGACTGACCCTGTTGCAGTGGTAATCACCACTCCGACGGCCATCTTGGGTACGATCATAGGATGTATGTTCCTGAGTCAGAGCATCAGCATCTACACTCAGATCGGTATCATCCTGCTGATAGGCATGGCGGCCAAGAATGCCATCCTAATCGTCGAATATGCGATGGATTACCGCAAGGCCGGCCAGCCGATACGTCAGGCTGCGCAGGATGCAGGCAGTGTGCGTTTCCGACCGATATTGATGACAGCGTTAGCCTTCGTGTTTGGCGTTATGCCGATGCTTTTTGCCACAGGTGCGGGCGCCGCAAGCCGTATCTCTCTCGGTACAGCCGTTGTATTCGGCATGGCAGTCAACGCTATAGTCGGCACATTGTTCGTGCCTAACTTCTGGGAACTGTTGCAGAACTTCCAGGAAAAATATCTTTCAAAGATTTTCAGCAAGTCAGACGCGACATCATCGACGCCTGCACAAAAAACTGATCAGGCAGACGAGGTTTGACATCATAAATAAATAATTTTTGGGGTTCGCCGCCCGCCGCCTACTCACATTCGCTTCGGATGTAGTGGTGGTGGGCGGTGCATTCGTGGAGCGAGCGGTCAACGATCAGATGCCGATTGGCCATTTCAGCTAAGGTCGTCATCTCGTGTGAAACAAGCACTATGGTCGTCGACTGTTTTAACTCGGCTATTATTTCATAGAAATGCTGCTCAAAGCGTTTGTCGATATAACTGAGCGGTTCGTCGAGCACAAGAAGGCTTGGTTGAGAAATGATTGCGCGGGCGAGCAGGGTGCGCTGCAGTTGTCCGCCCGAAAGTGTCCCGATAGCCTGATTGGCTCGCTGACTCATGCCGACAAGCTCAAGCATCTCGCTGACGTGACGGTCACGCTCCTGCTTACTGACTGACTTTGTGCCCAATAGCCCTGAAGCGACAACCTCGCCGACGCTGATCGGGAAGTGTGAGTCAATCATATTTTTCTGGGGCAGGTAGCCTATGCGCAATTCATTCTCGCTGCCTGAAGCGCAATATGCAACCGTGCCTTCGTCTGGTTTCAACAGCTTAAGCATAATGCGCAGCAAAGTAGTCTTGCCGCCACCGTTAGGTCCGGTAATGGCGATGAAATCACCTGACTTTACGTCGATGCTGACATCGGAAAGTATCACGCGGTTCTCGCGTTCGTATGATATATGGCTGAGCGTAATCAGCGCTGCTGACTTATTTTCCGGCGAGTTCATTGGCTATCATTTCTAATTGACCCATCCAGTCACGCGCGAGCGGATCGATCGTTACCATGCGAGCACCAAGCTGATCGTTGATAGAAAATGCTTGGCGTGAATCGAATTCCTTTTGGAAGAAAAACACCTTGACACTATCGCTCACCGCATTGGTGATTGTTTCTTTCAATCTTACAGGAGAAATCTCTTTTGACTCTTCGCCGACGGCGATCTGCTTCAGGCCGTAGTCGCGGGCAAAGTAGCCGAGCGACGGATGCCAGATGGCAAACGATCTGGTCGGAAGATCGCTTAGTGTTGCGGCCAATGAGCTGTCAAGACTGTCAATAGCCGTAAGCAGACTGACGAGGCGCGAGTTGTATTTATCAGCATTGTCTGCATCATAAACCTTCATTGCCTCAGCGATGTTGCGAGCTATTATCTTCATGCTCTTTGCCGATGTCCAAGAGTGGGGGTCGGCTTCGTGATGACATTTTTCGTTATGACCGTGGCTATGGTTATGTGTGCCATACAGAGGCTCGATGCCGGCATAAACATTAACGATGCCTTCACGCTTCCCGCCGACAGACTTTTCAAACGGAAATGCGTCAAGCATAAAGTATAATTCGCTATTTGCAGCGGCAGCACGGGTTGACATAGACGGATCAAAGGTCTCTGGGTTTGCACCGCGATCGAGCAAAGTCACTACTTCATAGTCGTCACCGCAGATGCTTTCCACCAGATCGGCGAGGGGAGCAATGCTGACCGCAATGCTCGGCTTGTCAGAGTTGCTTGCGCCTTTCTTAGAGCATGCAGCAAGGCCTGCAGCGACAGCGCTTACGAAAATTATATATAGTAGTCTTTTTAACATAGCTAAGATTATTTGAATGCAAAGTTAAGATTTTTTTAGTTTAGCCGCATATCTTATCAGAGAAACATTGTATATTTGCACCCGAAATGGACTGCCCCTCATCAGGGGCTCAAGAATTAAGAGAGAAATATGAGTGAATTAAAATTAAAAGTGTGGCGTAACGCTAAAGACTATTTTTTCATAACATTTGGTGTAGGCCTTTACGCCCTTGGTTTTTGTGCTTTCATCCTGCCTGAGAAAGTCGTGATCGGAGGTCTTGCCGGTATCGGTACGCTCGTCTACTTTCTTACAGGCATTCAGGTTGCATTCACTCAGTATGCTTTAAATCTCATTTTGCTTGCCATTGCCTATCGCGTTGTAGGTAAACAGTTTGTGATAGGCACAATCTATGGAGCTACGATGATATCAGTATTTGTGGGCATCTTCCAGCCACTCTTTGACGCGCCGCTGACCAACGAGCCGTTTATGAACATCGTCATCGGCGGCATCATGTGCGGTTTCGGCATTGGCCTGACCTTTGTCCACAACGGCAGCAGCGGCGGCACAGATATCGTCGCCGCAATGGTTTCGAAGCACTCCAATGTCAGCATCGGCCGCATGATGCTCTACACCGATTTCTTTATCATTTCGTCATCATATCTTTTATTCCACGACATTGACAAAGTGGTCTATGGCTTCGTGGTTCTCTTCCTTGTCTCATATATGGCCGACCTCGTGGTCAACACCAACCGACAAGCCGTGCAGTTCACAATCTTTTCGCCCAAGTGGAAAGAGATAGCGACAGCCATCAATAATGAGGCCAAGCGAGGATGCACGGTTCTCAGTGGTATGGGATGGTACAGCAAGCAGGAAGTGAAGGTGCTGTTGGTTATGTGCCGAAAGATTGAGTCAGTGACCATCTTCCGCATTATCAAGTCAATTGACAGCAACGCCTTCATCACCCAGGCCAATGTCAACGGCGTCTATGGCAAGGGCTTTGATGAAGTCAAGGTCAAGATGAAAGTCGATGACGCCGGCAAAGGTCACAAAAATCCATTTCATATTAATTTAGACCATTCATCATCGACAGGTCATCCCAAGAGTATGGCTTGACAGGACATACAGCAAGAGCCGGTTTTTCAGCCGGCTCTTAGCTTAATATGATGTCGTCAAGTTGCTCGCGTGTCGGATTATGAGCTATTATTTTTCCTGAAGGATCCAACAGGAGCGAACCGTAACCATTGTCGAGGTGAAATTCATCTTTGATTTTGTAAGCAGTGTTTCCCGAAACATTAAATTGCATATCTGAGATCAGCCCGTCGCGCTTGACTATCTCGTGAAACAAGCCTTCTGACTTGTCGAAGTTGACTGAAAGCAGGTCGATCTTGCCATTGCCATTGTTGCGCAGCCACGAGGTGTAGTCGTTGACCGACTGCCTTGACTGGCCGTCTGAAGTCGACCAAAATGAGAGAAGCACATATTTGCCGTCGCGCTCACATTGCTGCAAGGCATCGTTGATTTTTGCGTCAGTGATCTCTGGGAGGGGGTTTCCGATATTTGTATTGAGTGATGTTCGGTTGTAGCCTGCCGAAGTGATCAGCAATCCTACAAAGAAAGAACATAAAAGTATAGTCTGCTTTAAATTTCCGTTCATAGTAAAAATTAATAAGTGAAACGATCTATCGCCGTTGCTTAGTAACAACGCGATAAAAATGTGAAAAGTTCAATATAAAGCTCTATCAGAGCGGGCTATAGTTGGCGTCGACCAACGGATTGCTCTGACCATAGAACTCAGGTGACAGGAGTTGGCTGATAGTTGCGTCGCGATGTGACTTAAGGTAGGACTCAACTATGCGATAGCCGATAAAGCGTCCGGCTCTTCCCGGAGCGTCGTGTGAGAGCAGGGTAGTTGTTGGCGCAGGCAGTAGCAAGCGGTCAGCTACCGTCGAAGATCTATCAAAAATCATTTTTGATCCAACCATTTTTCTCCATAATTCAGCTTCGTTATTCATCAGCCAATGCAGTTGCTCGTCGTCATAGCCTAAGGCTTCGCTAAGCTTAGCGTCTTTTACAAGAGCCATTTTGGCTGCGGTAAGCGCACCATCGTAAATCATACGGTTGACCACTGCCGTCGAATCGTTGTAATCAAATGGATAAGCAGTTGCGACAAGTGCCTCAGCTATATCATAAGGCATCATTTCGACTGTTTTTGATGCTCTGCGGTATTCAGGAAGGCCCGCGTAAGCAGGATGCTGACTCCCCAAATAGTGGTTAAGCCCAATGAACATCACGCTGTCAGCAAACAATATGCTCTGAGGTCTACCCCAAATGGCTGTGGCAAATAAATTTACCGGCAATCTTATTCCTTCCTTTGCAGCCTGGTCGCTAATGAAGGCGATCTCGTTTGAGATCTCGTTGCCGGGTGGAAGTATCGAGTCAACGTCGTTGGCAAAAACAGTCACCGTCGGCGAAGCAAGCCAAAGAGCTACCGCGTCGTCAGCGGCCGGGTCGATATTCATAATGCCAAGCATCGCCTCAAATGGCTGTCTGTAATTTAAAATCTCGGCTTCTGCCATGTTGACATCGCCCCCATTTCTAATACATTCGACAGCTATTCGGGCAAAGTCGGCAAATCTGTTATCATCTAATGCTCGTTTGTCCCGGCTGCAAGAAGAAACTACAAGCAAAATTGCAGCACAAAACAAAGTATATATATTATGTGTAGATAGTCTTATGTTCATAAATATATTCTGTGTTTCCTTATTTATATTAACGTCTCGCGCCTGAATTTATTGGAAGCATTTTTGTCAAAAAGGACAAAATGTAAGCATATTTAGCCTAAACTACTGTTAAAAATCCCCTGTTTAGCCAAGAAATTACTAATTTTGCAAGATAAAGCTATGGCAAGAGCCTTTAAAAATATTATCGTTTTGCTTTTTGCAGTGATTTCATCGGCCGGCATTTTCGCCAAGGCAGATGAAACGCAGCCTTTTGTTGTTGTCATTGACCCGGGTCATGGCGGCAAAGATGCCGGTTGCGTCGGTGCTCTTACCAAAGAAAAGACGATTGTGCTCGATGTGTCAAAGCGACTGCAGTCACTGATAGCCGAGGGCATGCCTGATGTCAAAATCGTGATGACTCGCGATGATGACCGCTACATAACCCTCCAGGATCGCGCTACGATTGCTAACAACGCTAACGGCGACCTCTTCATTTCTGTCCACGTCAACTCTGTCGACAAGCGCAACCGGCGCCGTCAGACCATCAACGGTGCGTCGGTCTACACTCTTGGCATGAGCCGGTCTGAAAACAATCTCTCTGTGGCTATGCGCGAGAATAGCGTAATGGAGCTCGAAGATGACTATACTCAGGCTTATCAAGGCTTTGACCCCAAATCAGCTGAGTCGTATATCATTTTTGAACTCAACCAGAACTCACATATCAACCGCAGCATTGAGTTTGCCAACTCAACTCAGAAAGAGCTCATTTCTACAGCCGGACGGGCTGACAAAGACGTGCGTCAGGACGGTTTCTGGGTGCTTTGGGCCACGTCAATGCCAGCTGTGCTGATCGAACTTGATTACATCTGCAATCCCGAAGCTGAACGATTCATGAACAGTGACAAAGGCAAGGACAAGCTCGCCAAGGCCATTTACAATGCGTTTGAGACTTATTATGCTCATCACAAGAATGATGCTCACGGTCCGAGAGTCGGCAAAGCGGTGCCCTCGATCAAAAGCCTTAAAGAAGCCGACGAGGCAGCCGAAGCAAAGGGCTCTGAATCGGCCTCTGCGTCGCCAGCTCCGCTTAAGGGTGTGACTTATCACGTCCAGATACTCTCGGCTCGTAAGAAGATTCCGGCCGGAGATCACGAGATCAAAGGTGTGCCTGATGTCAATTTTATTAAGGACGGAAAGTTCTATAAATATTACTCCGGCTCGTTTAAATCGCAGGATGAAGCAAAAAAACATCTGTCAAAGATGAAAAAACGCTTCCCAAAAGCGTTTATATTAAAGATGCGCGACGGCAAACCAATGTGAGAGCCGACCGCAAGAATTAAATAACAAGATTATTAACGTTTCAACAAATTATAGATAATGAAAAAAATTTTTCGTAAGGAAGTGCTGATCGGCCTCGCTGTTTTGATTGCGTTGGCAATTTTAGTTGTTGGCATTGACTTTCTTAAAGGTATCAACATATTCAAGGCTGCAAACTATTATGTTGCCACCTACACCAATGTCCAGGGGCTCGCTGTTTCGGCGCCGGTGTCGGTCAACGGTTTCAAGGTTGGTCAGGTAAGAGAGATTACTTATGAATATGATAACCCCGGTCATGTCAAGGTTGAGATGAGCCTCAACAAGAGCTTGAAGTTGCCCGAAGGCACCCAGGCTGTTATCAAAACTGACGTGCTGGGCACTGCCACTATCGAGCTGAATATGGGCCATAGCCCCAAATACTATAGTGTAGGTGACGAGATCGAGGGTGTCGTGGCCAGCGGATTGATGGACAATGTCACTGACAATATCCTTCCGGCCGTCGGCAATATTATGCCTAAGATTGACTCCTTGCTTACTTCGATCAACAAGGTTGTGAGCGATCCGGCCCTGCTGCAGTCTATGCAGCGCCTCGACAAAATAACCGCAAATGTTGAGCTCGCTTCTAATCGTCTGGCGCAGGTGATGGGTTCGCTGCCGGCTGTTATGAATGATGTGAAATCTATCTCATCTAATCTCTCAAAGAGCACCGACGACATTACCGTGCTCGCCGAGCGTATGCGTGACCTGCCGGTTGATTCGCTTGCCGCTAACGTTCAGGCAATCACTGAAAACCTCCGCCAACTTACAGAGCAGCTCAACGATCCCAATTCGACCGTCGGTAAGCTCACTCATGATCCTGCGCTCTATAACAATCTCAATCAGACTATCTCGAGTCTCGATTCGCTCTTTGTCGACATTAAGAAAAATCCCAAGCGATATATAAGCATAAAACTCCTCTAAAGCTTATTTAAAATCATTTTAAATAAGAAAAATATTTGCCATCAATATTCGGCGCGTGAAATTTATCTGTTTATAGGGGTTTCACGCGTCTTTGTTAATTAATCAGTCATTTGTGGAACATTATCGATGAGTGGTTAAACATCTGATTTTTTGTCAAATATGTTTTAGATTGCAATCGTAATGATAGCCCTGAAATCGAGACTTGTGTTAAACTGTTGAGGTTTACAATATTGCGTTTAAATCTAAAAAAACAAATTATTTTTGCGTTGTTTTATCAAAAAAAAAGTCGGAATTTTGCTATACTAAAAAGCAACAACCTCATTTCAGATTCTATTTGACACAATGGAAAAAACTCATCAACAACTATGGGATGAATGTCTGCAGTTCATCAAGGACAACATCCCGCAGCCGCAATATAAGTCGTGGTTTGAACCAATCACGTCGCTCGGTTTCGAAGACAAGAAACTGCGCCTTATGTTGCCGTCGCCGTTTGTTGTTGATGTGCTCGAAGAGCGTTACATCGACATCCTAAGCTCTGCTATACGCAAAGTTTATGGCACAGGTGTGACCCTGACTTATTTCTATCATCAGATCAAGAACGAACCTGAAACCACTGTCAGCCTCCGCACATCGGCTCCTTCGCCGACTATTGTCGCCCAGGCCAAGACTCAGGCCGCCAATCCATTCCAGCCTCAGAAACAGCAGGCCTTTGATCCTCAGCTTAATCCTCGCTACACATTTGAGAACTACTGCGCGGGTGACAGTAATAAGATCGCACGCGCGATCGGTGAGACTGTTGCCAATAATCCGTCTGTCAAGACCTTCAACCCTCTTTTTGTCTTTGGTTCGACCGGCGTAGGCAAGACTCACCTTATTCAGGCTATCGGTGTGAGACTCAAAGAGACCAACCCCGACGCCCGTGTGCTTTATGTCAATGCGCGTCTGTTTGAAAGCCAGTACACTGCTGCGTCGATGAAAGGCGAGACCAACAATTTCTTTCATTTCTATCAGAGCATCGACACCCTGATCATCGACGATATTCAGGACCTTCACAAAAAGTCTGCAACTCAAAACACATTCTTCCATATCTTTAATCATCTGCATCAGAACAATAAGCAGATCATTATGTCGAGCGATTGCGCGCCCGCTGATATGGAGGGCTTTGAGGAGCGCTTGCTTTCAAGGTTTAAATGGGGCATGTCTGTCCAGCTCGAAAAGCCTGACTACGAATTGCGTCGCAATGTCCTGCGCCAGAAGGCCGAGCAGGATGGCGTGGAGTTGTCAGATGAAGTGATCGAATTTATTGCTGCCAACGTCACCGAGAGCATCCGCGACCTTGAGGGCGTAATGGTGTCGCTCATCGGGCGCGCGACAGTGCTTAACTGCGACATCACTCTCGACCTCGCCAAGAGTGTCATTTCAAATGCGGTCAAAATCAACCGCAAGCAAGTTAACTTTGAGATGATACTTGAGCACGTCTGCGCTTATTACAACACTGATCCCGACAGCCTCTTCACAAAGTCGCGCAAACGTGAGATCTCAGATTCACGTCAGATGCTTATGTACTTGGCCAAAAAGCTAACTAAGATGCCTTTCACGGCTATCGGTTCGCGCATTGATCGCAATTACGCCACTGTCATCTACGCTTGCAAGAACATCGAGGAGCGACTTGCTCTCGAGAAGCAACTGCGCGATGACGTAGCGGCGATAGAAAATGCCATTAATTCAGGCGAGCTATAAGTGTTTATAGCTCAAATCCCTTTTCGCGAATAAAGTCGGCAAACACTTTTGAGAAGTGTTCGTTATCGGCCAGCTTGTATCTCACGTCAGTAAAGACCTGAGCTAACGTTTCTTTGCCGTTTTCCTTAATGAATATCTCGCTCTCTGGCAACGCTTCTTTCTCTTCATAAACAGCGTTAATGCGCTCGTTGTCATAGTCTTTGTATGTCTCGTTATGCACGATTGCTTCGATCGGCAGCCTATCGCTCAGCTGACCCTCATTAGCCGGATAGCCTACCGTTACAGTCGCAACGGGGACAACGCGCTTTGGCAGCTCAAGGATATCTGAAATTTCGGGAGCATTATAAGTTGTAGTGCCTAAGTAGCAGGTCCCCAAACCATTCATCTCGGCAATAGTGACAAATTGCTGGGCAAAAATTATAGTGTCTTCCACGGCCCATACCCAAGCTTGAAAGTTGTCATAACCGGGCTTTGCACCGCGGGCCTCACACCACTTCACAAATCTGTTGAAGTCGGCACAAAATGTCAGAACCGCAGCTGCCGACATTACCGAAGGCTGATTGAAGTGGGTGGGGGAGAGGCGTTTTTTCATCTCTTCGTCTTCAGTGATGATGACGCTGTAGAGTTGCATATTGCCTGTCGTCGGAGCGTGGGACGCTGCTAAAAGCAAGTCGTTAAGCAACTGACTGTCGATTTTCTTATCTGTATATTGTCTGATTGTTCGGCGAGTAGAAAAATAATCTTTTGCAACCATATTTATTAATGTATAGTTAGTTCATTATGGTTCCAAATTTCGATATTAATATCGTCACAGCAAAACTTTTTGAGAAAAAGTTTTCAACATAATCAGCTTTAACATTTTTATTTGGAAAATTTTTACCCAAATATAAAATAGCTAAAATGCTAATGATTAAATAATTGACTTTTTGTTTTGGAAAACTTATGTTAATGTTGATATTTATTCTGTTTAAAATTTTGTGCATTCAAAATATTTTTTGAAATTTGCAGTCGTGTCCGATCGTCATGGGGGACATTGCTTTTTAGTTCTTCCTGTTAGGCATTTTTTATGTCTGACATTCTGTTTTTTTGACCTTAATAATAAACTAACTCACAATTAAAGTGGAAAATAAATCTTATACATATGATGATGCATTCCAGGCGTCATTAAAGTATTTCGGAGGCGACGAGCTCGCTGCAAGAGTCTGGGTAAGCAAGTATGCTCTCAAGGATTCTTTCGGTAACATCTATGAGCTCACCCCTGACGATATGCATCACCGCATAGCCTCTGAGATCGCCCGCATCGAAAATAAATATCCTAATCCGATGAGCGAGGAAGAGATCTTCTCTTTGCTTAAAGATTTTAAATTTATTGTTCCGCAAGGCAGCCCGATGTCAGGCATCGGCAACAATTATCAGGTCGGTTCTCTGTCAAACTGCTTCGTTATCGGTCTTGACGGAGCGCCCGACTCTTATGGTGGCGTTATCAGGATCGATGAGGAGCAAGTCCAACTGATGAAGCGCCGCGGCGGGGTAGGCCACGACCTTTCTCACATCCGACCCAAAGGCACTCCTGTCAAGAACTCGGCCCTTACCTCAACCGGTCTGGTTCCCTTTATGGAGCGTTATTCCAATTCTACCCGCGAGGTCGCTCAGGACGGCCGCCGAGGTGCTCTCATGATGACCGTGTCAATCAAGCATCCCGACTCCGAAGCGTTTATTGACGCCAAGATGACCGAAGGCAAGGTGACCGGAGCCAATGTGTCGGTGCGCATTGATGATGATTTCATGAAAGCAGCCACCGAGGGTAAGGCATACGTGCAGCAATATCCGATCTCAGGCGAGCCGATTGTTACCAAAGAGACTGACGCTAAGGCGCTTTGGGCAAAAATCATCCACAACGCGTGGAAGTCTGCTGAGCCTGGCGTACTTTTCTGGGACACCATCACCCGCGAATCAGTCCCTGACTGCTATGCCGATCTCGGTTTCAAGACCATATCGACAAATCCTTGTGGCGAGATTCCCCTTTGCCCCTATGACAGTTGCCGCCTCTTGGCTGTCAACCTGTATTCTTACGTTAAGAATCCTTTCACTCCCGAAGCAAGCTTTGACTTTGAACTCTTCAAGGAGCATATTGCCAAAGCTCAGCGCATAATGGATGACATCATCGACCTCGAAATGGAAAAGATCGATGCCATCCTTGCCAAGATTGACTCTGACCCGGAAACTGACGAAGTGAAATCTGCCGAGCGCAATCTTTGGCAAAAAATCAAAACTAAAACTCTCAAAGGTCGTCGTACAGGTGTCGGCACAACAGCCGAAGGCGATATGCTCGCAGCTCTCGGTCTGAAATACGGCACTCCCGCGGCCACAGATTTCTCAGAGACTGTCCATAAGACTTTGGCCTTAGCTGCTTACAACTCATCTGTCACCTTGGCTGAAGAGCGTGGAGCATTTGAGATTTATGATGCCGAAAGAGAAAAGGACAACCCTTATATCAATCGTCTCGGCGAGGCTGATCCGGCTCTGTTGGAGCGCATGCGCAAACACGGTCGCCGCAACATCGCTTGTCTTACCATCGCCCCGACTGGCACAACCAGCTTGATGACCCGCACAACCTCTGGCATCGAACCCGTCTTTCTGCCCGTCTATAAGCGTCGCCGCAAAGTCAATCCCAATGACACCGAGGTGCGCATAGACTATGTCGACGAGACCGGGGATGCTTTCGAAGAATATGTCGTTTACCATCCTAAATTCATCAACTGGATGGAAATCAACGGCATCGAGGTGCGCAATGATTACACTCAGGAGCAGCTCGATGAACTCGTTAAGCGCTCGCCTTATGCCGGCGCGACATCTAACGACATCGACTGGCTCGAGAAAGTAAAGATGCAGGGGCGTATCCAGAAATGGGTCGATCATTCCATCTCTGTGACCATCAATCTTCCGGCTGATGTGTCAGAAGAGCTTGTCAACAATCTCTATGTAGAGGCGTGGCGTTCGGGCTGCAAAGGTTGCACCGTGTATCGCGACGGTTCGCGTTCGGGCGTACTCGTGGCTCTTGAGAAGAAGTCTTCCGAGCCCGCTGCTCAGGAAATCAAGCCTCACGTAGCCAAACGCCCCATCGAGCTCGAGGCCGATGTGGTTCGTTTCCAGAACAACAAGGAGAAATGGATTGCCTTTGTC
>CAYRFB010000026.1:0-5250 GCA_964423485.1 uncultured Bacteroides sp.
TTTGCATCGTGTTTTTCATGGTATTAGATTTAAGGTTAAAAAGATTATTCGTCGTGATGACGAGTAATTTTTTTTTTGTACCAACTGTTATTGCTAACTTTGCGCCGTCAACAGTGTTGTAATAATATGAACTAACAAACAAAAAGTAACACATAAAACACAATAAGATTATGGAATCAAATCGCCAAGCAAAGATATCAAGACTGATACAGAAAGAGTTAAGCGAAATCTTTCGTCAACAGACAGCCAAGACAAGGGGTGTCATCATCTCGGTGAGCGCCGTGAGGGTAACTCCCGACTTGTCAATAGCAAGGGCTTATCTCTCGGTTTTCCCCTCGGAAAAGGGCGCTGAAATGATCGAAAGCATCAATAAGAATGCGCAGACCGTGCGCTACGAATTAGCTCAGAAGGTGCGCTTCCAGTTGCGCAAGACCCCCGAGCTCCAGTTCTATCTCGATGATTCGCTCGACTATATTGACAATATCGACCGTCTGCTCGAAAAATAATAGCGAGCCGAGCCCGAACTTCCCCCGATTTTTTAATCCTTTAATTCTGTTGCAATCTTGCTGAGTCTCCGCATCGCTCTGCGCTATCTTTTCTCAAAGAAAACTCATCGCGCAGTCAACATCATATCGGCAATATCAATTGCCGGAGTCGCCGTGGCAACCGTGGCGATTGTCGTGGTGCTGTCTGTGTTCAACGGTTTCAGCAAGTTGTCAGAAGATCATCTGTCTAAGATCGATCCGGAGTTGAAGGTGACGGGTCGCACGGGCAAGGTTTTTGCCGCGGGTGACTCGCTCGCCACCAGGATTGCAGAGCTGCCGGGTGTCAAAGCCGCAGTGTCTGTGATTGAAGACAGGGCAATGTTGGTGAGCGAATATGCCAACATACCTGTCGAGTTTAAGGCCGTCGGCCGCGGATATGAAAACGTCGTCGCCATTGACAGTGTGATTATTGATGGCGCATACCTTCAGGAGTTGGACTCAGTGGGGTGCATGCAGCTGTCGGTCGGGGTGGCCAATCGCACCGGGTTGCGACCCGGAGTCAGCACTCTCGCCGAGCTCTATCTGCCCCGCCGCAAGGGGAGGATCAATCCGGCCAACCCGGCGAGCTCGTTTCGCAGCGAGCGCATGATAGTGTCAGGCGTGCTTCAGGTCGACCAGAGCGACGTCGACAACGATCGCATCATCATCGCGCTCGACGCCGCCCGCCGTATGCTCGATTACACCGACGAGGCTTCGGCGATTGAGATTTCAATTGCTGATGGCGCTGATGCCGAGGCAGTAAGAGATGCAGTCACTGCGCTTATGGGCGATGATTTCACGGTGCTCGACCGCAGGATGCAGCAGGCCGATGCGTTCAGGATGATTGAGATCGAAAAGTGGGTGACATTCATGATGCTCGTTTTCATCTTGGTCATAGCGTCGTTTAACATACTGTCGACACTGTCGCTCCTCGTGATCGAGAAACAGTCTGATTCGCAGATCTTCAGGTCGCTCGGCCTGTCGCGCGGAGCGGTCTGCAATATATTCTGCTGGCAAGGCTTCCTGATCACTGTCATCGGCGGCGTGGCCGGCATAATAGTAGGCATAGTGCTCTCACTCGCTCAGCAGTATTTCGGATTGATCAAGCTCGGAGGCGATCCGGCGGCGCTGACTATCGATGTCTATCCGGTGGTGGTCGCCGTGAGCGACATTTTTGTCGTCTTGGGTGCGGTGGTGGTCATCGCGGCTCTGACGTCGCAGATTACAAGAATTTTTACAAAAAATATAAGATAATGCAAAGGGTGCTTTTTCACGAAACAATCTTCGGACCGATCCATTCGCGGCGCCTCGGGTCGTCGCTTGGTGTCAATCTTTCGCCGGTCGACGGCAAGGTGTGTTCGTTTGACTGCCTTTATTGTGAGGCCGGTTATAACGCTCAGGGCCCGGGTCGCAGCGGGCTGCCAAAGCGCGAAGAGGTAGCGCGGCTGCTCGAAGATAAGCTTAAGAAGATGAAGGATGAGGGGGCGCCACTCGACGTAATAACATTCTCAGGCAACGGAGAGCCGACTATGCATCCTGACTTTGGCGGCATCATTGATGACACGATAGCTTTGCGCGACAAGTATTTCCCCGATGTCAAGATAAGTGTGTTGAGCAATTCGACCCGCCTCTACCGGCCTGATGTGGTCAGCGCTCTAAAGCGCATTGACAATAATATATTGAAACTTGACAGCGCCAATATTGAGACTGTCAGGCTGCTTGACCGCCCGGTCGACAGCCGCTATGAGCTCACTGATATCATCGACAGCCTCGCGGCCTTTGAAGGCCAGGCGATTGTGCAGACGATGATTACCCGTGGGTCGCACGACGGCATCGCCGTCGACAACTCAACCGACCGTGAGATCGACGCCCTCATCGAGGCTTACCGCAAGATCGCGCCCCGCGAAGTGATGATCTATACCATTGACCGTAAGACCCCGGAGCAAAGCCTTCAGCGCGTGAGCCGCGAGGAGCTCGAGGCTATAGCCAGGCGCATCACCGACGCCACCGGCATCGCGGTGCAAGTGTCAGCTTAACCGGCATCGTCAGCCGGGAATTTCACGCCGATCTGCCGGCGGATCTCATCAATGACCTCCATTGTCACCAGCGACGCTTCGTGACTGTTGATCGACGACTCGCGGCGTCCGGCAAGCACAAGCGAGATAAACTCGGCGACTTCATAATAGTATTCGTTGTGGCTGACCGTGGCAGAGATGTTTTCGGTTGTCGAGCCCGAGGTCATGCCTCCGCCTAAGTTGACTGCGCGCGGGGTGAGGGTTATTTCGGCCATACGGTTGATGGTGTCCATCGAGATGATGCCGTCTTCTCCCTGGATCTCAGAGCGCAGACGCGAATCGGCTATTTTAGAATATATCACCGTGGCCTGCATGCGGTTGCCGTATTCCATCGTGGCGGCTCCCTGGCCGTCAACGCCCGAACTCAGCAGCAGCCCGGACGCGCTCACGCGGTCGGGGCGCCCGAAGAGCGCGACCATCGGATAGATGGTGTAGACGCCGATGTCCATGATCGCGCCATTTGAGAGCGCTGGGTTGAATGCGTTAGGCAACTCACCGGCCTTGAAGCGGTCGTAGCGCGACGAATACTGGCAGTATGACGCAACATAGCGCCGGACAGTGCCGATGCGCGGCAGAATGTCCATAACAGAGCGGAAATGCGGGGTCATAGTCGGCTTCATAGCCTCCATCAGCGTGACGCCATAGCAGCGTGAGGCCTCAATCATCTCGCGGGCCTCGCGTGCGTTAGATGCCATAGGCTTTTCGCAGAGCACGTGCTTGCCGTGGCTCATGCAGATGATGCTTTGGCTGGCGTGCATAAAGTTGGGAGATGCGATATATGCGGCATCGATGACATCAGAGGCGGCCATCTCTTCGACCGACGTAAACACATGGGGGATATGATGTTTGGCGGCGAACTCTTCGCCGCGTTCGCGCGATCGCGAGCACACTGCCGCAAGCTCAAAGCGCTTATCCTCGCGCGCCCCCTCGATCACCCAATCTGTAATAAAATTGGTGCCCACCACACCAAATCTGATTTTGTCCATTGCGGAAATTTACTTAATTTTCAACTGGATAGTAAAGTTAGTGATATCCAGTTAAATATGCAAATTTTTAACACTTCGTTTCCAAAGTTGACACGATTTTTCGATGCACGATGCACAATTCACGATGCGCAATTCTTTGCTTAGCAAAGCACCAAAGATGTTAACTTGATCTGGTCGATTTTGATCTGGTCGATGTCCTCATTAATTAATATTTTGGTGGGATAATTTTGTGGGATATAAAAATTAGCCTTAAATTTGTGAAAGTCAATATTTAAACTTGCGCGGTTTCAATATTATAGAGAATGGCAACAACAATAAGGAAAATCACTTCTGAGATAGCAAAGACTTTATCTCTTAACCATCACAAGGATATAGCATATAGGATGATTATGCAGGATGATTTCTGCTTAATCGATGGATTGTGTGTTGAACCCCGGCCTTATGGAGAGTTCTCCGTTCACACGTTTATACAAGGATTGTATATCCCATCTACTGAAATGGATCTCAGTTTGGGAGAACGAATAGGGTATTGGAAAAGGGATGATTGGCAGATTGCCCTACCCGCTATTCAGCAGTATCTGGAGAAACGCCCTCATTATGACAGCATATCAACAATAATTAATATGATAAATAGGCATACTCTGATTTATTGGGGAAGCGAAATCCGAAAATATGAGTTCCTTGCTTTTTCGTATATTGTGATAAATCATTATTGTGAAGCACAAATGCTACTAAAAAGAATTATCGACTTTGAGAATGATAAAAGTAGGCCCGGGTGGAGTTGGATGAAAGATATTGTGGATAGTGCAAAAAATATGCTTCATCTGATTAAAGGTGAAAAATGGGAAGAGATCAGGGCCCAACTTCTATGTTGGCAAAAGGAGACAATGGCAGCTTTAAAATTGCCCGAGCAATGAGATGAGTATGCATCCAATGAAAAAATTATCGTTTATTCTATTCGTAATCATTAATATCTTTGTTGGTTGTACCTCCAACGAAGTATCACATGACATATCCCATCTTGAGGGCGCCGGCATGTGGGTCAACATCAAAAATGCGCCTCCGACATGTTATTATCTTCTTCGTGGAGATAGAATTTACGGAGTTGGCTTGCAGCGACAAATTTTAGACTCTATAGACTGGGATTTGTTTTGGCAAGAATTCCTAATGCCAAGATATAGCTTAATAACCACGGAAGAAGAGTTTGGCAGGACTTCTCGTGAAGTAGTAAGTAGAGACTCTTCTGAATTTTGCTTAAAATACGTTGATATAGAATCTTTTGAAGTTAATATCAATTCCGATGATGAATTTTGGGACCAGTTATATGCCAAAGACAAGCGATATGTCTACTATCCCCAAAGTATACAAATTATGGACGAATATGATTATTTTGATATTACTTTTGAGGGTGATATTAGAATACATGGTGCAGATCCGAATACATTTCTATATATTGGTAAAGGCTACGCAGTGGATAAAAAAAATATGTATTACCAAGGCGAAAAAATTAAGTGGAACGATCATATCATAGAGGCACTCCGACAGCCTGACTGCCCTGATTTCTTACCCAGGGATTATGGAATGAGAGATGATGAGTTGTAAATCTTTATTAGCATTTCAAGATCTGTCAGATGGGGGCTTTTGTTGACGGTTTTTCTCGCGACC
>CAYRFB010000026.1:5350-20382 GCA_964423485.1 uncultured Bacteroides sp.
TGGGAGGGTCTGTCGCTGCGGCAGCGTTAGCTGCGTAACTCTTTGACCGCTATGCGGCCAAGGGAAGGGGTGGGATGTAACTGAAACCACAAGCTGCGCGCCGCCACGCGGCGCTTGCGTGTGGCTATCACTCTTTAGCCGCTATGCGGCGGGTCAACCTCTCCGAGGTTGGCGCGGGGTGAGGGGTGCGACCTTGCCTCAGGCAGGCTTGACCTACGGCCAATCTCTCCCTGAGGTTATACAGATTGCTCGCCCTCGGCGAGCGCTGCTTGTACCGGAATTATCGACCACAGAACCAGAGGCCCAGAGGGATGAATGTTAAAATAACAGTGGTTCTATGGTCCTATATTCAATTGATATTCACAGAAAAAACGACAGTCGCGGGGACTTGTATGGTCGTTGCTTGCAACGACCCATCCCACCCATCTACCCATATGTACATTTGCACTTTAGATCAAATTTGGGTCGTTGCTCGCAACGACCGTACAACGACCGTACAACGACCGTACAAAGGTCGTACAAAGGCTACGCGCAATTTGCCATAGCCTAATCAAAGACACCCGGCTTACGCCGAGTCTGGCGCTAACGCGCTCTGCTCATTTCTCACCACACACTATCTCCTATCACAATCCTCTGGTTCTGTGGGTCTATGGTCAAATTTTCTATTTTTTCAAAAATGATTTTCTGAGAAAATTTTACACTTTTCATTGTTCATTGTTCGCTTTATTGGCCAAGTTTTGTATCTTTGCTTTGATAATTATGACTAAAGTATTTGCAGTATGAAAACGATAAATTTTGCCGAACATAATTCGCTGGTAAGTCAATATCTTATGGAGTTGCGCAACGTCGATATCCAGCACGATCCCTTGCGTTTCCGCCGCAATCTTGAGAGGATCGGCGAGATTATGGCCTACGAGCTCAGTAAAACCCTTGACTATAAGAAGGTTGAGATCACGACGCCCCTTGCCAAATGCCAGTGTCCGGTGATCGACGATAAGATCGTGCTTGCCACTATTTTCAGGGCCGGCATACCGTTTCACCAGGGTTTCCTCCAGTACTTTGACCGCGCGGAGAACGCTTTTGTTTCGGCCTACCGCAAGTACAAAGAGAAAGAAAATTTTGACATCTGCATAGAGTATCTCGCGTCGCCGCGTCTCGAAGGCAAGACCCTCGTGCTCTGCGACCCGATGCTCGCGACAGGAGCGTCGATGGAGCTGAGCTATCGCGCGTTGCTGACCAAGGGCGATCCGGCCAGACTCCATATCGCCTCGGTGATCGCTTCGCGTAAGGCCGTTGACTATCTCAACAGCGTAATGCCTGAGGATTCAACGCTCTGGGTCGGAGTGATCGACGATGAGATCAACGCTCACAGCTATATTGTGCCCGGGCTCGGTGACGCCGGAGACCTCGCTTATGGAGTAAAAGAATAACGCCCGTTGACGTTAGACCGTTATGGCTGGTGTTAAGAGTCTGGCCAAGGACACAGCCGTCTATGGCCTCAGTTCGATAGTAGGGCGCTTCCTCAATTGGTGTCTGGTGCCGCTCTACACGTCGTTGTTTTTGCCCGACGAGTATGGCGTGGTGACGTTTGTCTACACCGTTGTGGCGCTTGCGCTTATAGTGCTGACTTACGGCATGGAGACCGGTTTTTTCCGTTTTGCCAACCACGATCGGTGGAAAGACCCGATGGAGGTCTACTCTACGGCGCTGCTGTCGCTTGCGGTCAGTTCGACGGCGTTTGCAGTGGTTGTCTGCCTTTTTGCCGGACCGATCAGTGGCGTGATGGAATGCGAGGGCCACAGCTCCTATGTCACCATTATGGCTATATGCGTGGCGATAGATGCCTTCCTTGCCCTGCCATACAGCTATTTGCGATACCGCAAGCTGCCCATACGCTTTGCAGTCATCCGACTGGTCAACATCGCAGTCAATATCGGGCTTAACCTGTTTTTCCTGCTGCTCTGTCCGTGGCTTATGAAAGTGTCGCCGGGAGCGGTGTCGTGGTTCTATGACCCCGGTTTCGGCATCGGTTATATCTTCCTGTCAAATCTGATAGCCTCATGTGTCAACTTCCTGATGATGCTGCCTGAGCTCAAGGGCTTTGCGTGGCGTTTTAACCGTCAGCTCTGGAGCGAGATGCTGCGCTATTCGGCTCCGCTGCTTGTGCTCGGCGTGGCCGGCATCATGAACCAGACTGTCGACAAGCTCCTCTATCCGTCGTTGGCTCCCGACAAGGCCGAGGCTATGACCGGCCTGGGCATCTATGGCGCCAACTATAAGATAGCCATCGTGATGGTGATGTTTATCCAGGCGTTTCGCTTTGCCTATGAGCCATTTATATTCGCTCAGGCCCGTGAAAAAGGCGACAGCAAGACGCAGGCCTACGCAGATGCGATGAAATATTTCATCATCTTCGGTCTGCTGATCTTTATGGGGGTGATGTTCTATCTCGATATTCTGAAGTATTTTATCGCCTCCGACTATTTCAGCGGCCTCAAGGTTGTGCCGCTGATTATGCTCGCCGAGCTGTTTTTCGGTATATTTTTCAATCTCTCGCTCTGGTATAAGCTCACCGACAAGACAATGTGGGGCATGTGGTTCTCGCTCTTCGGTCTGGCTATAACCGTGGTGCTCAACGTTGTGCTTGTGCCGCGCCACGGTTATATGGGTTGTGCGGTCGCAGCCTTGTGCAGCTATGGAGCGATGATGCTCGCAAGCTATTTTATCGGCCGCAACCGTTATCCGATTGCATATCCGCTCAAACGCATCGCTTTCTACTTTGTCTTAGCCGGCGCTCTCTACGGCTTTGGCATGTATTTGCTTCCGCTCAGCGGGATTGCGGCTTATGGGGTGCGCGCCGTGTTGCTCATCGTGTTTTTGGCAATCGTTGCCCGCACCGAAAAGTTGTCACTGTCATCATTGTTAAGAAGATGAAAGTCACGATCGTCAACCACAGCGACATAGTCGGCGGCGCGTCAGTGGTTTCGCTGCGCTTGCTTCACGCCCTGAGAGCCCAAGGGCTCGACGCCCGCATGATAGTGAAGCGCGCTTCGGGTGAGCCCGACGAATTTGTCACGCCGATCGGGGGCGGACTGGCCGACAAGGCTGCTTTCCTGGGCGAAAGACTTAAGATATTTTTGGCTAACGGCCTTAATCGCGAGCTGCTTTTCAAGGTGTCGACGGCCGACCGGGGGTTGCCCGTGGCAGGCCATCAATGGATCGCCGATGCTGACATAGTGGTGCTCAGCTGGTTTAATCAAGGCATGATGTCGCTTGACGAGATACGCAAGATCACAGCCCTCGGCAAACCAATCGTCTGGACGATGCACGATATGTGGCCGATGACCGGCATATGTCATCATGCAGGCGACTGCGAGCGCTATCTCACTATCTGCGGCGACTGCCCGTTTCTGAGCCACGCCGGCCACGGCCACAAGCGCGACCTCTCGACCAAGGTTTTCGACATCAAGCGCCGGCTCTATGACGAGTCTGCCATCAACTTTGTCGCCGTGAGCCATTGGCTCGCTGGGCGCGCAAGTCAGAGCGCACTGCTGCGCGATAAAAAAGTCGAAGTCATCAACAACGCCCTTCCGATAGAGCGATACTCGCCTCAGCCACGCCGCTCACGCTCCGAGCTCGGCCTTCCCGATGACGGTAGCCGGCTGGTGGCTATGTGCGCCGCGCGACTTGACGACACGATCAAAGACCTCCCGACGGCAATCGCTGCGCTTAACCTCTGCGCTGACAGCGGCGTGACGGCCGTCTTTTGCGGCAATATACGTGACCGCAAGCTGTTAGACCAGTTGAAGACGCCCTATGCCTACCTCGGCAATATCAGCGATGCCGACAAGATGGCCGACATTTATGCCCACTGCGCAGCCGTCATATCCAGCTCGAAGTTTGAGTCACTGCCGTCAACCCTAATCGAGGGCATGGCCGCAGGCGCTCTGCCTGTAGGTTTCGGCGGCGACGGCCGCGACGAGATAATAGACCATCTCACCAACGGCTATCTTGCCCGCAAAGGCGACGCATCTGATCTCACCGCCGGCATAAAGTGGGCTCTGACGGCCGGGCTGTCGAGAGAGTGGCTTCACGGGGTGGCCGAAGGGCGATACTCGTCGGCAAAGATCGCCCGACAGTATATTGACTTGTTTAAGCGTATATTAAAATGAAAAAGAAGACAATTTGGGACATGCACCGGCCTTCGGTCGAGGATTTCCGCAGCAGTGAGAAAATGCCTCTCACTGTGGTGGTCGACAACGTGAGGTCGCTTAACAATATAGGATCTATTTTCCGAACCTCTGACGGCTTTGCAGTCGAGCGGGTGATGCTGTGTGGCATCTCAGCCACGCCTCCCTCGCCAGAGATCCATAAGACCGCCCTCGGCGCCGAGGAGTCGGTGGAGTGGAGCTATTTCCCGACCACGGCCGAGGCCATAGCCGGGCTCAAGGCTCAGGGCTATGTGATGTGCTGCCTCGAGCAGGTCATCGGCAGTGTGGCCCTTCAGGATTTCGAGCCTGACTTCGCCGGGGGTAAGAGATATGCGTTTGTCGTCGGCAACGAGGTCGACGGCGTTGACCCGGCGGTCGTCGACAGCTGCGACGTCTGCATCGAGATACCCCAGTTAGGTACAAAACATTCGCTTAACGTCGCTGTGTCGGCCGGCATCGCGATGTGGCAATTTTTTCAGTCTTACCTCAAAATAAAGTCATGATCAGTAATTCACCGGTAACATTTCCTCAACCGCTCGTTGAGGGTGACAAGATAGTCTTTTGCTCGCCTGCGGGAACCATCAACCCCGAGAAGGTCGAGAACGCGGCCGAAGTGCTCCGCGAGCAGGGATGGAGAGTTGAGATAATGCCCCACGCTTTAGGCAAGTCAGGCAGCTATAGCGGCACAGCCGATGAGCGCTACGACGACTTCAGCCGGGCCCTGCTTGACCCCGAGGTCAAGGCGATCATCTGTTCGCGCGGCGGCTATGGTGTGGTTCATATCCTCGACCGGCTGTCAGAACTCGATCTTAAGGCTAACCCGAAATGGATTGCCGGATTCTCTGACATCTCGGCCCTCCACGCCCTTATGGCCGTCAACGGCATTGCCAGCATCCACTCGTCGATGGCCGCTCAGCTGATGCTCGGGCCCGACGATGAGGACAACGCTTCGTTTTTCGCGATACTCCGCGGCGAGCGCCCGGCTTACACTTTTGACGGCCACGGTTATGACCGCTGCGGCATAGCGACAGGCAAGCTGCTCGGCGGCAATGTGGCTGTGCTCGCCGAGCTGATCAGCACACCCTATGACATCATCGCTCCGGGTACAATTCTTTTTATCGAAGACATCGCCGAACCGATCTACAAAATCGAGCGCATACTCTATCAGCTCAAGATGAGCGGCGTGCTCGCCGGGCTGAGCGGCCTTATCGTCGGACAATTTACTGACTACAAGCCTGATGATAACCACGCCGATATGTATGAGATGATCCGGGATATGGTTGCGCCCTACGATTACCCGGTGGCCTACAACGCTCCCATAGGCCACGTCGACCACAACATCCCGCTGATCGAGTCGGCCCAGGTGACGCTCAAGGTGAGCCCGTCGGAGCGCAACAGCCTGATATTCCATCGCTCGCCGTCAGACACTAACGACTAATACCATTGACCTTTATGAACGCCTTTTTCCGCATAGCGGCTGCAGCGCTTGCAATGTCGATTTTTGCCGGCCCGCTCCGCGCCGACATCCCGGCCGGATATTACACTGAGCTCAACGGCAAGAAAGATGCCGACCTCAAGACAGCGGCTCATAATATCATACGCAACTTCACCAGTGTGTCGTCATACAGCAACTTGCCGACATATTTCCGTGAGACCGACGTAAGGCCCCAGACGGAGTACTGGTGGGACATGTACTCAGATATGGACGTCAATATCTATATCCAGTTTGGCACGTATATGAACCGCGAACACTCATTCCCCAAGAGCTGGTGGGACAGCACGAGCGCGACGGCAACAAACTATAAGGCGTACACTGATCTCAACCATCTCTATCCCGGCGAAGCCAAGGCCAACCAGGCCAAGAGCAACTATCCCTTAGGCGAGGTGAGGACGCCGGGCAAGTTTGACAACGGCGTGACCAAGGTCGGAGCGCCGGTAGCAGGGCAGGGTGGCGGAGCCGCCTATGTCTTTGAGCCTGATGACGAGTATAAGGGCGACTTCGCGCGAACATATTTCTATATGGTGACCTGCTATCAGGACTATAAGTGGGCCACTAATTATATGTATATGCTTCAGCAGAACGCTTATCCCACGCTCAACCAGTGGTCAATCGATATGCTGCTGAAGTGGGCCCGCGAAGACGCCGTCAGCGACAAGGAGCGCATGCGCAACGAGGTCGTCTACACAATCCAGAATAACCGTAATCCGTTTATTGACTTTCCCGACCTTGCCGAGTATATCTGGGGCAATAAGATGGGAGAGGCGTTCTATGTCAGCAGCGGGGCGACGCCGCCCGCCGGAGAGGCGATCCTTCACGCTCCTGTCGCCGACACGACAGTCGACTTCGGTCAGGTGGCCATAGGCTCGCAAGGCAAGGCGTCGCTTTTTGTGAGAAGTGAGAATTTCAGCAGCCCCATCACGATGATTCTCTTCAGCGGCGACAAGGATATGTTTGGCATCGCCACCACTTCGATTCCGGCGAGCCTGTCAAACCGCGCCGACGGCTATTGGCTTGACATCACTTACTCGCCCGATGAGCTCGGCCTCCACCAGACCAAATTGCAACTCATCGCTGACGATCTCGACTCGGCGCCACCGGTGGTTTATCTCAGGGGAGAGTGTCTTGAGCGGCCGGTGCTCACGGCTTGCACGGCCCTTGAGCCTTCTGACATCACAGAGTCGGATTACAGCGCCAACTGGTCGACACCCGACGGTGAGGTGGTCGATTACTGGATCATCACCCGCACCAAGTATGTCAACGGCGCTCAGGAGACCGAGGAGATTCTCGCAGAGGGCTCGCCATGGACCATCACGGGTTTTGACAGCAGCGACTACGAGAGCTATGCGGTGCAGTCGGTAAGGCTCGGCGAGCGCTCGCCGATGTCAAATGTCGTTTTCGTGCGTCATGCCGGTATAACAGGCGTCGTGGCCGATGAGCCACTCAGCGTGACGGCCTTCCCGGGGTTGATCCGTTTTGACTGCCCGACGCCTCAGACCGGCTGCCGCATCTACGACCTCACCGGCCGTCTGGTCAAGACCATTGACCGTGTGGAGCGAGATATGGACATCACTATGCCGCTTGGCGTCTACTTCATCACTACCGACCAGCACCACGTCCCCGTCAGGGTAGCCGTGAGGTAGACAATTGCTAAAGAAGTTTAAATGTAGATATTTTTCAATCGAATGGTTGCGAGTTTGTAACTTTTTCGTAACTTTGTGGCCGCTAAGAAATAAAAAAATGAAAAAACTAACATTAATACTGCCTGCCGTTCTGACATTAATGGCGCTTGTCAGTGCTTGTTCAGGGGCTGCGGGCAGTACGGCCAAGACAGAAAGTGAAGCCTCAAAACCTGTCGTGCTCGGATCATTTGAGGCCGACAGTGCCTACATTTATATTGTCGAGCAGGTTGCCTTCGGCCCCCGTGTGCCCGGCACAGAAGGTCACGAAGCCTGCGGCCAATATCTCGTTGACCGTCTCAAGCAGTTTGGCGCTGACACAGTGATCGAGCAGCGCGCCGTAGTGACGGCCTTTAATGGCGACAAACTCCCGATCAACAATATCTTTGCGCGTTATAACTCTGACGCGCTCAACAGAGTGCTTCTCGTAGCTCATTGGGACACTCGCCCGTGGGCCAATATGGAGATTAATGACGAGAATCGCACATTGCCTGTGCCCGGAGCTAACGACGGAGCGAGCGGCGTGGGAGTCATACTTGAGATAGCAAGAAATTTAGGCATAAAGGCCCCGGAGTGTGGAGTTGACATTTTGTTTACTGACGCTGAGGATTATGGCGAGGCCAGCGGATTTGTCAATAATGACGACAGCTGGTGTCTGGGCACTCAGTATTGGGTAGAGAATATGCCTTATTCGTCGGTCGACCGTCCGGTCTATGGCATCTTGCTCGATATGGTCGGAGGCACTGATGCGCAGTTTCACCGCGAAGTGTTTTCTCATGCCGAAGCCAAATCGCCGACGGTCAAAATCTGGAGCGAGGCCAATACGCTCGGGTTTGGTGACGTGTTTATCAACAAAGTGGGCGGCGCGGTCATTGATGACCATATTTTCCTCACCAAGGCCGGCATACCCACCACCGACGTTATCGAGCACGTCAGCAAAGCGACGGGCAACTTCCCCGCCACCTGGCACACTCTCGACGATGACGTGATGCATATCAGCCACAAGACGCTCGACGCCGTCGGCAAAACCGTATTGAATGTAGTTTATAAGGAAAAATCGATATGATGAGTATTGAAGACCGCCAGCAGGAACTGGCAGCAGAGTTTGCCGACATCGAAGACTGGATGGATCGTTACGGCTATATTATCGACCTCGGTAATGCCCTGCCCGCAATTGACGAGTCGAAAAAGACACCCCAAAACCTTATCGAAGGCTGTCAAAGCCGTGTGTGGCTTGACGCCGAGCTCGACAAGGACGGCAAGTTGCAGTTTACGGCCGACAGCGACGCCATCATCGTGAAGGGCATCATATCGCTGCTTATCAGTGTGCTCAACGGCCACACCCCCGACGAAATCCTCGACGCCGACCTTCACTTCATCAACGACATCGGCCTTGGCGAGCATCTGTCGCCGACGCGCAGCAACGGCCTCTTGGCGATGGTCAAGCAGATGAAGATGTATGCGATGGCCTTCAAGGCAATGAAATGATCTTCAAAATCTCACCCCGCAGCAGGTGAGATTTTTTTTGCTTGATGAACTTTGGATGCGGATAATTCGTTTTGCATCAAAATGATTATCTGATAAATGAATTACTTATTATGAAAAAGTTGTTGAAATTTTTACCTATGCTGCTGGTGGCAGTGATGGGTTTCTCTATGGTCAGCTGCAGTGACGATGACGACAAAGACCAGTCGATAGCGGTCAGTATGCTCCCTGAGTCGGCCAAAGGCTTTGTAACAAAATATTTCTCTGACGCAGTAATCGTGTCGGCCAGGATTGACGGCAATGAATATGAAGCCACGCTCTCTGATGGCACAAAGATCGATTTTGACAAGGCCGGTGAGTGGACTGACGTCGACGCTCCCAAGGGCCGCACAATCCCGAGCGGTTTCTATCCCGAGGCTATCGACACTTATGTAGCCGCCAACTATGCCGGCACAGGCATCAACGAGATCTCTAAGGAGCTTCGCGGCTATGATGTCGAGCTTGTGTCAGGCGTTGACCTCGTCTTCAGCCAGACCGGCGACTTTATCTCCGTCGACAAGTAAGACCAATAATATATTCAGAATTTCAAACAGGCTGAGTCAATCCCTTGACCCGGCCTGAGTTTTGTACGGCCGGTGCGAGCAACGACCGTACAAAGGCCGTACAAAGCCCACGCGCAATTTGTCATAGCCTAATCAAAGACACCCGGCTAAAGCCGAGTCTTGCGCTAACGCGGCTGAGGTAAATCTCTTGCTCTCTGATCAAGACCCCCCTTGTCGCTAGTCACTATGACCTATAACTTAAAAAAACTTTTCATTCTTCATTTTTCACTCTTAAATTTTCACTATCAAAAATTTGCAGATTCACCAAAATCGCCTTAAATTTGTGAAAACTCAATTCTTAACCCCCTCCTCTTATGACAGCTCCCCTTACATATCCCATCAGGCGCTATGTCAATGATTACCAGGGCAACGTGCGCCAGGTGACTGACGCCAACGGCAAGGTGGAGCAAGACAACCATTATTATCCATACGGTATGCTGATGGGCGAGAGCAGCGACATCATGGCCGCTGCCCGGGGCAATAGCAGCGCCAACTCCAACCCCTACCTCTTCGCCTCGAAAGAATACCTCACCACCGCCGGCGCCAACCTCCTCGACTTCACCGCCCGCACCTACGACCCCTCTATCCCCCTCTTCCACACCCAAGATCCAATGGCCGCCGACTACACCCCCTTCCTCCCATACCTCTACTGTGGCGGTGACCCTATAAACAGAATTGACCCAACAGGTTGTAGCACCTGGGTGACAGCCCAATCTGACGGACGTTATAAAGTTGTAGGCGGAGACCTTGAAGATGACGATCTGGGTATATATACAGTGGAATTGCAGGATGGGAAATACGAGAAAACGGGCATAATAGGTGTCACCCCGGTCATAACTTCATTTTATAATAGTGATGCCAATGACGGCAAAGGGGCATGGGCTATAGGAAGCTTTATAGATCCCAATGATGATAGTGGCATTGACTTTATTGCAAAAATGACAGGGGAAAACACTCCGGGTTTGATTCCATATGCTTTTAATGCACGGAATGGACACCCTTATGATTTCAAGACAACCAACGGGACACCTAATGCAATTGAAAAAATCGACATTTACAGAGGTATGCCGATGGGAACGGCTTCAAACGGCACACCAATCTATACCTCCGCACGAGACATAGGTAATATGATGGCCGGGTACGTTGCCGGTGCTCATGGGATGTTTTGGGCAGAAATGAGGACTTTTTTTGATAGTTACCAATCTTTACAGACATCTTTGAAAAATAAGACTTTAAAATTTGAATCAGAAGGCATATCATCTCAAAACGCCCAGATGTATGGTATGGTTTGGGGCAGGAGAGACACTTCAATGTTAAATAAATCCATAGATAAAGCAGATCAGATAATATCTGCGAATATGGCCATGCGTCTACTTTTATGGTTTATTATTAAATAATTAAATATACCAAACACAATGAATCCACAACACGCGATAATAATCCAACGGATGGTTGATGCTTACGCAAAAGGAATAAGATGGGGCTGTCTTATGCCGATAGCCATAGGTTTTCTGATACTTCTGGTGTATGTCATTGTGGGACGCTTCACGGATACGGGTGATATCGGATTCGTTCCAGAGTTAAATTTACACTATAAAATAGTACATGATTATCGTGATAACGAGGATGGTAAAAGAATATATCAAGCAAGACTTTATTTTAGCAGGACAGACACTTTTGCAACAGATTATATAGAGTTCGATTATACACCAGTTGATTACCCCAATATTTGTTACGTAGAACCGGATACTATTTATGTTATTGACCGATATTATAGCAAACCTCTAATTCAAAATATAATAAACAAAGAATTCAATATTGTGTACCTTAGCCATCAAAGAGGATTTCAACCGGAAATTGAGTCATATGATGACTATATATATAGATCTGAAAAATTTGAGCGTGAAGATTCTATGTTAACCGAAAAAAGTTATAGCTTCGCGCTATACAATTTCGTTAATGACATAACTGTATTTGATTTACAAGGTAAAATTATATACGAAAAATCTTTTGGATTATTTTAAAATTTAGAACTTAAAGGAATTGTATTGACTGGAGCATAATATTAGTATTATCTGATTGATATGAGAAAGGCGGCAATTTTTATTATGCTTATTGTATGTGGTGTGGTCGCGACAGCGATTCTGATGCCACTGTGTGCCGCGTCGTTCTCATACCCGTCTTTCACCGACTACCGCGGACGGCTGATACTGACGCGCTCGTTGCTCGATGCCGGAGACCTCGTCACCACGGTGAAGTCAGGCGACACGCCTAACGGCTACATCACCTCGGGCCGCATCCACTACTATATCAAAGATTATCAAGGCAATATCCGTCAGGTGACAGATGCTAACGGCACAGTCGAGCAGGACAACCATTATTATCCCTACGGCATGCTGATGGGCGAGAGCAGCGACATCCTTGCAGCTGCTGCCGGAAGCGGTAGCACAAACTCCAACCCCTACCTCTTCGGCTCAAAAGAATACCTCACCACCGCCGGCGCCAACCTCCTCGACTTCACTGCCCGCACCTACGACCCCTCCATCCCCCTCTTCCATACCCAAGACCCAATGGCAGGAAACTATACTCCCTTCAATCCATACCTATATTGCGGCAGCGATCCGATAAATATAGTCGACCCGAATGGAAGAGAATGGAAATATACCCATAATGATGGCGAAGACCCTAGGTTTGAATGGATAGAACCTAAAGATGCGTATGATAGCAATGGGAAACTCCTCCCGGATCATTATGTTCAGGCAATCAGCTTTTCGAGGGAGGGGTCTAAAGGTAAATTTGACAATAATAGTAAATTTAACATTGGAACTTCTACTGCGACTGTATATAAAGCAGATGGCAGTACTGAGGATTTTGATGCGTGCACATACCCATCTGATACTGACAAATTTTCGACCGTCCCAGCAGGTCGCTACGAAGCTGCGGTAGGGAAACACCATCCTAATAGCCCAAATGGTTATACAGCTTTAAGAATGGGAGATGTTGGGACTGAAAACTTTTACAATAATGTAGTTACACTCGATGAGACTAATAAAGCTTATCCGAAAAACGGGAACACTGCAACGTGGATTAACATTCATCATGCAGGGGTTGGTAATCTCACTGGAAAAACTCAGGGCGGTAAATACGTTTCTGAAGGATGTATGTTGATCGATTACTCAAAATGGAATTCTTTCATTAGTATTTTTAATACCCCAAAACAAATGAATAATGTTGTAGGTATAATAATTTTAAGGTAAATAATTTGAAAATGCTAACTTAATGAAAAAAATATTTCTATTGATATTGTTGGTTGCTTCAGTGACCCGTATTCAATCCTACGCTATTGAAAACGATGGTAGTTCAAATAACCGGATTCAATTGGATTCAATTGGGAATAGGGTTGCGGTTTGGAATGAAGGACTATTATCTGTGTATAACAATGGCATTCTGGATGGACCTGATCTATCGTTCTCCAGGAAAATCTATGATGACAGGACTTATGTTGCCGCTCTATCTTTCTTTAAAGACGGCAAATACAAAGGTTCTCAGATCTTCTTTCATCCCAATGGTGTTGTATCTATCCTTAGGATAAATATTGAACCAAACAAAGATTTTATCGGAGCTCAGAAAGTTTATACCAAGGAATCTATCTTTCCATATCAGGCGTATCGCTATGAGTTTTATGATAACGGCAAACTCTTTTGTGAAGGATGGGAAATAATTGGGGAGCAGACTGAAATTGACGATGAAAAGGTTGGAGTATGGAAATACTATGACGAAAATGGGAATTGTGAATTAGTAGACTTCTCAAATGATGATATAGATGAAAAATACTGCAGGTATTAATGACATTAGGTGGAGGGGGGATGGCGAGGTATTTAAAAGCCTCACTCCTCTACTCACAACGCGCACCAACAAGACCACCGATGACCATATCGGCGCGTTGACAATCAGAAACAAAGTTGTGACGCGCATCGATACGCCCAACGGCTATTTTGGCGCTGGCAAGATGCACTATTATATAAAGGATTACCAGGGTAACGTGCGTCAGGTGACTGATGCCGCCGGCGCAGTCGAGCAGGACAATCACTACTATCCTTACGGCATGCTGATGGGCGAGAGCAGCGACATCCTTGCAGCTGCCGCCGGAAGCGGTAGCACCAACTCCAACCCCTACCTCTTCGGCTCAAAAGAATACCTCACCACTGCCGGCGCCAACCTCCTCGACTTCACCGCCCGCACCTACGACCCCTCAATCCCCCTCTTCCACACCCCTGATCCGCTTCGAGACAAATACCATTCTTTCAGCGCCTACCTCTATTGTCTTGGTAATCCCATCCTATTTACTGATTTTAATGGTATGGCACCCCAATGGTGGTATAGATATAATATGAATGTCAGACTTTGGGGGCTCATCAATGCAGTTGCAGGTCTTACAGAGGCGGCTTGTGGGGCAGCCGCTACATCCACAGGAGTTGGTGCTGTCGTGGGGATCGCCGCTATGGTTCATGGATGTGACGTTGCCGCAGCTGGGATTTCTCAAATGGCTTCAGGACAAGAGACCAGTTCACTTACAAGTCAGGCAATTCAAGCGGCTGGCGTATCGCAAGAAACGGCCGAATTTATTGAAGCGGGTACAAGCATAGCTCTTACAGGTGGTGCCGGTTATTTCTCCAATTCCAGTAAAGTTGTTAAAGCGGTTAATGCTTCAGCAGAATCTTCAACTGAAGCCGTAAGCGCAACAGTAAAGACCTCGGCTAACTCTGGTAAGCGAATAGGCTGGACTGGCGAATATGGGGAAATGATGCTTAAAAAAATTGTCGGGGGAGAGTCTCAAGTAAACAGGAATACAACTTTAGGATTGAGGCGAATTGATCAATTAGTAAGTGATCAATTTGCACGCGAAGCAAAAACCGGCTACACCTATTTAACACAATCAATAAAAGTGCAAATACAGAAAGATGTAGAACTACTTAGAACAGGTGCTATTGAAAAATGTACATGGCATTTTTTTAGAAGCCCTGAAACTGGGCGAGTTGGCGCATCAAAACAACTTTTACAAGCATTATAAGAAAACAATATTGACTATATTATCTATGATTATCTATGACTGATTTCCTAAAAGACTATCATACTATTAATAATCTTCCAGAAGGAGCATTTGATCGTACCAACCAAGATACCAAACAATTAAGAGCGTTTCAACAATGGTTTTTCGAGAATAAGGAGCAGCGCTTATCCGAGTTGCAAAATGCATATCACGCATTTTGTGGAAAGTACCTTGACTATACCCCTGAATCACTGAAAGTTCTCGGTGAATTCTTTCTGCACGCCATATATATGGAAAAACTCTCACCCGAAGAATATGCAGTTGAAAGAGCTAAATTTCCACAGTATATTCCTATTCCAGATAGCAGGATGACAATAAGAAGTCTGTCGCTTGCTGTTGATGCTGGAATTTATTGGGGTGAAGTTTTTATCCGCAATCACAAAAATTTGCGGTGGGAGCAAAATACAACGAGGAATAAACGAGATGGAGACAGAGGTTATATGGTTA
>CAYRFB010000027.1:0-20082 GCA_964423485.1 uncultured Bacteroides sp.
TTTTCATTTTTCGCTCTTTCATTTTTCATTCTTCATTTCTTACAACAACAAATTTTGTAGGAGTTGGCAGATTGGGATATTTTGATTACTTTTGTAAGTTATTAATAAAAGGCTGTCAGCTGACAGCATAATCGCAGGAATATTATTAATGAAAGCTTGTTTCATAGGACTCGGATATATTGGCTTGCCGACGGCAATCATCGCTGCTGACAGCGGGGTTGATGTTGTCGGTGTCGACGTCAACCCGAAGGTGGTCGAGAAGGTCAATAACGCTGAGTTGCATATAGTTGAACCGGGCCTCGACGTGCTCTTGAAGAAGGTCGTTGGCTCAGGGATGCTGAGGGCCTCATCGAAGCCTGAGGAGGCTAACGCGTTTTTTATTGTTGTGCCGACACCCTTTAAGGGCGATCACGAGCCCGATGTGTCGTATGTCGAAAGCGCAACGCGCTCAGTCATCCCGGTGCTGAAGCCCGGTGATCTTTTTGTCATCGAATCGACATCGCCTATCGGCACGACCGAGGCGATGGCTGACATAATCTTTGCAGAGCGCCCGGAGTTGCGCGGCAAGATATATATCGCATACTGCCCGGAGCGTGTGTTGCCAGGCAATATAATCTACGAGCTGGTCAACAACGATCGCGTGATCGGCGGCGTCGACGAGCAGTCGACCGAGCGAGCCAAAGAGTTCTACGGGCGCTTTGTCAAAGGCGAGCTGTTCTCAACCAATTCGCGCACGGCTGAGATGTGTAAGCTGACCGAAAACTCGTCGCGCGACGTTCAGATAGCGTTTGCAAATGAGCTTTCGCTCATTTGCGACAAGGCCGGCATCGACGTATGGGAGCTGATAAAGCTTGCCAACCGTCATCCGCGCGTCAACATCTTGCGTCCCGGCGCCGGAGTCGGCGGCCACTGCATAGCTGTCGATCCCTATTTTATCGTGTCGGCATATCCCGAGCAGGCCAAGATCATAGCCCGCGCCCGTGAAATTAACAATTATAAAAGCGAGTGGTGTGCGGAAAAGGTGATCAGCACCATCCTGCGCTTTGAGCTCGACAATGGACGCAAGCCGGTTGTGGCTCTGATGGGTCTGGCGTTTAAGCCTGATATCGACGATCTGCGCGAGAGCCCGGCTATGCATATAGCTGATGCCGTGGTCAAGGCCAACACCGGCGCGACGATCCTTGTGGCCGAACCTAATATCAAGTCTCACCACATCTATGAGCTGACCGACGCTGCCGAGGCGTATGACCGGGCCGACATAGTGGTGTTTCTGACGGCTCACACTCCGTTTAAGTCATTAGTTGATGACGAGGGAGAAAAGATAGTGCTTGATTTCTGCGGCGTGTTACATTGAAAGTTGCATACTTGACAAGTGAAATCGGTTAATCTAAGAGGAATCAACGTCTACCCGGCTGCGACGGCTGAAGATCTGATCGATCTTGCGTGTGAGCGCAAAGGCATCTTGATCGCTGTCAACGGTGAGAAATTGGCTAAGGCGCGACCTGAGCTGATCAGCCTGATCAATGACAATATCGGCTACTGCGACGGTTCGGCCATCGCTATGGCTTGTCGTCAGAAGGGCGTAGCTGAAGCGTGTAAGATAGCCGGATGTGAATTGTGGCTCAAAATTATCGAGCGTCGCCACAACGACTCGACATTCTACATCGTCGGCGGCCGCCCTGAGGTGTTTGCCGAGACGGTCGCAAGGCTGAGGCGCGATTTTCCCGACATTAAAATTGTAGGTGCGCGCGACGGTTATCTGAAGACTGACGCTGAGCGCGAGGCGCTGATAGAGGATGTTGCGGCCAAGCGTCCCGACTTTGTGTTTGTAGCGATGGGTTCGCCCAAACAAGAGTATCTGATGGCAGATATGCTCAAGCGCCATCGCGCGGTCTATCAGGGGCTTGGTGGAAGTTTTGATGTTTATACCGGCAATGCCAAGCGCGCGCCCAAGTGGTGGATAGACCACAACGCTGAGTTTGTCTACCGACTCATTAAGCAACCTTCGCGCATTAAGCGCGACTGGGTCAGAGTGAAGGTGGCCTGGTGGCTCGTAAGAAAAAAATTCTGATTTATGGATAAGAAAAAAGTTATGCTTGTGTTTGGCACAAGACCCGAAGCGATCAAGATGGCTCCGGTAGTTAGAGCGCTTAAAGCGGCCGACGATGAGTTTGATGTAACGGTCACGGTCACAGGCCAGCATCGTCAGATGCTCGACAGTGTGCTCGAAGTGTTTGACATCAAGCCTGACTTTGATCTTAATATAATGCGCCCCGGTCAGGATCTATATGACGTGACGTCGAGAGTGCTCGAGGGTATGCGCGATGTGTTTGCCCAGTCGCGACCTGATATAGTGCTCGTCCACGGTGATACGTCGACATCGACGTCGGCTGCGCTGGCTGCGTTTTATTCGAGGGTGAAAGTCGGCCATGTCGAGGCCGGCTTGCGCACGGGCGACATCTACTCGCCGTGGCCGGAGGAGATGAACCGCCGGCTTACGGGCCGTCTGGCTAATATCCATTTCTCGCCGACCGATAAGGCTAAGGCAAATCTGCTGGCTGAGAATGTCGACCAAAATGACATTTTTGTCACCGGCAACACTGTCATCGATGCGTTGATGCAAGTAAAGCAGGAGATAGAAGGCTCGCCTGAGCTCAGAGCTGAGCTTGCAGGCAAGCTGAAGGCTCTCGGTTATAACCCTGATCGACTGAAAAGCGGCCGCAGGTTAATGCTTGTCACCGGTCATCGCCGTGAAAACTTTGGCGAGGGATTCAAAAATATATGTCAGGCCTTGGCGCAGCTGTCTGAAAAATATAAGGGCGAGGTAGACTTTGTCTATCCGATGCATCTCAATCCTAATGTCAGAGGTCCGATCGCCGAAACTTTCGGCGGCCGCGAGCTCGAGAATATGTTTTTTATCGAGCCGGTCGACTACCTGCCGTTTGTCTATCTGATGATGCTCAGCGATGTGATTCTGACGGATAGCGGCGGCATCCAGGAAGAGGCGCCTTCGCTGGGTAAACCTGTACTCGTGATGCGCGACACAACTGAGCGCCCGGAGGCTGTCGATGCGGGCACTGTAGAGCTTGTCGGGACAGATTGCAAGAAAATCGTCGACGGAGTGTCGTGTCTGCTTGACGATGAAGCGCTTTACCACGATCGCAGCGGTCGCTCTAATCCCTATGGTGACGGCAAGGCATCGCAGAGAATCGTCGAAGCCCTTCGCTCGATGTCAGTATAAAAATCCGAATAACCATAAAGGAATCTTGTTGCCAAACCCAAAGGTAATGTCATCGGCAGCAACGAAGCTGTCAGGGAGGTCTTTGATCTGGTCAAAACCTTTCTTGGCCCCTCCGATCTCAAACAGATATCGCCCGTCGACGAGCAGGTCGCCCTGCTTGGGGTAAGCGATCTCGTGGCTCTCGGCAAGCATTGATGCGAAGAATGACTCGCGCACTTTACCCTTGTCGGCATAACCGATGGCGTAGATCAGCGAAGGATTATTGAGTAAAACTTTCTGAGGCTTGGCCATAGATTTGGGGTTACGCTCGGCTTTATAGTAGAGCAAGCGAAGGATTTGAGAACGGTCGAGCAGTGAGAGTATCTTCATCATCTGGTTGGTCGTCACCTGAAGCATGTCGGCTGTCTGCTTGGCGTTGATCGGTGATGGGGTCTGTGAGGCCATGATAGTGAGCAGTTGTTTGGCCTTGACCAAAGTAGTGTATTCGATGTCTTCGACGGCAGGAATATCGTAGTCGATGACACTCGTGATCATATTGCTTACCCTTATGAGATAGTCAGTTTCGGTTTCAGTTTTGTAGAAGGGGTAATAGCCATGGCGGAGGTAGCTTTGAAAAAGTTTCAGAATGTCGGTGTCGCCTATGATTGTGGGCGCGACGGTCTCGTGGTTGAAAATGATTTCCTGAAGGCTGAGTTTGGGGAAACTTGAGCCTTGAAATTCTAAGAACTCACGAAACGAAAGGCCTGGCATCTTATACATCAGACAGCGCCGTGAAAGATCTGCTATCGAGTAGTCAAGCTCCAGCAGTGATGATCCGGTGAAGACAACGCTGATGCTGGGATAGAAATCGAAGACGTTTTTTATCTGCCGCTCCCATCCGCGCATGCGGTGAACTTCATCTACGAAGAGATTGGTTATGCCTTCTTTTTCGGCGAGTTCGGCCAGGTCGAGAAGTGTGTGTGACGAAAACCAGAGGCCGTCAAGAGAGACGTAAAGCGCTTTTGAAGGATCGGGAAAGGCTAATTTGATGCGCTGGAGCATTATTGTAGTCTTTCCGACTCCGCGTGCGCCTTTTATGCCAACAAGCCGGGTATCCCACGATATCTGGGTATAGATGTCACGGATGGTGGAAGTCGAGGTGACTTTCAAAAGCCGTAGATATTGTCGTTTGAGTGCATCCATCTTACTTTGCTTTGATCTGCTGCAAAGGTAAGCATAATTTTGATTATTGCAAAGATTAAATGCGCAAAATGATTATTGCAAAGATGGTTTTGTGGAAATGATTATTGTAAAGATGTGTTAGAGGGGTGTTATTTGGAATTCGCGGTATAGGGCATCAAATCTTTCGAGAGTGGAGGGGGAGTGGCGGAGCATTGAGGCGCGGACGCGATCAAGATCTTTGGCTGAGTCAAGACGGGTCTTTGAGTAAAATTTGTCAGCGTAGCAGATTAGTCGCTCGAGGAGGGTCTGAGGCGAGAAGTCTTTGCGGGGGAGGGGGAGGTTCATTTCGTCGATATCGTTGGCGGTGATACCGGCGCCGGTGTGTCGCTCGGCTATGCGGGCGATTTCTTCGGGGAAGCCTTCGCGACGCAGGAGGTCGGCGCCTAAGATGCCGTGGCGGATGTAGGGCTCTGCACCGTGACAGTCTATGCCATCGGCGTCGGTGAGGAAGATGCCGATATCATGGAGCATTGCGGCTGTCTCAACTTTTTGGGTGTCGAGGCCGAGGTGTCGCTCGGAGTTTATGCGCAGGGCGAGGTCGGCAACGCTGCGGCAATGGCGTAAATAGATATCCCGAAGACGCGAGCCTTCGGGATAGTATTTGTCGATGACTTGTGATGCTTCGGCAGTCATTATTCTACGATTGTATTCCAGTTGTGGATGTCGGGTTCTTCGCCGAGGCGGATTGCGTTGAGGCGGTTGTAAAGCTCGGTAGTGATGGGGCCGGGCTTGCCGTCGCGGGCAATAACATATTTTTTGCCGGTGTCGAGGTCGTCGATCTCGCCGATTGGCGAAGCAACGGCAGCTGTGCCGCATGCTGCAGCCTCGGTGCAGTCTTCGAGTTCGTCGACGGTGATGTGACGTTGCTCAACCTCGATGCCCATATCTTCGGCGAGCTGTATGAGGCTCTTGTTGGTGATAGAGGGAAGGATGGAGTCGGATGCGGGAGTGATGTACTTGCCGTCTTTGATGGCAAAGAAGTTGGCAGGACCGCACTCGTCGAGATATTTTTTCTCTTTAGGATCGAGGAAGAGGACGGCCGAGTAGCCGAGTTCGTGGGCGTGCTCACCGGCCTGGAGTGAAGCTGCATAGTTGCCGCCGACTTTCCATCGACCTGTGCCCTTGGGGGCCACACGATCATATTCGCGCATGATGCAGATGTTGGTGCAACCGAAACCGGTTTTGAAATAAGGACCGACGGGAGTGGCAAGGACGAGGAAGAGGAATTCAGATGCCGGTTTCACACCGACGCGGGCCGTAGTGCCGATTTCGAGAGGACGGAGATAGAGTGAAGCGCCGCTGCCATAAGGGGGAATAAAGCGCTCGTTGAGCTTCACGACTTTCTTGCACATTTCGCAGAAAAGATCTTCGGGGACTGGCTCCATAAGAAGACCTATGGCAGATTCGCGCAGGCGGCGGGCATTTTCTTCGAGGCGGAAGATGCGGATCTTGCCGTCGACTCCGCGGAAGGCCTTGAGGCCTTCGAAAATTTCTTGACCGTAGTGGAGGGCGGTAGCGGCCATGTGAAGGTTTATGTTTTCATCAGAAGAGACTACGATTTCGCCCCATTTGCCGTCTCGATATTCACAGCGGACATTGTAGTCAGTGCGAAGGTATCCGAATGGAAGGGTACTCCAGTCAATTTCAGTATTCATGATTTTCGTTGTTAGGAAAACATCGTTTTGGTTAATGATATTGCAAAGGTAAGCATAATTGTCAAAATATCCCAAAAAAAGTAAAGGGCGTCAATCCCGACGCCCTTTTACTCTTAACTTTTGAGTCTTTTTCTTTGTGAATGTTGCTTGTATGCTTTGCTTTTACTATATTCGCTGAATTAGTTTTTTATGTTACGGATTAGACAGTATATTGTTGAAATGATATTGTCTTTTTCGTTTACGCTGCAAAGTTATGATGCGGATGTTGCAATCGTGTTACAATGATAACACAATTTAGGTACGATTGAATTTTTTTGTGATTTTCTGCCGAAAAAGCTTATTTCGGGTTGGCTTTTGGCAGAGTAAAGACAAACTCAAGGCCGCCCTCGGGGTTGTTTCTGATCTCGATTGTGCCACCGTGAGCAACTACGGTGTTCTGCACGATAGGCAGGCCGAGGCCTGTGCCACCTGTCTTTCTTGAACGGCCGGAGTCGATGCGGTAGAAGCGCTCGAAGAGGTGGGGAAGATGCTCTTCGCTTACGCCGACGCCATTGTCAAAGAAGACAAAAGTGTAGAATTTGTCGTCTTCGCCGATGAGGCGCACGCCGCACTCAGTGCCTTTTGAGTAGGCTGCGGCATTCTTGGCAAGGTTCATGATCATGCCGCTGAGCAGTGAGGCGTTGCCTTCGACCATACAGTCGGTCGGAATGTCGTAGACGAAATCCATTTTGCCCAGGACGTCAGTGTCAGCAAGATCGCTCATCACGGTATAGACCAGATCGTGGTAGTCGAGCTCCTCGGTATTGATCATTGCGCCGCCTTCCTCGAGTCGGGTTATTGCTGAGACGTCGTTCATCAGGCTTGTGAGGCGATTTGCGTGCTCAAGGGCCTTGCGGATGAAGTGGTCGCGTGAGGCAGGATCCATGTCAGGATTGGCAATGATGGTGTCGAGATAGCCTTTGATGACGCCGATAGGAGTCTTGAGTTCGTGGTTGATATTGTTGGTGAGCTGGCGCTTGAGTCGGCTCTTCTCTTCGAGAGCGTGCATCGTGACTTCATGCTCGCGCTTGAGTTTGAGCACGGCTTTTGAGCGCTCATTATATATATGTATGATCTGGCGCGATATGTCACCGAGCTCGTCGTGAGGATAATCGAGAGTCGGCATAAAGTTAGGGTCTGTGGCAGCTCGCTCAGCGAAGAGACGTAAAATCTTGATATTGCGGCCAAAGAAACGCGTCGAGAAGTAAGCGAGCACCGTAAGGCAGATAGCGATCGAGAAAACGATTATCCAAATGCTTTTCTGTGGGAGGCTGGCCTCGATGATGTCAGCATCGAAGGGAAGGACGGTCGATGTGCGGAGCACACTGTCTGAGCTTACGTCGGTGCGGAAGAAGAAGTTATTGTTCTTAAGCTGTTCGCTGGGGTCCGGGTCATCCATCGGAGCATAAGCAGAGTTGTGCTGATGGAGGTTGTTGGTTACGCCCATCACGTTGCGACGGCTCTCGTCAGAAAGGGTGATTACCTCGTTGACGTGGTAATAAAGCGTGTCGTTGCGATAGACGGTGATGCGGATTTTGTCGTAGAGGGGATTGTCGAGGTAGTACTTACTGAGAAAACGGAAAAACTCGATGGGGTCTTTCTCGTTTTCGTAGTAAGAGATGATGCGCTCGTTGATGAGCTGGAGCTGAGCCTCAAGTGACGCTTTGCGGTATTCGCGCTCGTTGTAGTTCTGCCAGAAGGCCATACCGAAAATCAGCAGCCAGATGGTTGCAATAAAAGGTATGAACAGCTGCCACTGATAACTAATGCGTCTCTTTGAAGCCATAGCCGAAACCTTGACGAGTCACAATGTAGTTGCCATATTCGCCGAGCTTTTTGCGCAGGCGAGTGATGTTGGTGTCGATGGTGCGGTTGGTCACGACGACATCCGATCCCCATACGTGGTCGATGATCTCTTCGCGTGAGTAGATGCGGTTGCGGTGAGTAAGGAAGAAGAGAAGGATGTCAAACTCAGTGCGGGTGAGCTGTACCTCTTCGCCCCCGAGATAGCAGATCTTCTCATTGCGGTCGATGCGGAGCGTCTTAAAGGTGATGTCAGGCTCGTAGATGCTTTGTGAAATGTTATAAGCGATCTGCTTGGCGGCGGCAGAGCGTCGAAGGACGGCTCGCACACGAGCGAGGACCTCGCCAATGACAAAGGGTTTTGTGACGTAATCGTCGGCGCCGATGTTGAGTCCCATTACTTTGTCATCTTCATCGGTCATCGCCGAGCAGAAGATGATGGGAGTGTTTTCGGTCTCGGTGATGTTACGAACTTGTTTCGCAAAATCGAAGCCGCTGAGGCGTCCCATCATAATATCGACCAAAAACAGCGAGTATGAAGCCAGATCCATGTCAAGCGCTTCCTCTGCGCTATATGCACAGTCTACTTCATAACCTTCTTTTTCGAGGTTAAATTTAAGAATTTCGCATAACGCTTCTTCATCATCGATTACTAAAATCTTGATTCTCATTGCTATTTGTTGGTTAGTAATATAATGTCAGCGTGCATGACGCCCCTGACTATGATTGGTTTTTAGTTGCACGAAAGTAGTAAAAAAATAGGTTTTATTAAAGTTAATGAACGTTAAATTGATAATTGTAAGCAAACCATAGTTCGCGGGTGATGTTATAATGTCATAGTTACTATATTTGCACTGTGTTTTTCATGGTATTAGATTTAAGGTTAAAGATAGTCGGTTGTCGCGAGACAACCGCTTTTTTTTTCGCGTAAGGCCAATTTGATTTAGGCTTGGTGTCTCTTGTAAAACTGTTTCAGCGCCTCAGCTGCTGAAATCTTTATTGGTTTGCCTTCGGAATCGGCAACGATCACATCTTCGCCCAACTTGGCTTTACGCTCAAACATGCGTCTCTGGGCTTCGAGAATTCCTTCTCCTATCCTTTTGAATAGTATTGCTCTTTCTTCGTCTGACATATATCCTTTATTTGATTAAGTTTATCAATATCGATGATTTCGTTATTTATGATAATAGGTTGCATAGTGGAGCTATTATCATATATAGAGTAGTTATGAACCAATGGGATGTATAGATTGAATAAGTTGTTAATTCCCAATTGGTATCTACGGTATATTATGTCTTTTGGAATGTTATGGCCCCCGGCAGCTACTCTTTGTTCGACTCTATTTATCGCCATCTCTGGGGTTGGCAACCAAAAAAAAAGTAAAAAAATATTATAATCCAGATGTTTTGCTCTATCAATAAGTTTTGCATAAGATCTGGTTGCTAAGGTTGTCTCGATGGCAAAAGTGGCATTTTTGGACAGTAGAAAATTAATTCGTTCAAGCATAAGCCTGCCTGCATCGATTGCAACTTCTTCTGGATTTAAAGGAGAAAGCCCTTTTGCAATTTCATCTGCGTTAACAAATTCCCTGCAATTAAGTATTTCTGGCAAGACAACCATTGAAGCAGTCGTCTTGCCTGCTCCATTACATCCCGCGATAATGTAGAGTGATGGTTTGTCTGTAAGATGCATCATTTATTGGGAGTGTAATCTGATTTTGTTACAAAACTACAAAATATTTTGTAAAACGAGTCTATTCGCAGAGTTAAAACTTAACTATTGTGTTACTTAAACGGGAATTTTGAGGAGGGGTGGAGGGTGAAGGTGTCGGCTGAGGCGACGGCGATGAGGGCTTCGACTGAGGGTAGTCGCTCGATCATAGTCAGGGCAGAGTCGAGAGGCATGACCATACAGGCAGTGGCAAGAGCATCGGCTGTCGCACAGTCGGGTGCTAAGACGGTAGCGCTGGCTGTGGAGGTGGCGACCGGCCGGCCGGTGTGAGGATCAAGTGTGTGACCTATGCGGCCGGTTGCGGTCTCGCGGTAGTTGCGGTAGTTGCCTGATGTGGCTACGGCAGCGTCAGACAGAGGGATAACAAGCATCGAAACGTGGCCGTCGACACCGGAAACCGGAGCGTCGATCTGGACATGCCATTTACGGCCGTAGCGGTTTCTGCCTTTAGCGACGATTTCACCGCCGATTTCGACAAGATAATCAGTGCAGCCATTGCGGGCAAGCATTGCGGCGACGGCATCGACGCCATAACCTTTGGCGATTGATGAAAAGTCGAAAATCGTCGACGGATGTTTTTTTATTATTTTGTTGTCGCGGAGGTAACAGTCAGATATGCCGACGGCAACGAGGACACTATCGATCTGAGACTGGGTCGGCACAGAGTCGGGCGACGTCGATTTATAGCCAAAGCCCCACAGGTTGGTCAGCGGACCGACGGTAGGATCAAAGGCGCCGCCAGAGAGGCTGCTGATTTTTTGAGAGAGCAAGAAGACTTCAGAAAACATTTTGCCGATGGCGGGATCGTCGCCACGGTTCAGCTGGCTGACTGTCGAGTTAGGTGCAAACATCGAAAGCTCATCTTCGACCTGACGCATCACCGCAATAATGGAGTCGCCCAGATCTCGAGGGCCGGAGTAGGAGATATTGTAGGTCGTGCCCCACACTGCGCCTGAATTATTATAATTTTTTGAGCCACAACTTGCAAATGTAAGAAGTAAAGCGTAAATTAGCGGCATCGCCAAGATGAGTCGAGTCATGAAGTGTTATTTTTGGTTTTATATACAAAAGTAATGTTTTAGATTTGAACTTTGACTGGAAGCTGTTGTTTAATCATCAAAAAATTACAATTATGCAACGATCGTTTATCTTTTTGGCCGAAGGTTTCGAGGAAATCGAGGCAATCACCCCGACCGACGTGCTTCGCCGCGCGGGAATGGATGTAAAGACTGTGTCAATAACGGACCGCCATCAGGTGGCGGGCGCTCACGGCATTACGGTCGTGGCAGATCTGACGTTTGATGAGGCAAACTTTGATGACGCGGAGTGGCTGATAATGCCCGGCGGACTGCCCGGAGCAGAGAATCTGCATAACTGCGGCCGCCTGAATGATCTTCTTAGAAAGCACGCAAAGACAGGAAAGATTGCGGCGATTTGCGCGTCGCCTGCGATGGTGCTGGCTCCGCTCGGATTGCTCGAAGGCAAGGAAGCCACTGGTTATCCCGGAACGGAAGAAGGCCTGAGAGCCGGAGGAGCGATCACCAGAGATGAGCGCGTGGTGGCGCTTGACCGCATCATTACCTCAAACGGACCGACTTCGTCGCTGAGGTTTGCACTGGCCATCGTGGCAAATTCGCTTGGAGCTCATGTGGCTCAGGAAGTGGGCAGCGCAATGCTCGTCTATGGCAAGCAGACAGATTTCTACTTCTAATCAGACGTGACGATAGAAAAACGAAGGGTCGCCTTTTTTCGGGGCGACCCTTCGCTGTCTATGAGGGTTGATATTATTGCTGCGTGACTGGCAGGGTTATGCGCCTGAGCATGGGCTCCATAATGTCAGAGAGACGGAGGAAGCCGAGGTCGGTGTAGTGGAGACCGTCGACTGTGGCTTCGTAGTCATCGCCACCGAAGTTATCGGAAGTGAGGTAGTGGAGGTTGGGGTCTTTGGCAGCGAGTTTTTCGTATTCGCGTTTCCAATGAGCGTTGAGGGTGGTCACTTCGTTATAGGCAGCTTTGTCAAAGCGGATGTGAGGGAACTGGGGGTCTTCGACAAAGAGGATGGGCACGGTGGGATGAGCTGCGCGGATAATGTTGTAGAAAGGCACGAGGAGGGTGTCCATCTGTGCATGGTTGATGTTGGGCACGCAGTCCATCACGATCAGGCCCGGATCGGGAACGGCAGCAATAAGGTCTGCGATGACGAGATCGAGCTGACCATTGCCGCTGAAGCCGAAGTTGATGATCTCGCGGTTGAGACGACGGGTAAGAATGTTGGTGTGTGCCATGCCGGGACGGTTGGCGCAACCTCCCTGAAGGAGGCTGGTGCCATACATTACGATGGGTTTCTCACGCACGGGGAGGTTGACGGCGGGCTGGTTGAAAGCGGCTTCGGGCGTTGTGCCGATGAAGATGCTGTCGATGCCGTCATAGAGAGGAAGGAAGAGCATATACTCGCGCATCTCGGGGTCCATATTTGAGATGACGCGGGCGGCAGTGTTGTGGTTGTTGACGTCGGGTCGGGCAGAGTTGACAAAAGTCCAGGTGCCATCGGGGAGGAGGGTGTAGAGGTCAAGACCGCGGGTGCCGGTGGGAGTCTGATGATTCATGAGGCCTTTTTCGCGGTTGTGCCACTTGACTGAAATGAATGGACTGTCAGATGCAAATCTGAGCGACATGCCGGCTGAGTGATGGCCAAGCCACCAAAGGTCGGGGCGGAGCACTTTGGTCTCGAGCGAGTCGGGGATGCGTTGGTAACGGCAAGTGGTAACGTCGTCATCGACGCCTTTGCCGAGCAATGGAAGCTGGTCGACGGGATGCCAGACCGTCTCCTGAGCGGCAGCCGAGAGGCCGGCTGCGACGGTGAGAGCAGCAAGGATTATTTTTTTCATTTTTTGTGTTTTTTATTAGGTTTGTTTTTCTTTTTGTCAGATTTGTCGGGGGCAGGTGCGGGCTGAGGCGCAGGGCGCTCGTTGAGGGGCAAGGCTATACGCTCGATGATCGGCTGAAGGAGGTCAGCAAAGCGGAGGAAGCCGAGGTCAGTAAAGTGGATGCCGTCAACGGTGGCCTCGTTGTCGGTGCCGATCAGATGGTCGGCGGGGAGATAGTGAAGTTTGCCGGGATATTTGGCTGCGAGCTTTTCGTAGCGCTCCTTCATCATGGCGTTGCGAGTGTCGACCTGCTTGCGGGCAGCGTGGTCAAAACGCTTGTGGGGGAAGTTGGGATCCTCGATAAAGAGGAAGGGCACGTTAGGGTGAGCCGAGCGGATGATCTCAAAGAAGGGGATCATCAGGGTGTCGATCTGCTCTTCGTTGACGTTGGGCACGAAGTCGAGAACTATGAGGCCGGGGTCAGGAACAGCAGCGATGACACGGGCGATCTCGAGGTCGAGCTGGCCGTTGCCGCTGAAGCCGAGGTTGATCACTTCGCGATTGAGGCGGCGGGCGAGGATGTTGGTGTGAGCCATACCGGCGCGGTTGGCGCAACCACCCTGGAGGATGCTCGTGCCATACATGATGATGGGCCTGTCGGCGTGGAAGACGTCAGAGGGCTGGAGGAGCTCGGCACCCTCGTCAAGGCCGATGTAGAGACTGTCGACACCGTCATAGAGGGGAAGGTAGAGAAGGTATTCGCGCATCTCGGGTGTCATGTTAGAGATGACGTTGGCCTCGGAGTTGTGGCTCCAGACATTAGGACGGGCAGAGTTGACAAAAGTCCAGGTGCCGTCAGGGAGGAGGGTGTAGAGGTCAAGGCCTCGTGAGCCAGTAGGAGTCTGATGGTTCATCAGGGTCTTGAAGGGGGAGTGCCACTTGACGTCGACGCGACCGGTCTTGGCGGCAAAGCGGAGAGCCATGCCGGCAGAGTTGCGACCGAGGCCGGCAAGAGCACCGCCGCGAACGGTGTTGAGCAGTGAGTCGGGGATGCGCTGATAGCGGTTAGAGGTAGAGGCATCGTCGACGGCCTTGCCGATTAGAGGCAGGGAGTCAGTGGAGTGCCAACGGACTTGGCCGACAGCAGTGACAGACATAGCTGCAGCGGCGATAAGCAGAGCTGTTAATATTTTTTTCATTGCAAAAAATGTGATGATGAAATTTTTAAGTTTTTAGGTGCGCCAGAACCACTTGATCTTAGTGAAGAAAGCGGCAGTGAAAATGGCGAGAGAGGTGACGATGAAACCGTGGAGGAAGCCGAGGAAGGGCGATTGCTCGAAGAAGCTCAGCGTGAAAGAGTCGCCAATGTGGAGGAGGTTGAGCACCGGCATGATGAAAAGCTGAGCGGCGACGTAAGCGATCATCGGGTTTTTGCCTGAAAGCGCAAATGGAGCAGTCAACACACGGGCGCGGTAGATGTCACAGAGGATCACGAAGAAGGCAAGGCAGTAGCAGGCTAAGCCCGAGGTGATGAAATAATAATTGAAAGTGGAGGGGTCTTTGCGGACACCGCCGTCAAAAGCCTCGAAGACCAGGCCGAGCATCAGGAGGTAGCCACCGAGAGTGACGAGCTTGCCAAGGAACTGGGATGCCGAGGGCATAAAGGTGACAAGAATGCGGATGGCAAGGACCAGCGCGAGGCTGACGAAGAAGTTGGCGAGGAGTATGCGGTCAAAGAGCAGCCAGACGTTGAGGCCGATGATTAGGGCCGAGAGGAAGCAGACGACAGCCGTCGCCCAATTGGATTTTAGCGGACGTGGTTCGGGAGCTTTTGAGCGCTGGATGATCCATGAGCGGAGATATTCGCCGGCGAAGGTGCCGGGGATGACAACGAAAAGGTATTTCAGGAAGTCAAAGCGGTAGAGCCAGGGAAGGGGCGACCAGTTGAAAACGTCTTGCTGCCATGTGCCGTCGAGATTTTTGCAGAGGATGATGCCCATAAGGAGCGGAAGGACGGCAACGCGAGCCCAGGGGCGGTTCATCGTGAGGATGTAGATGATGGTGCCGAAGGCTGCCATGTTGGCGAGCACGAGGATGATGATGTTGCTGCGGAAGAGGTCGATCTCACCACCGTTGCGGGTGTCGACCCATACCATGATTGCTGAAGCGATGGCAACGCCGACCCAGTGGATGATGCGTCTCACCCAAGGATTGAGCTTCCAAGGGATACGGAGATAGATGGCGAAGAGAAGGACGAAGCCAAAGAGGGTGATTAACCAGTCAAAGACTCCGGCAGGCTCTCCGGCGGCAAGCGCCCAGGGGTTGATGTGATAGAGGAAGAGTGCAAAGTAGGCGAGTTTGATAAAGCGCCAGAGGGCATCGAAGATGAGTCGGCCCATGCCGGCGCCGCGCTTGATGCGCGAACCGATGGCGAAGGGGTAGGCTGCGCCCATCGAGAAAAGGAAGAAGGGAAAGACAAGGTCAACCCATGTGATACCGTAGACCGATGGGTCGAATGTGCCAGAGGGAGGCGGACATTGCGCGTGGGCCATCCAAGCGGGAAGGACCCATGTCAGGATGGAACCTGAAAGGACCATCATAAAGATTGCGAAACCTCGCAATGAGTCAAGAGACTCGGCTCTTAAATTTTTCATTGGTGATAGTATTGGGTTATTATTCTATTTGAGATTCGTAGACGTTGCCGAAGCGGTCAGTGGCGCGGATACTGATCTTGGCGTCTTTGTTAACGGGCGTGGCGCGGAAGAGATGGTTGGTGCTGTGGGGACCGATCCAAGAGTAGCGGAGCTTGCTGCGGTCAGCTGTGCGCTCGACCGTCAGCGGGTCTTTGCCTTCGTAAGGGGTCATCACGCCCATGAGCTTGCCGTCTTCAAACCACTCGATCTTCCAAGCGTCGTCGGCGTTCCAGGCGTTGACAATGATGTCGTCGGGGTAGTCTTTAGATGCGCCGGGGGCGTAGCTGCGGAACTGGTAATCGCGGTCGTGGCCTTTGCTTTTGAAATACCATTTTACGTCAGGACCGTCGACGGTGTAGACACCGTAGCCCTGAGGAGTGCCGTCGGCACACATATCGATGTCCCACCACATACCGCATGAGCCAGGGGTGTTGTGCTCGTAGGCGCGGTCACTGTACTCGACGTTGTGAGTGGTGTGCATGTGGCCGGTAATGAAGTGGGTGTTGTAAGGCTTCATCAGATCGATAAGGTGACGGGCGTTGACGGTCTGCTTGGAGATGGAAGACCCGTCATAGCGGAATGGCTGGGGCTCGGGGTCAAAGGCAAGGGGAATGTGCATGAACATTACCACGGTAGAGCCTTCGGGGACGTAAGAGAGATCCTGACGGAGCCAGTCGAAGGTCTCTTCGTCGACGTAGCCCATATAGAAGTAGTCGCGACCGATGTAGAACACATTGTCGATGGCGATATAGTGGACGTCGCCGCGATTGAAGGAGTATTTGGTCGGACCAATATTTTTTTCGAAGCGAGCTTTGGAGGTCTCGTGAGTCGGTCCGTAATATTGCATGTCGTGGTTGCCGTTGATAATATAAATCGGGAAACCGAAGCCTGAGCGGTGGCGGAGGCTCGACTCGTAGAGCTCGGGATGGTCGCCGACAACGTCGCCGCAGTCGATGCCAAAGACATCGAGCTTGTTAAATTGCTTGAAGTGATCTCGAGCGTCGGCAACCTGCTCGTCGAAGAGGCCGAGTTCGTCTTCGTTGACAACCTGAATGTCGGCCTGGGTCATGAAGACGTGTTTTTTGTCGTCTTTTTTGTTTTTGATCAGCTCGAAGCTGTAGTCGGTTCGTCCGTCTTCAACAGGAATGAAGAAGGTCGGGCGGTTGTATTGGTCTACGCCAGGGAGGTAGCCTGCGGGAGTAGAGACGGTGATGTTGGTTGCGCGGTCATTCTTCTGAAGAGTGTAATGGCCGTGGTCATCGGTGGCCACACAGTTGTATCCGTCAGAGACGACGACGCCTGCAAGGGGCTTTTTGCCGCAGGTGACAGAGCCGGTGATGGTTTCAGACATGCCCCAAGCAAAGGCGCTGAGGCTGAATGCAGAGATGGCGAGTGAGAGGCAGAAGCGTTTGATGTTAGTCATAAGACGACAAGGACTTTAAGGAGTTTAAGGAGGTTGGGGTATAAGCACAAAAAGCTTGAAAGGGTGTCTTTCAAGCTTTTTGTGTCAGATGAGATTAAACATTGTTGAAAATGGGAAAATACGGAGTAGATGCTTACTTCTTGTCGCCGTATTTCTTATTCCAGTCGGCGACGTAGTCATTGTTGCCCTTGCTGATAGCATCCCATTTCTCGGGGTCGATCTTGAGATGGATCATGTCGAAGAGGAAGTAGCCGTCACACACGCTGGCGCAAGCGCTGACTGAGTTAGTGATTGCGTCGAGGATTTCTGATTTAGAGTACTTGGCTCCGGTGCTGGTCCAACGCCAGTCAACGTCGGGGCCACCAACAACGAGCGGGCAGTCATTGCCGATCTTGAGTTTGCCCTGGCTGCAGAAACCTTGCATAGTCCATTCGGTCGCGCCGTTTACGGCTTGCGGATTTGCATATGCTCCTAAAAGAATCTGATCCATAAGAGCAGCGTAACCGTATTCGCTAAAGCGCGCAGTAGCCCACTTGTGGTTGGCAACTGCATTATATCGCTTTGAAGCCCAGTTTACACCAGTGTTGTAATATGAATTATACCAAGCACCGACATATACGCCGAAGAGAATATCGGGGTTGACTGACTTGACGGCTTCACGAGCTTTCTCCATGAATTCGTAGATGACTTTAGCGCGGTATTCGAGCCAAAGCTTGGTGTACTGGGTGTAGTTGGCACCTAAAACAGCATTAGTCGAGCCTTCGGGCAAAATATCTGTCGGCCAGTTAGCGACTTTTGAGCCGATGTAGTCCTCAAACTGCTTGCGGCTGAGATCTGAGAAGTCAGAGTACAAGTCATTGTAACGGCCACGGTCGAGGACGATGCCGTCGATATCGTATTTTGCAAGATCCTTGAGCAGGTTGCAGATGTATTCCTGAACCTCGGGGTTAGCGGGGTTAAAGAATTTTTCGTTTTCGGCAGGAAGGTCGAGCACATTGGTCGGCTTGCCATTGTTGTAGCGATAGGTGGCCCACTCTCTTTTGTCCGGGTCGCGGAAAAGTGCGCCGGCAGAGTTGATGGCTGTGCCGCCGTCGATGGGTCCGCCGTTGGCCACGCCACCGGTCATAGTGTTAAAACCGGCATGGATCTTGAGCCCTAATTTGTGGCCTTCGTCGATGAATGTCTGGAGATAGTCCCAGCTCCCGTCGAAGTAGTAAGTCTTTTTAGAGCCGCCGGCAATTGGCCAGGCGTTGAACGACTCAACGAGCGGACAATAAGATGATTTATAAAGGAGGTCGCCGGTAGTTGAGCGAACGTCGACCACGATGTCAGTGAAACCGGCGTTCTTAGCTAAAGCGAGGTCACGGGCGATAGTGCTTCTATCAGTAAAGAAATCTTGGGAGTTAGACGAGGCGTCAACCCAAATGTAGCGGGGCTTCAGGGGCACGGCTTCAGTAGTGGTGTCGTCGTCGCTGATGTCCCAGTGCTTAAGGCCGCCATCGTCATCTTTGCATGAGGATAGAGACATTAATCCCGCCACCAAGACGGTGGCGAGATTAATGCGAGAGAATGTTGATAATTTCATTTATAAGAAAATTCTTTTTTATAAAAATGAAGGGAGCAAATTACATATCAAGGCAGTCAACCTGAACACATCCTACGAAGCCATTGGCGAAGAGGAAGTAGATGTAGAGGTAAACACCGTTGGACGCAACCGAGAACTTCACGTCACCGCCGTTGCGCGCGATGCCAGTGCTGCCGCACTTCATAGCGCCATAGTTTGTGATAAAGCCGAGACCGCCTACACCGAAGTCAACGGGTGAAGTAGCGAGGTCGCCGTTGGTGAGGTCGTAAACGTAGAGGTTGTCGTCGCCACCCCAGGTGAAGGTGTTGATAGAGTTGTGGACCGCATAACGCATGTGGTTAAACTCGATTACGTCAACAGCGTTGATGACCCAGTTAGAAGAAACTACGCGCGAGCCCTTCGAAGTGATAGCGTTAGAGGCACCGCTGACGTAAGCTGCGCCGCGGTTGATCGTTTCTTCGTCAGCAAACTTCATGTAAGCTGCGGTGAGGTAGTCGCCATTGGGATTAGAGGGATCGACGTAAGCAACGTCGGCATTTCCCCAGCAAGTGCCTTCATAACCGGTAACGTGGATAGACTCGGGAGTCTGGCTCTGCAGAGCACCACCAGTAACAACCCAACGGAGGAAATCGAGACCTGAACCGTTGACAGAAGCAGTGATGATAGCGTCGCCGTCAAGGCTACCAACGACTGAGAGCTGGTCGCCAACATTAACGCCGGCAGCGTAAGAAATGTAGGGTTCGATAGCACCGTCAATGCCTTTCTTCTTCCAGATGGTGAAAGTGCCACCATTGTCTTTAGAGAAGCTTGAAATGACGATGTTGCTGTTGTTGTCAGAGGTCATACGGTAGTTATTGAGATAACCGGCAGCGCTCATGCCTACGGCGCTGAGGTCGATAGTGCCGACCTTCTCGCCAGTCTTAGCGTTGACATATACGGCCTGTGAGTCACCAACTTTGTTGATGACGAGGTAGTCACCTGCAACGGCGATACCGGCTGCGCAATCAAGGTTGTTAGAGCCATTGGCGATGCCGAGATCGTCACCGAGTTTCTTAGCCCAACGAACGCTAGCACGGGTGAAGTTACCACCGGCGGGGATGAGCACGGGCTCGCCCTTGACGGTCTTATAGACGGTCTTGTCTACGCCGTTCTGAGCGGTAACGGTGAACTCAACTTCTTTGTCAAAGTCCATCGCCTGGACGCGGGGGTCGGGAGAGATGGTAGCGCCGTGAGACATAAGGACCTCAGCAGTCTGAACGCCGATAGGGTCGGCAGAAACGAGAGTGATGACTTTAGTCTGATCGTTGATAGCGCCCATGATGCCGAGAGCGGGGATAGAGAAGTCAGTGATAGTGCACTCCTTGCTCTTACGGATTTCGCCGGTTATGGTGAAGTTGCGCTTGTCGCCGTCGAGACCGGTCACAGTGATGTGATGCTCTTTGGTAAGGTCAAGCCAAGTGAGTTCGGGCTCAACGTAGCTGCCGTTCTCAAGGTTGCAATACACTCTTACATGAGTAATATCAGACTCTTCGAGGTGGCTGTCAGAGCCGGGAGGATATGTGTAGGGGAACACAATGTTGATTATACCGGCCGCATAGTCGATTTCGGCAGAAAAGGCGTTTGCCGGATTGTTATCGTTATAGAATTGAGCCGTCATCGAGAGAAGGTTCTCATCGTGATGCGTCGGTGTAAACTCATACGGATCGTGGCAAGCAGAAACACCCAGCATAACTGCGGCTGCAGACACGAAGGACAAGATTTTTGTTTTCATTTTTTAACTATTTATTAAGTGAATAAGGTTGCGTATTATTTCCAATTATCGTA
>CAYRFB010000028.1:0-19892 GCA_964423485.1 uncultured Bacteroides sp.
CGATTTCATTGTAAAGTTGCTCAACGCTATCGATACAGATTTCTTCCTTGCCGTCGTCAGTGCGCCAGATGGGGAGCGGAGTGCCCCAATAACGGCTACGCGACAGGTTCCAGTCCTGAAGATTCTCAAGCCACTTGCCAAAACGACCGGAGCCGGTAGATGCCGGTTTCCATTTGATTGTCTCATTAAGCTCGATCAAACGATCTTTAACGGCCGTGGTCTTGATAAACCAGCTATCAAGAGGATAGTAGATTACGGGCTTGTCGGTTCGCCAGCAGTGTGGATAGTTATGGGTATGCTTTTCGATGCGGAAAGCTTCGCCAGCTTGCTTCATCTCAAGACAAATGACAATGTTGAGATCTTCAGCTTTTGCTGCAGCAGCCTCGTCATATTTTCCGCCAGGATTGAAACGCGGATCGTAAGCATTCTTTACGAAGTCTCCTTCGTGTTTCTTATAAAGCTCAACATTGACACAACGCTCAACAAAGACCGGCGCACATTCGTCAAGAAGATAATATTTTCCTGTAAAATCGACCATCGGGCGAGTCTCGCCGTTACGGGTGATCATAAACAGCGAAGGGATGCCGGCTGCCTTTGCAACCTTAGCGTCATCTGCACCAAAAGTCGGAGCTATGTGAACGATACCCGTACCGTCTTCGGTAGTGACATAGTCACCGGGTATGACCCTAAACGCAACTTCGTCCATGACGACAAATGTATCTTTACCTACGGTGAAGGTCTGAGCGCCGTTTGACTCGGCAAAATCCTTAACATATGCAGGCGAATTGTCATCAAGACGCTCTGTCGGCTTAACCCAAGGCATAAGTTGCTTATAACGCATACCGACGAGCTCTTCACCAGTGAAGCTTGCAACAATGCGATATGGCACAATCTTATCTCCGGCCGTAAACTCATCAATCGGCGCATCAAGGCCTTCGGGCTTGAAATAGTGACCGACGCACTCCTTGGCCATTACGATTGTGATGGGCTCGGCTGTGTATGGATTATAGGTGCGCACGCAAGCATATTCAAATTTGGGACCGACGCAGAGGGCGGTGTTAGAAGGCAATGTCCAGGGTGTGGTTGTCCACGCCACAAAATAAGGCTTACCCCACCCAGTCATTTCTTCACGAGGCTCAGAAATCTCAAAAAGAGCTGTGACCGTAGTGTCCTTGACATCGCGATAGCAACCAGGCTGATTCAGTTCATGAGAGCTGAGACCTGTACCGGCAGCGGGCGAATAAGGCTGAATAGTCAAGCCTTTATACAACAAACCCTTATCATAAATCTGCTTGAGCAACCACCAAAGTGTCTCAATATAGCGATTGTCGTAGGTAATATAAGGATCGGTCATATCAACCCAGTAACCCATAGTCTCAGTCAGGGTCTCCCACTCTTTCGTATATTTGAGCACCTCATTACGGCAAGCGGCGTTATAGTCATCGACAGAGATTTTCTTGCCGATATCCTCTTTTGTAATACCAAGAGCTTTTTCAACACCGAGCTCGACCGGAAGGCCGTGAGTGTCCCAACCGGCCTTACGTTTCACTTGAAATCCCTTCATTGTTTTATAGCGGCAAACAATATCTTTAATGGTGCGCGCCATAACATGGTGAATACCGGGCATACCATTAGCTGACGGAGGGCCTTCAAAAAACACAAATGAAGGACATCCTTCTCTTGCCTTCAGGCTCTCTTCAAAGAGATTTGCCTTACGCCATTTATCAAGCATCTGCTTGTTAATCTCAGAGAGATTAAAACCACTATATTCAGTAAATTTCTTCATGAAACTTTTATGTCTTTAGATTATATAAGTCGACAAATATATTTTTCGCAAATTTAATAAAAATGGATAAGATAGCGAAACAATGAGCGAAAAAAGAAAAAAGAAACGGATGCAACCGTCACACTTGACAAGTTGCATCCGTTAATCGATTAAAGCTATAACCCGATGCTTATTCTGCAGCGGGTGCCTCAGCCTGAGCCTCGGCTTCTTTTGCTGCTTCTTCAGCTTCTTTTGCAGCTTCAGCGGCAGCAGCGGCTATTTCAGCTTTTTTCTTAGCAACAGCTTCTGCTTTTGCTTTGTTCTTAGCGGTTTCGGCATCAAGACGTTCTTTCAAAGCAACTTCTTTCTTAGAAGCCATATCAGCTTTGAGTTTGTCAACTGATGCAATCTTGTTAGCCTTCCAAGCCTCGAAACGACGCTGTGCTTCTGCTTCGTCAAATGCACCCTTCTTTACGCCACCCTGAAGATGCTTCATCAGGAGAACGCCTTCGTTAGAAAGTATTGAACGAACAGTGTCGGTAGGTTGAGCACCTACATTCACCCAATACAAAGCCCGCTCGAAGTTGAGAGAAATTGTAGCAGGATTAGTGTTCGGATTATAAGAACCTATCCTTTCAATAAATCTACCATCTCGTGGTGCCCTGCTATCGGCGATTACAATAGGATAAAACGCGTAGTTCTTGCGACCGTGGCGTTGTAATCTAATTTTAGTTGCCATTAATTTGAATTAATTAATTAAAAATGTTGGTTTTGTATTGTTTAGCGACCGCAAAGGTAATACTTTTTTCTCAACCAACCAAACGTTAGCTGATAAAAGTAGGAAAAATAGTAAATCTAATTATTCAATTCATTCAAATCCAGAAAATATATGTCATCGGTATTCCAATCGCGAGTATAAAGACGGTTGCGGAAAGGGTCGAGCGAAACGATGAAGAACGACCGGTCAGTCATCAATTTATAACATAAATTACCCTCCCAGTCAAATACGTGGATTTCATTGAATTCAGGCAGACTTCCATGCCCATCCCATTGTTCTTTGCCCCAATATGGTGCATAGATATATTTGTCATCGGCCTGAACACACAAATAATATCTATCAACCATTTTTTCTTCTGATTGGAGAATAGAATATCCCGGACCGCCTTTCTTGCGGTAAGCGACAACCTCTCCGGAATGTGTATCAATAATATTCAACTGTGGCAGGTAATTCATAACCTGTACCAGTTTCGAACCGTCCAGCTTGATGGCACTCCAAAATGACAACAGGGTACCCGCAGGGTAATCCTCATTCTCTCCTCTTACGAGGTCAGTCTTGTAAACCGGTATTTTTTGATTTTCCTGATTCCGGGATAATCTTATAAGCTCGCAATATGGAGTGACGGCTTCTTGCATATTTACGTATTGCGCTGACTCGACATTGAAAATACTACTATCAGGCATTTGAAAAAAGAATAGTCCGAGCATGCACGGCACAATCGTATCATAGACAGCTTCTCCCTTTGTCAAAGACTTTGTCAGATTCCAGCAGGCCAACCGTTGTTGATTTACTTGCAGTAGCGTCATCAGATCGCCATCTTTGCGATAAAATTGATGAACCGGCGATCCGAAAGAAAATTCATCCGGTCCATTTCCTTTCCGACAAAAAGCTCCGATTTCTTTTCCAGAATCAATATTAAAAAGGTAATATAAGAAATCAGGATATTTGTCATCCCTACAAATCAGTATCGAATCATAGACGGCAATCATACCTGAGTATACACCGTCTAAAACCACCGGTTTGACATTCATTTCCATACTGATGACATTTTTGTCGTTGACAACTCGGATTTCTCCGTTAAACAACTCCTTATCCATACGCGTATCGGTACACGAAATAAGCAGCACTAAAAACGCTAACGCATAAAATATATTATTATGTTTCATTGTCATATCGCTAATAATCATCAAGGTATAGCTATTTTTCGCACTTCGGTCTTTAATTTACGAAGTATAAAAGTGTCAATTCAAATGCAATTTATATATAATTCACCAAATTCTTCTTCAGCAGCCCGGAGAGCTTGCGGTTTTCCAATGTCATGCCAATGATATGGCTTAGGAGGGACAAAACCATAAAACGGTAAAGAGCAACACGATGAAACGTAAAAATCCATTATTGAAAATTTCGGGAACTGCGATCCTGACGTGCAATCTAATTTCGAAGCAAATCGATGTAAATGCGGAAAAATTGCAGGAGAAACGATATGGACACCTCCAAAAGCCAACTTGTCAAGACATTCATAATCAGCTAAATTCGCAGGACGAACTTCACCGGTATCGATGTTTGTCCAACCTTTCATACGCATCTCCCGACCAAAAAGAAGATACCTTTTCGTGTTGCGATCTGCCACAAGGAGAGTTGCAACGCTATCATGAGCGTTATGCCATCTTGACATTTCTTCCAAATCAAAGTCGGTAAGAATATCAGCATTATGAACTATGAAAGGCTCTTCGCCATCAAGCCATTGACGCGCGGCAAGGATGCCACCGCCGGTATCGAGCAGACAAGATCGCTCATCACTGATATGGATTGTTATGCCAAAATCATCATTGGCCCGAAGATAGTCAATAATCTGATCAGCAAAATGATGGACATTTACGACGATTTCGGCGACACCAAATTTCATCAATCGATTGATGACGATGCCGAGCATGGGTTGACCGCAAACTTCTGCTAACGCCTTGGGGTGAAAATCAGTAAAAGGCTTAAGACGGGTGCCGAGTCCGGCCGCAAAAACCATTGCTTTCATAACGGCATGTCAATCTTTAACAGTAAAATTTTGCTCAATGTTTTGCTCGCGATGGACGAGCTCAACTTTGACATTGAATTTCTTATAGATGTGTTCAGCCATGTGCTGGGCACAATAGACAGATCGATGCTGACCGCCGGTACAACCGAAGCAGACCATAAGATTAGTAAAACCGCGCTCCTTGTAACGAGAGACCGAAGCGTCGACAAGTCGGTAACAATTGTCGAGGAAAACACCGATTTCGCCGTCGTCCTCGAGAAACTTTATAACTTGAGGATCAAGGCCGGTGAAGGGTTTGTAGCGCTCGTATTTACCGGGGTTGTTGACACCACGACAGTCAAACACGAAACCGCCGCCATTACCTGAGGTATCATTAGGAATCCCCTTTTTATATGCGAAGCTCATAACTTTAACCGTCAGGGCTTTACGCTGCAAATCGTCGGCAAACTGCTTGAGATTGACAAGACGCTCGAGCAGCTGATTGAGATAAGGATATTCGGTATATGGCCTGTCTAACAACGCGCGGAGATTGGCGATAGCAAAAGGAACGCTCTGCATAAAGTGAGGCTTCTTTTCAAAATAGCCTCTGAATCCGTAAGCACCAAGGACCTGAAGTGTGCGGAACAACACAAAATGACGCAACTGCTCCATAAAATACTGTTCGTCAATATACTGGTATTTCCGAAGCGAGTCAGTATACTCTCTGATCAATTCCTGACGCAAAGAGTCAGGATAATTTGCTTTTGCCTGCCAGAGAAAAGAAGCGACGTCATAGTAGAATGGGCCCTTGCGACCGCCTTGAAAATCAATGAACCACGGCTCACCATCTTTTATCATCACGTTGCGCGACTGGAAATCACGATACATAAAAGTACCCGACTGCGAACGCATCAAAACGTCAGCCAAAGCTTGAAAATCATCCTCAAGCTTGTCTTCCTGAAACTCCAGGCCGGTTGCTTTCAGGAAACAATATTTAAAATAATTGAGGTCCCACATTATGGTGCGGACGTCAAACTGCGATGAAGGATAACAGTACTTGAAGTCGAGACCAACGGCACCTGAAAACTGCACATCTGGCAAAGCCCTGATCGTTTTTACAAGGAGCTCACGCTCATCTGCGGAAAAAGAGCGTGTGAGCCTACCTTTTTCAATGGCCTTGAAGAGAAGAGTGTCGCCAAGATCCTCCTGAAGATATGACATCCGGTCATCGGCAACAGCGACCACTTGTGGAGCGCGAATGCCTTGCTTGCGGAAATGATCAGACATATAGATAAACGCATCATTCTCTTCGACACATGTGCCGATAACACCGATCAAATCCTTTTCTCCGGTCAATCTGAAATATCGGCGATTTGAGCCCGAAGAGGGCAATTCATCAATTGAGGCAGGACTACTGCCTGCATAATTGACGTATAAGTTTTCAAGAGTCTTGCTGTTCATGTTATTTGTCAGTTTAGTTGCCCATTTCAGACAAGAAACGTATTCTTACGAGGCGCACTTCTGATTCGGAATAATCAGGGCAAAGTTCCTTATACGCTTCTGCGAGGGAGTCGGTTTCAGAATCCATAAAGTAGTCAAATATCTCCTGCTGGTCTTCTGAATCAATAATATTGTCGAGGTAATAACTTAAATTCAACTTGGTTCCGGAATTAACAATCGCCTCGATCTCTTCAAGCAGTTGGTCAAAAGTCATATTGAGAGAACGCGACAACTCACCGAGGTCAATCTTTCTGTCGATCGCCTGGATAATCGAAATCTTAGATTTTGAACGATTGGCGACACTACGCACTCTGAGGTCCTCAGGACGCTCAATCTCACGCTCGGCGACATAAGCTTTGATAACTTTTACAAACTCCTCGCCATAACGTTTTGCCTTCCCGGCCCCAACACCTGAGATGTTCTGTAGCTCTTCGAGGGTAATGGGATAACTCGTGGCCATTGCTTCGAGAGAGGGTTCCTGAAAGATTACGTATGGAGGCAGTTTATGTTTGGCGGCAATTTCCTTTCGCAGGGAATCAAGGATTGCATATAGCTCAGGATCGGCAGCACAACTTGCCCCACCCTTCACATACACCGGTTCGTCTTCTTCTGCAAAATCAGAATCCTCGACAATCTTAAACGATCGCGGATTCTCAAGAAAATCCCTACCCGCCGGAGTAACTCTTACAAGGCCGTAATTCTCAATATCACGCGACAGAAATCCGCTGAGAGACGCCTGACGCACAACACTATTTAGGAAACGGTAGTCGCGATTTTTGCTACAGCCATAGGTTTCGAGTTCATCGTGGTGATATGCCTTGATCTCATTAGTGTTTTTCCCGAGCATCACATCGATGACGTGATCAGCCTTAAAACGCTCCTTCAGAGCCAAAACCGTCTCAAGGACATCAACGAGATCATCCTTGGCCTCAACGCGGGCATGTGTCGAACGGCAATTATCGCAGTTACCGCAGTTATCATCGGCAAAAGCTTCGCCAAAATAATGTAGCAATGCCTTTCGGCGGCAAACCGATGACTCAGCATATGATGCGGTCTCGACCAGAAGCTGCTTGCCGATCTCCTGCTCGTTTAAAGGCTTGCCTTGCATAAATTTCTCCATCTTCTGGAGATCTTTATAAGAATAGAAAGCAAGACAGTAGCCTTCGCCACCATCTCGGCCCGCACGACCGGTTTCCTGATAGTAACCTTCGAGCGATTTTGGCATATCATAATGTATGACAAAACGCACATCAGGCTTGTCGATACCCATGCCGAATGCTATCGTTGCCACTATGACATCGACCGTTTCGAGTAGGAATGCATCCTGATTACCGGAACGCGTATTTCCATCGAGGCCGGCGTGATATGGCAGCGCCTTAACGTTATTAATTGTGAGGAGTTCGGCCAGCTCTTCAACCTTCTTGCGGCTAAGGCAATAGATGATACCCGACTTGCCGCTCTGCTGCTTGACAAATTTAATTATATCCCGGTCAGTGGTCTTAGTCTTCGGCCTAACTTCATAATAAAGATTATGTCGGTTAAATGAAGACTTAAACACAGCAACGTCTGTCATACCAAGGTTCTTCTGGATATCGTGCTGAACCTTAGGAGTGGCCGTAGCTGTCAGCGCTATAACCGGTCTGACGCCGATCTCATTGATAATCGGGCGTATCCGGCGGTACTCGGGGCGGAAATCGTGGCCCCATTCTGAGATGCAGTGAGCTTCGTCAATCGCATAGAACGAAATCTTGACCGTGCGAAGGAAGTCGATGTTCTCTTCTTTAGTCAAAGATTCGGGCGCGACATAAAGCAGCTTGGTCTTGCCGGACACGATGTCGCTCTTGACGCTGTCGATCGCAGCCCTCGAGAGCGAGGAGTTGAGAAAGTGGGCTATATTGTCGTCTTCACTGAAGTTTCTCATCGCGTCGACCTGATTCTTCATCAATGCAATCAGAGGCGACACCACGATGGCCGTGCCGTCAGAGAGCAACGCGGGCAACTGGTAGCAGAGTGACTTGCCGCCACCAGTGGGCATCAACACAAATGTGTCGTGGCCGTCGAGAAGGTTCAAGATTATCGCCTCCTGATTACCTTTGAATGTATCAAATCCAAAATGTTCTTTTAAAGCATCGATGAGAATGTGACGAGGAAACATAGCCGGAACTGGGGATTACTATTAGAGTCTATTGTACAGACGCCGCCTCAAAATGAGCAGCCTCTATCTTTTCGCGCGCATAATCGCGGGTAACTGTAAACTCCTTTATGGGAGACGAGGGCAATTCATACATCGCATCTACCATAATTGACTCAACAATCGAGCGAAGCCCACGAGCTCCGAGCTTGTATTCAATCGCTTTGTCAACAATGAAATCAAGCGCATCATCATCAAATTTCAGCTTGATATCATCCATATCGAAAAGTTTTTCATACTGCCGGGTGATAGCATTTTTCGGTTCTGTGAGCACACGGCGCAAAGCGTCGCGGTCAAGAGGTTCGAGATGGGTGAGTATCGGCAGACGACCTATAATTTCGGGTATGAGGCCGAAGGATTTCAAATCCTGAGGAGCCACATATCGCATAAAATCTTTTGCATCGACGCGACGACGCTTGCCATCAGTCGAGTAGCCGACAACGTGAGTATTGAGTCGATGAGCGACTTTCTGCTCTATACCGTCGAACGCACCGCCACAGATAAAGAGTATGTTCTTTGTGTCAACTGGAATCATACGTTGCTCTGGGTGCTTGCGGCCACCTTGGGGAGGAACATTGACGATCGAGCCCTCAAGCAATTTCAGCAAACCCTGCTGCACGCCTTCGCCTGACACGTCGCGAGTGATCGAAGGATTGTCTCCCTTACGGGCGATCTTGTCAATTTCATCAATGAAGACTATGCCCCTCTGAGCGCGCTCAACGTCATAGTCAGCTGCCTGCAGCAAGCGAGTAAGCAAACTTTCAATGTCCTCACCGACATAACCCGCTTGTGTAAGCACGGTTGCGTCAACGATAGTGAAAGGCACATCAAGCATCTTGGCGATAGTCTTGGCAAGAAGAGTCTTGCCCGTGCCGGTCGGGCCGACAAGGATTATGTTGCTCTTCTCAATGTCCACATCATCCTGGTCGGGCTGAAGCAATCTTTTGTAGTGATTGTAAACAGCGACCGAGAGATATTTCTTGGCCTCTTCTTGTCCAATCACATATTGGTCAAGGAAAGCCTTAATCGCATCCGGCTTGGGCACCTCGTTGAGCGTCTTGCCATTCAAAGCGGCACGCTGCTTGGATTTGCCGCCGGCCGCCTCACCGTGATAGCTCAGAATCATGTCATGGATAGCATTGACACAGTCAGTGCAAATAAATGATTTCTGATCGGGCGATGGCACCAACGCCTCAACCTGCGAAGCGTCCCTACCGCAATAGCTGCACTTAGGTTCTTTAGCTTTGGGCATATGGCATTAATGTTTTGCTTTAACGAGCACGTTGTCGATCATGCCATATTCTTTGGCCTCTTCTGCAGTCATCCAGTAATCACGGTCTGAGTCTTTTTCGACCTTATCGAAGGGCTGACCCGAGTGGTCGGCGATGATTGTATAGAGTTCGTGCTTGAGCTTCTTGATTTCGCGTGCAGTGATCTCGATATCGCTTGCCTGACCTTGAGCGCCGCCCATAGGCTGATGGATCATCACGCGTGAATGGCGCAGAGCAAAACGCTTGCCTTTCTCGCCTGACACGAGAAGGACGGCAGCCATCGAAGCAGCCATGCCGGTGCAAATTGTTGCAACGTCACTTGAAATGTACTGCATAGTGTCATAGATTCCAAGACCTGCATACACCGATCCGCCGGGAGAATTGATGTATATCGACACATCCTTGCCGGGATCAGCTGAGTCGAGATAAAGAAGCTGTGCTTGGATCACGTTGGCCGTATAATCATTGACCTCGGTGCCCAAAAAGATGATTCGGTCCATCATCAGGCGCGAGAAAACATCCATCTGAGCTACGTTGAGCTGACGTTCTTCGATAATAGAGGGGTTGATATAGTTGGCACTCACCGCAGCATTTATTTTTGAAGTGTACTGGTCAAGAGAAAGACCATTCATGCCGAGGTGATGCACTGCAAAATTGCGAAAATCTGACTTATTATTCATATTATATAGATAGTTTATTACAATTTAAATAGATAGTTTATTACAATCGAAAGCATTAATATTTATTCAAAGTTACAAATTTCAGGTGTGATTTGCAAGTTTTTTTCCCTAAAATTATTATCGCTGTTTTCACGCCCAATTGCAGTTTTACCCATAACGATAAAATATAAAGCAAGGGCCGCCCCATTGCTGAGGCAGCCCTGTGTTAAAAAATCAGTTATGATTCTATCTTTTTATTCTGCAGCGTTAGCGCCGGGGTTTACCATCTTGATAAAATCTTCCATTGTGACATCTTTTGTTTCAATTGTCACAGCATCGCGAATAAACGCAAACAATTTGAGCTCTGCCACTTCTTCAGCTATGCGACGGCGATAGTTCTTATCGGCGAGAATACGTTTTGCGGTGTCAGTAAGAGTCTGGTCATCCATATTGTAGATGCCATACTGAGTGAACTGCTGTTGAGCAATGAAGCGAGCACGCGCGAGGAGATCCTCTTCTTCAACCTTTACGCCAAGTTTCTCAGCAATGCGGTCGCTGATAAGCTGCCATTTAATCTGAGATTCCATCTGATCAAACTCCTTGTCCCAATCAGTCTCAGCAGGGGCTTCAGGGTTATTGGCCTTGAGCCAACGTTTGAGGAAGTCGGCGGGGAGCTTAATGTCTTTGCCGTATTTATCGAGGAAATATTTGCGAGCCTCGGTGTTGAAATAGTAGTCTGTGTTGCCACGGAATGACGATGCGATCATTGCCTTAAGAGCAGCCTTGTACTCATCTTCATTGTGCACCTTGTCACGACCGAACACGTTGTCAAAGAATTCCTGATCGTGTTCAGCGAGCTTGACTACGATGATTTCTGAAATTGCCATTTCGAAATCGCCCTTATAGTCTTCGGCCTTTTCCTTGTCGATGTTAAGCATTGATGCGAGCTCAGCGGCATTGCCTTCGCAAGATGCATAGGGATTGAACACAACTTTATCGTTGATCTTCTTGCCGATAAACTTCTGCTCTTCCTCTTTTGACTTGAAGTAGAAGGGAGCTACGATACCGTTGATCACCTGGACAGCGTCTTCAGTTTCCTTTACTGTGCCGTCGGGGTTAAGTTCCATAATTGTTCCTTTAACTACAGCCTTCTCATCAACTTCTTCGCCAGGGACCTGAGCACCGAAACGTTCGCGGAGGCTCTTGTCCTGATCTTCCATCATCTTGTCGGTGACCTCAATCTGGTAATAAGGGAGGGTCACATTCTTGTCGAGTTCAACATCAAAGTCAGGCGCCAAGCCGAGATCGTATGTAAATGTATAGTCTTTGTCGTCAAGGTTGATCTCTTTAACATCTTCGGGCATAGGCTGGCCGAGGATATTGATCTTGTTATCGACAATATGCTTTACTGCAGCCTCATAGACGAGATTATTAAGCACGTCGCTCTTCACTTGCTTGCCAAAACGTGTGCGGAGCTGTGCTACACTGATATGGCCTTTGCGGAAACCGGGGATATTGTGGGTTTTGCCTATCTTTTTGAGTTCCTGGTCGACTTTAGCTGAGTAGTCTGCTTCTTCGACATTGACGATGAGTTTGCCGTTGCAATCATCAATCTTTTCAAATGTAATCTTCATTAGAAGTCCTGATTTATTGATTTGTAAATATTGTGTTTCTTTGAATACGGGTGCAAAATTAACATTAAAAAATTTATTATTCAATTTTATATAACACATTTTATTCAAAAAACGTCTTCAAATAGATGTGAAAGCTTGCGGTTGTCACGAAAAAAAAACTTAACTTTGCACCATATTATAAATTTTGACACCCAAATATTACTAATATGGTAGTTTTCTTCAAAAAGGGCGTTGACACGTTTTATGCCATCGAGACAGACCACAAGTTTTCTGACAATGAGAATGAGCGACTGGTCTGGCTTCTTGACGGAGCGAAACCTCTTGCAGCCACTACTGTCAAAGGCCAATTTGTCGGCCCCCGTAAAGAAATGATAACTCCCTGGAGCACTAATGCCGTTGAGATTACTCAGAATATGGGTCTCACCGGCATTTTTCGCATCGAGGAGTTCACTCGTGTAGCTGATCCCAATCCGACTTTTGACCCTATGCTTCAGCGTTGCTACGACGGCCTTAACTCCAAACTTTTTGCCGTCGACCGCAAACCAGAGCCGGTGCATTTGATTGAGAATATTGCTGAATACAATCAGTCAGAAGGTTTGGCCCTTAGCCCAGATGAAGAGGCTTATCTTACCGATCTCTCAAAAAAATTGGGCAGACCGCTTACTGATAGCGAGGTATTCGGCTTTTCTCAGGTCAACTCTGAGCACTGCCGTCACAAAATATTCAACGGTACATTTGTTATTGATGGCAAAGAAAAGGATATGTCTCTTTTCAAGCTCATCAAAAAGACATCTCAGACCAATCCCAACGGTCTGGTGTCAGCTTATAAGGACAATGTAGCCTTTGTCAAGGGCCCGGTTGTCTCTCAATTTTATCCCGAGCATCCAGAGCGCCCCGACTTCTTCACCCAGCGCGATGTGCCTACGGTCATCTCTCTGAAAGCTGAAACCCATAATTTCCCGACGACGGTCGAACCTTTTAACGGCGCAGCGACCGGCACCGGTGGCGAAATCCGCGACCGTCTCGGTGGTGGCAAGGCCAGCCTGCCCATCGCCGGTACAGCGGTCTACATGACCTCATATCCTCGACTCGACCCTGAGCGAAAGTGGGAAAAGCTTTTCGATCCCCGCGCATGGCTCTATCAGACCCCTGCTGAAATTTTGATCAAAGCGTCAAATGGTGCTTCAGATTTCGGCAACAAATTCGGCCAGCCCCTCATCTGCGGCTCGCTCTTGACATTTGAGCACAATGAAAACAACAAGACATATGCCTACGACAAAGTAATCATGCTTGCCGGAGGCGTTGGTTTTGCGGCTAAAAAAGATGCAATCAAAGGCACTCCCAAACCCGGTCAGAAAGTTGTCATCAGCGGTGGCGACAATTATCGCATCGGCATGGGCGGTGGAGCAGTTTCGTCAGTTGCCACAGGCCAATATGGCAACTCTATCGAGCTCAATGCCGTCCAACGTGCCAATCCCGAAATGCAGAAGCGTGTCTCCAACGTAATCCGCGCACTGGCCGAAAGCGAGGACAATCCTATCGTGTCTGTCCACGACCACGGCGCAGGTGGCCATTTGAACGCACTCTCAGAGCTCGTAGAAGCAACCGGAGGAAAAATCGAGATTTCAGCCCTTCCTGTCGGTGATCCCACTCTTTCGGCAAAAGAAATTGTCGGCAACGAAAGCCAGGAGCGCATGGGTTTTGTCATTGCGCCTAAAGATATTCCACGCGTTGAGCAGATAGCTCAGCGCGAACGCGCCCCACTCTACGTCGTTGGTGAGACGACCGGCGATGACCGCTTCGTGTTTGAAGAAGCCGACGGCACGCGTCCGATTGATCTTGCGATGGCCGATATGTTTGGCAACTCGCCTAAAACCGTGATGCATGACAACACCGTTGAGACAAAATATTCGCCTGTTGTCACAGATGTGACAAAGCTCGACCAATATATCCACGACGTTTTGTCGCTCGAGGCGGTTGCTTGTAAAGACTGGCTCACAAATAAAGTCGACCGATCTGTGACAGGCCGCATCGCACGTCAACAGTGCCAGGGCGAGATACAGCTTCCCCTGAGTGACTGCGGCGTTGTAGCATTGGACTATTCCGGTCGCACAGGCATCGCCACTTCAATCGGCCACGCTCCTCAGGCTGCTCTTGCTGATTCTGCTGCCGGTTCTCGCATCGCCGTTGCTGAGTCTCTGACCAACATCTTAGGTGCCAACCTCAAAAAAGGTCTGAAATCCGTTTCGCTGAGCGCCAACTGGATGTGGCCGTGCAATAACCCCGGCGAAGACGCTGCGCTCTATAAAGCAGTCGAGGCTTGTAGCGATTTTGTATGCGCCCTTGGCATCAACATCCCCACGGGTAAAGACAGCCTTTCAATGACCCAGAAATATCCCGACGGCAATAAGGTTTATGCTCCGGGCACTGTGATCATATCTGCGGCCGGCGAAGTTGCTGATATCCGCAAGACCGTGTCACCCGTGCTGGTTAATAAGGCAAACTCCACATTATATTATATAGACTTCTCGGCCGACAAGCTCCGCCTCGGTGGTTCGGCTCTTGCTCAGACCCTCGGAAAAATTGATTCTGATGTGCCGGCAGTCAACGATCCCGCCGCCTTTGCAAAAGCATTTGACACAGTTCAGCGACTTGTCAAGATGCGCAAATTGCTTGCACTCCACGACGTGAGCGCCGGTGGTCTCATCACCACTTTGTTGGAAATGACTTTCGGCAACGTTCGTGGTGGTCTTAAGGTCTATACTGATGGATTCAAGATGTATGGAGAAGAAGACCTGATCAAGATTCTATTTGCCGAAAATCCGGCTGTAGTAATCCAGGTCGAAGACAGCAAGAAGGAAAGCGTCGAAAAGATCCTCGACGAGGCATCTGTAAAATATTTCCCGATCGCTTGTCCGGCCGAAGAACGCGTGATTATGGTCACCCATAATGATAGCGAGCATCTCTTTGGCATTGATTGGCTTCGCGATGTGTGGTTCAAGCCCTCTTATCTTCTCGACAGCCTTCAGAGCGCCGGAGACTGCTCGGCTGAGCGATTCGAGAACTATAAGCGTCAGCCGCTCAAATTCACTATTCCTTCGTCATTTAACGGTTCGCTTGCATCGCGTGGATTGACTTTGGACCGCGAAGGTAAGCGAAGCGGTGTCAAAGCAGCAATTATCCGCGAGAAAGGCGTAAATGGCGATCGCGAGATGGCTTGGTCGCTTTATCTCGCCGGTTTTGACGTAAAAGACGTTCATATGACTGACCTTATGTCGGGCCGCGAAACTCTCGAAGACGTTAATATGATCGTCTTCTGCGGCGGTTTCTCCAATAGCGACGTTCTTGGTTCAGCCAAAGGTTGGGCAAGCGGCTTCAAATGGAATGACACAGCCCGCAAGACACTCGAGGCTTACTATTCACGCCCTGACACCCTGAGTCTTGGTGTTTGCAACGGATGTCAGCTCATGGTTGAACTCAATCTATTGGGTCTGCCTGAAACAATGCGTCCTAGGATGCTCCACAACGTATCCCATAAGTTCGAGTCTGAGTTTGTGACAGTCACTGTGCCCAAGAATGACACTGTGATGTTTGGCTCGCTTTCAGGAATACGCACAGGCATCTGGGTTGCCCACGGTGAAGGCCGCTTCTCGTTCCCCGGCAAGACAGCCAACCTTAACGTAATTGCAAAATACAGCTATTCGTCTTATCCCGGCAACCCCAACGGATCAAAAGGTTCTGTGGCAGGTATCGCTTCTGCTGACGGCCGTCATATTGCTATGATGCCTCACCTCGAACGCGCGATTTACCCCTGGCAATGTGCTTATTACCCCCGCTCTCGTCGCAACGATGAAGTCACCGTGTGGATCGACGCATTTATCAATGCGCGCCGCTGGGTAGAAAAGAAAACTAAAAACATCAAATAGGTCAACAACTTGCAGGCAGCCCCGATAGTCAATCATCGACAACCGGGGCTGCAACATTTTTAAGAATAAAAAAGATTTTTATATGGGAGGTTTCTTTGGCGTCGTCAAGCACGACGATTGTGTAAATGATTTATTTTATGGAACTGACTACAACAGCCACCTCGGCACCAAACGCGCCGGTATCGCTACGCTCAATAACGGCCAGTTCTCTCGCCAGATTCACAGCATCGATAACTCGTATTTCCGGACGAAATTCGAATCAGATCTTGATTCTTTTTCCGGCGAATCAGGCATCGGCGTCATCAGCGACACTGATGCCCAGCCGATAATCATTAACAGCAAGCTTGGTAAATTTGCGATCGTCACGGTTGCAAAAATCAATAACATTAAGGAGCTTGAAAAAGAGCTGCTCGATGCCGGGCGACATTTCTGCGAGCACAGCAATGACATCCTCAATCCGACCGAGCTGATCGGCGCCCTGATAAGTGAAGGCAAGACCTATGTCGAAGGCATCGAAAATGTCTATCGCAAAGTGAAAGGTTCATGCTCTATGCTTCTGCTCACAAAAGAAGGCATCATTGCTGCCCGTGATAAATATGGCCGTACACCTATTATTATTGGCGAGCAGGAAGGTGCTCACGCTGTCTCAACCGAAGACTGCTCTTTTCCTAACCTCGGCTATCACAACTGCTATAATGTCGGTCCGGCTGAGATTGTGCTGATTACGGCCGACGAAATCAAGCAGCTCAAAGCCCCTGGTAAAAAAATGCAGATCTGCTCATTCATGTGGGTCTATTATGGTTATCCCCCTTGTTCCTACGAAGGTCGAAACGTTGATGAAATCAGATATCGCATCGGCATGGACACTGCCGAAGAAGGCGAATCAGAGGACATCGACTTCGTAAGTCCTATTCCCGATTCTGGCACAGGCATGGCCTTGGGTTATGCTGCCGCAATCGGCAAACCTTACCTTCGCGGCATGGTGAAATACACTCCCACCTGGCCCCGCAGCTTCACTCCGGGTTCACAAAAACGACGCGAGCTCGTTGCCAAAATGAAACTCATCGCCAACAAGAGTCTGCTGAAAGGCAACCGTGTAGCTTTCTGCGATGATTCAATCGTCAGAGGCACCCAGCTGCGCGATAATGTTCAGGACATCCGCGATGCAGGCGCAGAAAAGGTCCATATCCGCATCTCTTGCCCCCCTCTCGTCTATCCTTGTAAATTCCTTAACTTCACTGCCTCAAAAAGCGAGATGGAGCTCATCGCCCGTCGTGTCATCGCCCGATTGGAAGAGCAGGGATTCACGGCTCCTTTAGAGGAATTCACTAAGGCAGGCACCGAAGCTTACAAACGTATGGTCGAAGAGATCCGTAAAGATCTCGGTCTCGACACCCTCCGTTTCTGTACACTTGAGACTCTCGTCGAAGCCATCGGATTGCCCAAATGCGACATCTGCACTCACTGCTTCGACGGCAGCAGTTACGAATAATATGCTGGAATGACAAAGTTTAACATTACATATCTGTTAGAAAAGTTTGTTTAAATTTTGTAAAAACAAGCACTTTGCGTAATTTTGCACGGAATAACTCTATTTTTGAAATCAATTAACTAATTCATTTAATATCTTTATTATGAGTTTAAACATCATTGTGCTCGCAAAGCAGGTGCCCGACACCCGCAATGTTGGCAAAGATGCGATGAAGGAAGACGGCACTATCAATCGCGCCGCCCTTCCTGCTATCTTTAACCCTGAAGATCTAAATGCCCTTGAGCAGGCTCTTCGCATCAAGGATGAAAATCCCGGTTCGAAAGTCACTTTGCTTACGATGGGCCTTCCGCGTGCTTCTGAAATCATTCGTGAAGCCATTTTCCGTGGCGCCGATGCCGGTATCGTTCTCACTGACCGCGCTCTGGGCGGTGCAGACACCCTGGCTACCTCTTATTCACTTGCGCAGGCCGTGAAAAAATTTGGCAACTATGACATCATCCTCGGCGGTCGTCAGGCTATCGATGGTGATACAGCTCAGGTTGGCCCTCAGATCGCCGAAAAATTGGGTATTCCCCAAGTCACCTATGCCGAAGAGATTCTTGGCATCAAGGATGGCAAGGTGACAGTTCGCCGTCGTCTCGAGCACGGCGTTGAAACCGTTGTCGCTCCCCTCCCTTGCGTAGTGACTGTCAACGGCTCTGCAGCTGAATGCCGTCCCCGCAACGCTCGTCGCTTGATGAAATACAAATACGCCGTTTCTCCCAGCGAAAAGTCCAAACTCAGCGCCGAAGATCAGGCCTTTGTTGACGCTCGTCCCTACCTCAACATCGAGGAGTGGAGCGCAGCTTATGTTGACGCTGACCCCGAGCAGATCGGTCTCGCCGGCTCGCCCACAAAAGTTAAGGCTATCGAAAATGTTGTCTTCACCGCAAAAGAAAGCCGCCGTCTCGACAACGACGATCAGCAGATCGAAGACCTCATCAAAGAACTCATCACTAATCATACAATCGGCTAATAGCCCCTCCATCTTTTAAGCATTATGGCAGAACAAAACAATCTTATAGTATACTGCGAATACGACGAAGGCAAAGTGGCTGACGTAAGCCTCGAACTTCTCACAAAAGGTCGCGTGCTCGCCGACCGTCTCGGAGTAAAGCTTGAAGCCGTTGTTGTCGGCGACAAACTTGATGGTATCGAAAAACAGATTTTCCCTTACGGTGTCGATACTGTATATAAAGTAGAAGACAAGCGCCTCTTCCCCTATACATCAAATCCCCACGCATCTGTCTTGATCAACCTCTTCAAGGAAATCAAGCCCCAGATTTGCCTTATGGGTGCAACTTGCATCGGCCGCGACCTCGGTCCTCGCGTTTCAAGCTGTCTCCACAGCGGCCTCACTGCCGACTGTACTTCGCTAGAAATCGGTGACCACAAAGATCCCAAGACAGGCAAAGAGTACACTGACCTTCTCTATCAGATTCGTCCCGCTTTCGGCGGCAACATCGTTGCTACCATCGTCAACCCCGACTGCCGTCCCCAGATGGCAACCGTCCGCGAAGGCGTGATGAAAAAAGAGATCCGCGACGAGAACTACAAGGGCGAAGTCATCAACCTCGATCCCTCTAAATATGTTTCTGATGAAGATTTCGTTGTCGAAATCATTGATCGTCATATCGAAAAGTCAAAGGTCAACATCAAAGGCGCACCTATCGTTGTCGCCGGTGGCTATGGTGTAGGCAGCAAAGAAAATTTCCAGCTTCTTTTTGACCTTGCCAACACCCTCGGTGGCGAAGTCGGCGCCTCACGCGCAGCTGTCGATGCCGGTTTCATCGAGCACGACCGTCAGATCGGTCAGACCGGTGTGACTGTCCGTCCAAAACTCTATATCGCTTGCGGCATCTCAGGTCAGATCCAGCACATCGCCGGCATGCAGGAAAGTTCAATCATTATTTCCATCAATAATGACCCCGACGCTCCGATCAACTCTATCGCCGACTATGTAATCACAGGCAATATGGAAGATGTTGTGCCCAAACTCATCAAATACTACAAAAAGAACTCTAAGTAATCGACCATCATGGCTAATTTCTATACTGACAACCCCGATCTTAAGCATCATCTCACCCACCCTTTGATGCAGAAGATCGTTGAGCTCAAAGAACGCAACTTCTCTGATGCTGAAAAATTTGACTATGCGCCCCGCAACTTTGAGGACGCAATGGACAACTACGATAAAGTTCTCGAAATCGTTGGTGACCTCTGCGGAGGCCTCATCGCCGAAAACGCTGAAGGCGTAGACCATCAGGGCGCTTCTTGTGCCAATGGCCGTGCTATCTATGCCGACGGCACTGTCGAAAACCTCGATGCGTGCCGCAAGGCCGGTTTGATGGGCATGTCGATGCCTCGTCGTTTCGGCGGTCTCAACTTCCCCATCACCCCTTACATCATGGCTGCTGATATCGTCAGCCGCGCTGACACCGGCTTCGAAAACCTCTGGGGTCTTCAGGATTGCGCAGAGACAATCTACGAATTCGCCGACGAAGATCAGAAAGCTCGCTTCATCCCCCGCGTTTGCGAAGGCGAAACAATGTCAATGGACCTTACCGAACCTGATGCCGGTTCTGACCTTCAGTCAGTTATGCTCAAAGCCACTCAGGACGAAGACGGC
>CAYRFB010000029.1:0-19785 GCA_964423485.1 uncultured Bacteroides sp.
AGCAGAAAACGAAACAGAATTAGTTTTTTTTCATAGGATTAGATTTTAAGGTTTTTAAATCAGCGCGGCAGTCGTGAGACCGCCGCGCTGGTTTTATATGGTTGCCATACTGCCCGTCATTTTTTTATTGCAAAGAAATGGTCGACGGGGCCGTGGCCGTGACCGATCTGGTATTTGGCGCCAGAGGTGATAGCAGCAGTGATGTAGTCTTTTGCGAGTCGGACGGCGTCGTTCAGTTGATGGCCTTTTGCGAGAAATGAGGCTATGGCCGACGAGAGGGTGCAACCGGTTCCGTGGGTGTTGACGGTACCAATGCGCCTTGACTCAAGATAGATCATTTCCTCGATCTCCTTATTGTAGAATACGTCGATCAACGCTTCGTCTGACAGATGTCCGGCTTTAAGCATTACCGACGCTCCGAGGCGCGACAGCTCTACGGCCGCTTCCGGTAACTGATCTTGAGACGAGAGCTTTCGCCCAAGCAATACCTCAGCCTCGGGGATATTAGGCGTGATGACGCGGCTACGCGGTATCAGCACATCGCGCAACGTGGCTACGGCCTCTGCTTCAAGGAGCGGATCGCCTGATGTGGCCACCATGACGGGGTCGAGCACAATGTTGTGCAGCTCAGGATATTGGTCAAGCGTCTCCCTGACAGTCCGGATCAGCTCTGCTGAGTGAAGCATGCCGATTTTGACTGAATCAGTGCCAATATCATCGAGAATCGAATGGATCTGCGCTGCTACAAAAGCTTCAGGCACAGGCATAACCCCATAAACACCGACCGTATTTTCATCGACCAGCGCGACGATCGCCGATGTCGCAAAGCACCCGCAAGCCGATATGGTCTTTATGTCGGCCTGCACCCCTGCACCTCCGCTCGGATCGCTACCGGCAATGGTCATCACTCTGCTATATTTCTTACTTTTCATATTTTCCATTTTTCCATATTATAAGCACTGTCCCAAAACATCCACTCCATTTTTGTTGCCGCTACAAAAGCCTCGGTCATCCGCCGCCTTATCTCCGGGCTGGTAGCCGCAGCCAGCTCATCGCAGATTTCGATAGCTCTTGCGGTCGAACGTGCGAATGTTTCATCGGCATAAGTCTCAATCCATTTGCTATAAGAATTGCCGGCAGAGCTGTTTCGGTGGATCTCCTGCCCCACAAGCATATAGATCCAAAAGCACGGCAAAATGGCCGCAGCCTCCACCTCCACCGGCTCCAGTGCTTTTGCCGACTCGTAAGAGCAGTAGAGCAGACAGGTCGGAGTCGGCTCAATCGGCCGAGCGCTTAGATCAGCGTATGATGCGTGCATAGCCTTCTCAACCTCTATGCCGCAGGATGCAAACTCCAGAAAATCAGCCATCCAGTCTTTCGACGTCAGTCGGGAAGCAATATGGGCGAGTACCTTGCTATAGTTATCAAGATAATAGGCGTCCTGGCGTATATAAAACTGAAAACGCTCCCTGCACAATGTGCCCCTCGTCAGTTCTTCGACAAATGGCAGCCTCAGTATGTCGCGGTAGATACCCTCCACCTCGCGCCACAGCTCTTCACTCCACTTCATAACTTCATTTGTAGCCGATTACGGCGACATAGTCGCCCTTATCACAGCCGGCCGAGGGTTCTTCGACCGCATTGTTGGAATATAGCGGATGGCCTGTCAGCGTCTGCATTAACTCGATATCTCTAAAGCCGCCCGCTTCCATCGCTTCTACCTTTTCGGCCGTCGTGCGCCAATTGGCTGCATTCACGAGTTCTATCGGATAGGGATTGGCCGGGAACACGCCTTTGATCAACGGGTGATCCCAGCTGCCCAACGACTTTGCGAGGTTATACATTGTGCCGTAGCCGCTTTCTTTGGGCACGTCAATCATGATCAGGCGCCCGCCTTCAGGAAGATTGGCGTAAGCCTTCTTGATGACCACAGCCAGATCTGAAATATAGCTCGGACTGCCGTTGAAAAGGATGGTGTCATATCTACCGCTGCCAAAATCACCGTCTTCGGCCGTAGCGACCTCAACGTTCACACCTCTTTTGCGTGCGATTTCGGCCATGCCCTCAGCCGGCTCGATGCCGTCAGCGATGACGATGCCGAAATCATCGCGCAATATTTTCTCAAATAGGCCGCTGCCGCAGCCGACTGACAGTATGTTTTTTGCTCCTCGCAAAGTGGCAGCGACAAGCTTCACCTCCGAAAGCAGCAGATTGGCATTATCCATAAACCACGCGTCATAACGCTTGGCGTGCACATCAAAACTATTACTCATAATTCGAATATATTAAAATTCAATTCCTTAAGATTGATTGTCAAAAGTTTGCCCTCGAGCGTCTCACCGAAACCGCAAATCAGTTTTATCACTTCGGCCGCCTCAATTGCACCAACGATACCGGGCATAGCTCCGATGATTCCGCCTGACGATGGCGGCAAAGACGCTAAAGCATCCCTGTCGGGAAACAGATCGGAGTAGCTGAGTCCTTGCGGACCAAACGTGCTGACCCGGCCTTCAAATTCACCGACCGAGCCGTAGACCCACGTTTTGTTTGCCCGCCGGCAGCTGTCGTCAATCAGATAGCGAGTGGCGTGATTGTCGCAACAGTCTACAACTAAGTCATATCGCCCGACGATTTCCGCTGCATTTTCCTCTGTCAGGCCGTCGGGCCATAAATCAAGGGCCGTTTGCGACGACATTTCTCTCAGGCGTCGCGAGGCTGCAGCTGTCTTCTGCTGGCCGACGACATTTTCGCCATAGAGCGTCTGGCGGTTAAGATTGCTTTCTGAGACAGTGTCGCTATCGCATAAGCCCAAGCGCCCTACTCCGGCGCAAGTCAGATACTGGCACACCGGCGAGCCAAGACCGCCTATACCAACGACCAACACAGCTGCCCGCGCCAACTTGCGCTGTCCCTCTTCCCCGATTTCGGGAAGAATCACTTGTCTACTAAATCTCTCCATATCAATCAAACACTTTATCCCAGTCTTTCCAGACCACCTCATAACCCTGTCTCCTGACTGCGGCCGCAACCTCATCGGGCGTCCTTTCATCGCTGATCGCAAACTGTTCGAGCGACTGCGGATATGTGTAATATCCTCCCGGATCGGTCTTTGACCCGGCGCTCACCGATGTCACCCCGAGAGTCATCATATTGTCGCGCAACGACGGATACTCGCGGGTAGAATATGATATGTCGACATCGTGGTCAAAGATGCGGAAAGCAAAAGTCAGTTGACACAGCTCGCGGTCGCTCATCAACACATTTGGCTGAAATCCGCCCGCAGCCGGCCGCATCCTCGGGAAATTGACACTGAAGCGGCTGCGCCAGTAGTGCTTCTGCAGATAGCGCAGATGCAATGCCATCATCGTCACGTCAGTGCGCCAGTCTTCGAGCCCGATAAGCACTCCCATCCCGATTTTATGGAGCCCGGCCTGACCCATCCGGTCAAAACCGTTGACCCTCCACTCGAAGTTGGATTTCATACCCGCGGGATGATAAGTCTTATAATTGGTTTTATTATATGTCTCCTGAAAACATACCACTCCGTTGAGCCCCGAGCGGGTAAGTCTCAGATAGTCGTCGGCCTCAAGTGGCATCACCTCCATCGACAGATTATTGAAGTAGGGACGGCAGGTGCGCAAGGCCTCTTCGAGATAGTCGGGGCCTGCGATCCTGGGATTTTCGCCGGTCACTAACAGCAGATTTTCAAACGGCCCGAGGCGCTTGATGGCCTTGCACTCGTCCTCGATCTGCTCCATCGTCAGCACGACTCGATCAAACTTATTATGGCGGTTAAACCCGCAGTAAACACACGAATTTGTGCAGGAATTGGTAATGTACATAGGTATGTACATAGAGATCGTCTTGCCAAATCGTTCCTGAGTGTAGCGCCGGCTCAGCGCAGCCATTCGCTCCAGATAAGGTGCCGCGGCCGGCGAGACGAGAGCCATAAAGTCGGCTACGCCGGGCCGCCGGGCCGTAAGCGCCCGTTCGACATCGGCCGGAGTCATCGACATTATCCTTTTGCCCGTCTTGGCCCAGTCATACTTTTCTAACTCGTCAGAAAACATCACGACAAAAATGAGGTTAGCGGACTGCTCGCGACGGCCGCGTCTGAAACAACACCAAGCCCGGCGCAGTAGGCCTCGCGACCTGCCTCGACGGCCTTGGCAAATGCGCCGGCCATCGCCACCGGGTCATTAGCGATAGCTATCGCCGTATTGACCAACACTGCATCGGCGCCCATCTCCATAGCCTGAGCGGCATGAGACGGAGCCCCAAGGCCGGCATCGATCACAACCGGCACACAGCTCTGCTCTATAATTATCTCAATCATATCTTTGACCACGATGCCCTTATTGGTGCCTATCGGGGCTGCCAAGGGCATGACTGCCGCTGTGCCGGCGTCTTCGAGAAGTTTGCACAGCACAGGGTCGGCCTGAATGTAGGGCAGCACGATGAAGCCGTCCTTGGCCAACTCTTCGGTGGCCTTGAGTGTCTCGATCGGATTGGGCAGCAGGTATCTCGGGTCGGGGTGAATTTCTAATTTGATGAAATTTGTCTCAAAAGCCTCGCGGGCAAGTTGCGCGGCCAGGACGGCCTCCTTCGCGTCGCGCACGCCCGATGTGTTGGGCAGCAGCTGAATGTCGGGGTTCAGGATATGCGTGAGAAGATCATCCTCCTTATTGTCTGTGTCGATGCGTTTTAGTGCCACTGTCACCATTTCTGACCCGGAGGCCTTGATGGTTTCTTTCATTAGGCGGTTGGAACTGAATTTGCCCGTGCCTACGAAAAGACGGCTCGAAAATTCCCGTCCGCCGATTACTAATTTATCCATTTCTCTATGATTGATTTGGTTGTCTGTTCTTTGTCATGCGCGTTCATAATGAGACCTGAGACAGCCACTCCGTCAACGCCTGTCTCTCTCAGCGCCTCAAGGTCGTCAAGACCAATGCCGCCTATGGCAGCGACGGGAATCGTGATGCCATTAGCCCGGCAATAAGCCATTATGCGTCGGTAGCCGTCGAGCCCGAGTATCGGCGAAAGCCCCTTTTTGGTCGTGGTGAAGCGATAGGGCCCCAGGCCGATGTAGTCAGCGCCTGAGCTGAAAGCCGCCATGACGTCGTCTTCGGTATTGGCCGTGGCTCCGATGATTTTTGTCGGCCCGAGCAGCGCCCTCGCCTCGGCAACCGGCATATCTTTTTTGCCGAGATGCACACCGTCGGCTCCGATATCGCTGACCAAATGCACCCGGTCGTCAATAATCAAAGTCGCGCCATAACTCCGGCATATCGGGAGTATCTTCGTGGCCATCTCCGCAAACTCACTGTCGGATGCCTCTTTCATTCGCAGTTGCACCCACCGGCATCCGCCCCGTAGGGCGTCGGCAACGCCCTCGTCGGTGTGGGTGATAAGTTGAAGTGATTCCATTCTTGTTTTCCATGCCTCCGAGAGCATCGCAGCCCCGGAGAAACCTAATTTTTTTAACTCCTCAAGTCGCGCGAATGTCACGCCACCCAACGCATATACCCCACTGAGATCGGCAGCCTTCAAGTCGTCAAACTCAAATCGGCTCAGATAACCGGACTTTGAGATGCTGTCATAAATCGGGCTCAGAGTCACATAGTCGAGCCCCGTCGTTTGCCGAAGTTCATCTATGCTGTGACAGCTTCGGCTGACGAGTCCTCGCCAGCCATCGGGCGCCTGACGATTCCTGCTGTTGAGGTGAACACCACCGATGCCTCTTATGACGGCCAATTCAAAATGATCGTGGAGCGAAAGTGACTCGCGGTAAGCCGGCGGTATCTCGCTGATGAGTGCATCAGTCTCATCTGCGGTCGCGCCAGGCTTACGGATGTGCACACGCTCCCAGCCGCAGTCGATCACACGGCAGATGGCCCGGGCTTCGCCCTGCCAAAAATCAGGCGTTGTGATAGCAATGAGTTTCATCAGCCCCCGCAGACTGCAGTGATTACGGTAACCTGGTCTCCATCGGCAAGCAATCTGGACTCCCAGTCCAGTTTTCTTACCACCTTGTTATTTACCGCCACTGCCACTCCGGCCGTAGGTGACTGAATTTCTTTGAGCAGTCGTGCGACTGTCAATTGATCGGAATCCGCAACGAATTCCTTTTGATTTACTTTTATCTTCATAAAAATCTCCTTTCGTCGGTATTACCCGCGTCAAGTTCATAGGGTCTGATCTCAGCCTCCGCGCCGATATGCGACAGGAGGCACCCCTGAAAAAAAATCAATTATCCCGACATGAAAGCCTGCGGCTCTCACATCGCCGCAAAGTTAAAACAAAAAAGCAAACTAAGCAAATGAAAAATGAAGAATGAAGAATGAAAAATGCTAGCAAGGCAACCGCTCGAGGGGAGGGTTGCCTTGCAAGGTATGAGATTATGTGCGAATGATTACTTCACATATACTTTGCGCACTGATCCGTCTGACATGCGGTCGATGCGGTAACCGCGAGCGTTGATACCCTGACGGGCGCCGTTGATGCCGTATGACTCTACGACAGTAGGCTCGGCCATGTCAACGTCATCGATGCCTGACAGCTTGTTTGACTCGATGGTGGCAAACTTCTTCCAGATGTTGGCTTCCTTGTAAGCATCGACGCTTTCTTCGGGCACGATGAGCTTGACTGTCTCATAGCCGTTGAAGTCCGAAACCACAAAGAGGTCGAAGCTGAGCGCCTGAGGCACTGTTGCTTTATTCACGATTGTTTCGAGGCCCTTGTCGTAGTTGAATGCGTTCATGCCGATAGAGGTTACTGTCGAGGGGATCTCGATAGTCTTGAGATTTTCACAGAAAGCGATCGCTGTCACACCGATTGACTCAAGACCCTCGTTGAGCTCAACTGTTTCGAGTTCGGGACACATATAGATGGCGTTGGTGTCGAGCTTGCGAAGGCCCTTGCCAGCTTTGAATGACTTCAGATAGTTGTTGTAGCCGAAAGCGAAGATGCCGACTTTCTCTACCGCGTCGGGGAGCTCAACCTCTGAGAGGAATGTATCGTAGAATGCGCTGACGCCAATGTCAGTCAGTGACTCAGAGAGCTCGATTGAGGTGAGGCCCGAGTAACCGAAGGCATATGTGCCGATGGTCTTGACGGTCGAAGGCAACACTACGTCGCCGAGAGACGAGCAGTAGCCGAAAGTGTAGCCTGAGATTTCTTCGACGCCTTCTTCAATCGTAACGTCCGACAATTCGAGGCACTGATAGAAAGACTGGTTGCCAGTAACTTTAACCGAACCAGGGATAGTGACAGCGGTGAGAGCTTCGCATGCGCCGAAAGCGGTTGCGCCGATGGTTGTGAGACCGTCGTTGAGTTCGAGAGTTTCCATCTTTCGGTTATTCAAGAATGCCTGACTGCCGATAGTGCGTACAGTGGCAGGGAGTTTGACGTTTTCGATCACACATTCCTGGAATGCTCTGAGGCCGATGTTTTCGAGCGCTGTGCCAAAGTCGACAGTCGTCAGTGACTTGCAGCCTTCAAACGATGATTCGCCGATCGACTTCACCTTGTTGAGGCTGACCGATGTGACGCCGCTCTGATAGAAAGCTCCGTCGTCGATTGTCTCAAGTGCGTCGGGAGCGACAAAGTCCTTGACGGTGTTGGCCACTGCGATGAGCTTAGTGACGTCTTTGGTGTAGAGGCAGTTGTCAATGGCTGTGAAGTTTTCGTTAGCCTCAGCCACCTCATATTTTGAGATGCGAGAGCAGCCCGTAAACACATCGGCGCCGATAAAACTTACTGTCGAAGGCAACACAACAGCCGAAAGCTGCGAGTCACGATAGAACGCGCCACTCTCGATCTTCTCAAGGCCTTCGGGGAAGGTGATATTGCGGAGCAGTGTGTTGTTACGCATAGAGTTGTTGCCGATGACCTTAACCGTTGAAGGCACAGTATAATTCATCAGTGTCACGCTCAGACAGGGAGCGGCAATGAGGCGGGTGATGTCGATGTCAAAGAGCACTCCTCCGACAGCCGCGAAACTCTTGCTGCCCTCAGCTACTGAGATCGCAGTCAGAGATGTGCAGCCGCCCCAGGGATTGCCACCCATCTTGGTTACTGACGCCGGCACGGTGACGGTTGAAATGCTGCTTGAGTTATAAAATGCAAAGTTGCCGATTGAATCGATGCCCTCGGGCAGAGCTACCGACGACAGCGAAGTCATGCCATAGAACGCCATCTGGTCAATGATGCGAAGAGACGACGGCAAGTTCAACTCAGTGACTCCCGTGCAACCATAGAACGCGTTTTCGCCAACGACCTCGATGTTTTCGCCCAGTGTCACTGACGTAAGAGCCGACTTGTTGCGGCAACCTCCGGCGGCTACCGAGGTGATCGTGTAATCCACGCCGTCCTTGCTCACTGTTGCGGGCACCACGAGCTCCGTGCCTTGAAACGCCGAAGAGAGCTGATAGAGCGACGCTGTCTTTGTCTCAGGATCGAGATTGTACATCATACCTTCAGGCGTGAGATAGAATTCAGCCGACATCGGCAGGGCCGCCAATCCGAGAACAGCGGTAGCCAGACCTTTAATAAATAGCTTTTTCATAAACATAAAATTTGGTTGATAATAAAAGGAATTGATCTAACGAAGTGATGAGACAGTATGCTCACAAAGCCGAGCATATCAATCTCTCGCTCGCAAAGATAACTATTATTTAAAAAAGAATCAACGATTCTAAAAAAATATCAACCAAAGTTTTTTTGCTGCTCCGCTCCGAGCCGGGCTAACGCAACGACCCTCTCCACAAACTCCGATTTCGCATCGGTGTAACCGTCGCGGTCATTTCTATACTTAGGCAAAAGACTCATTTTGAGCCGCTCATACTCTTTCGCGATCTCAGGATGCGCCACGAGATAGTCGCGAAACAAGAGCTCATCACTGTCGCCCATGCGATGAAAATGGATGTGAAACACCCTCTCGGCATACCCCACCGGCGTGTATCCCTTGTTAAAACTCATACGGCCCTCTGACTCCGACATACAGATATAGCCGTTTGTGATCATAATCTTCTTGATGACAGCCCAATCCACGCCAGCCACTACCTCCACCAATATATCGACAATCGGCTTGGCGAAAATACCTTCTACGGCCGTGCTCCCGATATGGCTGATCCGTGGTCCGAAGCCCGCCAATAAGTCAGTCAGCAACCCGATCTCCTCCTCGGCCCAATCTCGCCACCTCACATCATGCGCCACCAAAACCACCGGAAAAAGCTCCCACAGCTCCTCCAAGCTCATCTCCTCAAGCCTCTTCTGCATAGCTCAGAGCCGTTAGAATAGCGACTTAAAAATCTTCCAGCGCTTCGCTACATGCCCGATAGCCAGAAGAGTAAAGGCGAATGCCGCCACATAATGAAGATGCGAAACAAACTCCGATCGGCTCCCAAACAGCAAAATCACACCCGACACCGCAACCGTCAAGACCAGGATCAGCAAGATCGTCGTGACTAACTTTCTCGAAGGCTGGATACGAGAATAATTCTTAAACCAAAACGAATGTTGCACACAATGCATTAACACCCCGGCCAACAGAGCAAGGCCGACTACCTCGTGGAGTGTCCAAAGCGCCGCATCATCATAGATCCGACAATGCCACACCTCATTGTGCAACATAAATCCGGTCACAATCGCCACCAAAACCAACGCCATCGCGACCACATCAGTCATCAACTTTCGCTTAGCCATTTTCATCATCATTTATTTGCGCATTAAAAATTACTGAAACAAGATCAGGCCGAATACATCAACCCCGCCACAAAATAAACGCCCCCACACTCCCAATTATTGCCCCCTCACCGGTAAGCCCCGGCGCTCATTGATGCCTGATGGTTAATTTAGCGATTGATGTGCAGGGAGGCGTACATCATGGCAGCGAGGGCGACGAAAAGGACGAGGCTGCCGAGGAGGAGAGCGTAGTTAGTGAGCGATAGCAGGATGTAGCAGCAGAGATAGATGACTGTCAGAATCAAACCAATCATACCACCGATCTTTCTTGATCCGAGCATCTTCCACATATAACCGGCGATTAAGACCACGGTCATCGCAGCTGCAATCAAGTATGCGATGCCGAATGACAGGAATTCTGAAATCGATAGTAGCAGGATGTAGAATATAACGAGGGCCGCTCCGATCAGAAAGTAGTTGAGCAATGGAATGTTACGCTTAAGTATAATCTCAGTGAACAACACGCTGATGTAGGTCAGCAGTATGATCATAATAGCATATTTCAATGATCGGGCGACTTTCTGATAACGGTCAACCCCGACAAGAAAGTTTGTCCCGACAAAACCGAAGCCGTCATTGTAAATCTCACCGGCCGGGGCATCGTCGCTTTCCCATCGGGCTGTAAAAGAGCGACCTCTGACGAGTCGGTCTTTTGGCAGACTACTGCCGCGGAAAGATGGGTTGGGAGCCTCACCGTCGATCGTGATCTCTGACTTGTAGCCGATCTGCTTTATGAACAGGGCGCTTGAACCGCGAATGTCAAATTCGGTAGAAAAATCGATGGTTTGGGGCATATCGTGGATGTCAACCCGGGAAAAAAGGAAGTAATTAGATTTATGCCAATCGACTGTCGTTCCGCCAATTGTCAACCGGGGCATTCCGGTGATTTGCTTTGTGACTACACCTAATTCGAGATAGACGGTGTCAGAGGCAAAGGTGAGGCTATCTTTATTGAAAGTCCCCGTCATAGTCACATGGGCATCAAACACTTCGGCCTCATAGATATTGCGGTGGAGTGTCTTTGTCTCGACCTTGGCGTCGCAAGCGAATGTTTCAGGGCGAACCGACTGTGAGCTGTCAAGGTGTTCGGTGACTTTTGGTCCCTGAATGTAGACTGATTCGCCCCACTCTTGGGCTATCTGCTCTGCAACATTTTTGTTTCGGCCCTCACGCGAATATGAAATGCTCCAAATGATCAGCGCTCCGATCATCAGGACCCCGCATTGCAAACCCAATAATAGAATCTTAGTCCCGTAAGACATTGGTTGACGGTAGTGTATCGGTGGGGGTGTCACCATAACGAATAATGCTATTTGATTGTCAATTCGTCGTTTACGACTTTTAATTTCAGGGTGAAATACATCGCCAATGCAATGAGCAGGAAGAGGACAATACTGCCAACCAGCAGGGCCATAGAGCCTAACTTGATCAGAATAAATATCAGCACATACTCGACCACAAGCACCCCCACTGTGAGGGCGACGGCTTTATAATTGTGAGTGATCCCTTTGGCAAACAGCGAAATAAGACCGATTGTCATCACCGATACTATGGTGTAAGAAAGCCAGAAAGGCATTTTCTCTGAGAATGCAAGCAGCAGGAGGTAAAACAGCGTCAAGGCCAAGGCAATCAACGCATACTGAAGGTAATTGATGCTTTTGCGGAAGGCAATCTCCACCATGACAACCGACATTAAGGTGATCGCGATTACTCCAAAGCAGTAAGAAATTGACTGATTAATAAATAAGCAGTCAGATTTGAGGAGCAACCCGCTCGAGACGCGGCTTGAGGCGAGCGAGTCGATAAGAGAGTTGGAAACGATGGCTAACACAAATGCCAGGCCGAGCACATAAATGCTCTGAAAACCGAGCCAATGCATCGTATACTTTGGCTGATTGTAGTTATCGGAGTATTTTTCCATAATTGCAGTTTTTGTTGATGATTAGCTGAAGGTGAGTTTAAGAGGTGAGTAATGATTTTCAGAGCGTTTGTTGCAAATTTAGAGCTGTTTTTTGAATTTGCAAAAAAATTTTATTACTCCCAGGTGGCGGTGGAGTCGGGATCGGGGGCGTAGCCTGACGGCCCCCAGTTGCGCGTCACTTCGTCGCGGTAGAATTTTGCCTGCCAATCCATATAATAAGATGAGTAGACGGAGAAGTAATGATCCTGAAGTTCCTCGCGGAGTTTAAACTTGTCTTCATCGCTCAACTCAGGATATTTCTTTGGGTCAAATGCCTGATCGCAGATATGTTGCAGCTGCTTGCGGAGCACACCGACCTTATCGTAGAATTCGGGCGTCGGGTTTTCAAGGTCAGGCGTTATTTTAGCGTTAAACTCTTTCAAGGCGTCTTCGATCTTTTTGCAACCTTCGACGTATGCTAATGATCTCGCCTTATTGTAGTCGCCAACGCGTTGAATTTCGCTTTCGGCGATATGCATTCTGTCAGTCAGGGTGTTGAGCGAGTCAGTGAGCTGGGCGACGTGCTCGACGTGGACCCTGTTGGTCTCGGTCAGGTCTGCTACCCGCTGGCGGGCCTCCTTAGTGGCGCCGGAAAGAGAATAATAATTCACCCCTAAAGCAATGCAGGCAGCCGCAACTGCCGCACTGACCACGGCAGCGATTATTAGCTTATGGCGACGGTCGTGGCGATCGAGGCTCTTCGTCACCGAGGACGCGTCTTTAGGGCGACGGTCGGCTGGACCTATACATCGCCGGGCGATGTGACCGTAATCAGGACATAGCTGCGCCATTATAACCCCGATACTGTAAATGTCGTCAGAGGTGTCAGTGGCGCCATCGCGCTGCTGCTCGGGCGAAATGTAGCCAGGAGTACCCGCTGCTTGTTTGAGTTCGCTATAGTCATCGGTGTCAGCGAGTCCGAAGTCGATGATCACAACAGCGCCTCCCTTGTCGCGTATCATAATGTTTTCGGGCTTGAGGTCGCGGTGAACAACGCCTTGGCTGTGAATATAACCGACCGCTGCGATGATATCGTGTATTATCCTCCGGCGCTCGGTTTTAGTGAGCAGCCCGTGCTGCATAAGCTCGGCAAGCGTCTTGCCTTCAACCCATTCCTCGATGATACACTGCCCGAGATCGCCGACGGTTTCAAAGCCGGCAGTCTGCACTATTCCCGGATCGAGAAGTCGCGAATGGATCTCAAATTCTTTCTGTAGACGGCGACGGTTGACCTTCGAGTCACGGAGCTCCGGCCGCAAACCTTTGAGCAACCAGTATCGGCCATAGCGCCTGCCACGGGCTATGATATTGATCTTAGAGACATGGAGTATCTCCACATCGGTCAGACCGGTCATTACATCAAATTCGCTGTCGGCGCCACTGACAAAACCCGACTCAGAGTTGCTGAAATCTTTCATTTTACAAATTTAGCAATTTCTTTTTGCCATGTGGACATAATCGGATGGTTTTTTTGCTTAACTTTGCCCGCAACTCCCATTAACCGCGCAAAGCCATTATGAAAGATATCGATGAAGAGAATATAGCGAGATTACGTAAGCGTGTCGAAGAGACTTCGCACATGACATTTGTCACGCCCAAAGATTTCGACCAACTCGTGAAGATAATCTACGAACGCACCGGCTCCCGAATCAGTGCCACCACGATCAAACGCATCTGGGGCTACATCAATGAGACTTCATCGTCGCGCAGGTCGACCCTCGATGTGCTTGCAAAATACTGTGGCTGGCAGAGCTATGGTGATTTCGTTAAAGGCGAGCGCCCCGACGCCGAGAGCGGTTTTATAGATGTGAGCGTGCTTATCGCTGAAAGCGACTTGGCGCCCGATGACGTACTGCGGATCATGTGGCAGCCATCAAGAATGTGTGAGGTTGTGTATCTCGGAGACAATCGATGGAAGGTCCTGCGATCAGAGGGCACGCGATTAGCGCCCGGCGACACATTCAAATGCTCCACTATAATGTCGGGCGAACCCTTATACCTCGACGACTTGATCCATAACGGCCGTCCCGGCGGACTCTACGTCTGCGGTCGCCGCCACGGCGTCAGGTTCACTTTTTTTAATAACCCATGAACCAAAATTGGTTGAGGGGTGTTGTAGTAGTACAGAACAGCAGAAAACGAAAATGAATTAGTTTTTTTCATAGGATTAGATTTTAAGGTTTTAATCAGCGCGGCAGTCGTGAGACCGCCGCGCTGTTTTTGTTGTCTCTTACGATAATCACTGTGATTCTCGAACAATCGTTGTTGGGCGGTCGTTAATTTGTTATGTACGATCATATACACTTTTTATTTTCCCGAAATAGATGAACAAACAGATACTTGACGGCTGCACAGCCGCTGCTCACGTGGCCTACGCTATGAGCGAAATTGCCACTATTTATCCTATCACCCCGATTGCCTCTATGGGTGACACCGCTAAGAAATGGGGCATGAAGGGGCGCCTTAATCTCTTCGGTCAGAAGCTTGAAGTCAGAGAAATGGAGAGCGAGCTCGGAGCCGCAGGAGCTGTCCACGGCGCTGCGGCCGGCGGTGCGCTGTCGACGACCTTCACATCGTCGCAGGGCCTGATGTTAATGATACCAAATATGTATAAGATCGCGGGCGAATTGTTGCCGACGGTTTTTCACGTCGGCTGCCGCTCGCTTGCCAACCACGCGCTGTCGATCTTCGGCGACCATCAGGATGTGATGGAGTGCCGCGCTACAGGTTTCACTATGCTGGTCTCGGCGTCGGTGCAGGAGACGATGGATCTCGCCGTGGTGGCTCATCTCGCAGCGATCAAGGGGAGCCTGCCGGTGCTCCACTTCTTTGACGGCTGGCGCACAAGCTCTGAAATGGACACCATCGACGTGATTGATTATGACAGCATTGCAAAGATTATGCCGTGGGACGACGTGTTGAAATTCCGTCAGCGCGCCATGAACCCAGAGCATCCTGACACTCGCGGCACGGCACAGAACGCTGATGTCTATTTCCAGAACAGTGAGGCCACTAACCGCTACTATGATGCGTTCCCGACGATCGTGCAGCAAGCGATGGACTCAGTGGCCGAAATCACCGGCCGTCAATATCATCTGATTGACTATGTCGGCGCCCCCGACGCTGACCGCGTGATAGTGGTTATGGCCTCCGGCGCCGAGGTTGCGGCCGAGACCTGCGAGTGGCTCAACCGTGAGAAGGGCTATAAGACCGGTGTGCTGAAGGTGCGTTTATATCGACCGTTCCCCGCTGAGGCATTGCTTAAAGCATTGCCGCCGACCGTCAAGTCGATCGCCGTGCTTGACCGCACCAAAGAACCGGGATCGGTCCACGAGCCTTTGTGCCAGGACGTCATCACGACTCTCTTTGAGGCCGGTCGCACCGACATCAAGGTGATCGGCGGCCGTTATGGCTTGTCGAGCAAGGAGTTTAACCCGTCGATGGTCAAGGCTGTCTATGATGAAATGGCCGCCGAGCAGCCCAAGCGAGTATTTACGGTCGGCATCAATGATGATGTCACCCATCTGTCGCTCGAGCCTCAGGCTGAGATCAACACCTTGGCTTCGTCTGATTGTTTTCAGGCCGTACTCTACGGCATCGGCAACGACGGCACAGTCGGAGGCACCAAGCAGGCAGCGGCAGTGCTTGCGAGCGATCCCAATCTCTATGCTCAGGCATATTTCAGCTACTCGGCCAAGAAATCAGGCGGTTATACGATCTCGCAACTACGAGTCGGTCACGCGCCCATCACATCGGCATATGCTATCGTAGATGCCGATTACGTCGGCTGTCACAAGACATCTTTCGTCAATCGCTTCGATATGCTCGATCAGATCAGAGATGGCGGCACTTTTGTGCTCAACTCACCGTGGACCGCACAACAGATGGTCAAGTTCTTGCCTCAGAAGATGCGTCAGCAGATTGCCGGCAAGAAGCTGAAATTCTATAACATAGATGCCGATTCGATCGCCGCGAAAGTAGGCTTGGCTCCGCGCATCAATATGCCGATGGAGACAGTGATGCTCTATTTGGCGGGTATTATGCCCTTCGAAAAGGCTTATCAGGCTCTGCAGCAGACAATCAAGGCTTCATATATGCACGAAGGCGGCGATGTCGTTGACCGTAACCTAAAGGCCATCTCCATGGCGCTTGACGCTCTCCACGAGATTGACTATCAGTCGATCGCCGATTGGGCTTCGGCTCCTGATCACCCGTCAAAGCGTCCGGCTCCGGTCTATCCCAATGCAGCGCTCAAGAATTTTATTGAGAAAATCCACACCCCCTGCATCCACGGCCAGGGTGACTCGATACCTGTGTCGGCCTTGTCGCCCGACGGAGTGATACCCAACGGCTCGACCGCCTACGAGCATCGCCGCATAGCGACACGTGTGCCCGTGTGGGATGCCACGAAGTGCGTCGAGTGCACGGAGTGTTCGCTCGTCTGTCCCCATGCCGCAATCAGACCGTTTGTTATCTCCGAAGCAGAGGCTGTCGGCATGCCCGCCACGATTACGACCAAAGAGGCGAAGGGAGCATCTACACTCACCGGCCACCGTTTCCGCATCCAGAATTATCCCGAGGATTGCTTAGGCTGCTCATCGTGCTCGCTTATTTGTCCCGGAAATGCCTTGACGATGACACCCATAGATGAAGTGATCGACCGTGAGATGGATAATCTCGAGTGGCTGAAGACCCACGTAGCGCCAAAACCGTCGCTGCTGCCCGCAGCGAGTGTCAACGGTTCGCAGCTGCGACCCCCCGGACTGCAATTCTCAGGCGCTTGTGCCGGATGCGGCGAGACACCTTACGTCAAGCTTCTCACCCAGCTTTTCGGCTCGCGTCTCCTTATCGCCAATGCCACAGGGTGCAGTTCGATCTGGGGAGCCGATTATCCATCGTCAGCATACTGCGCGACAGATCTATCGGGCCGCGGTCCGGCCTGGGCCAACTCTTTGTTTGAAGATAACGCCGAGTTTGGCTACGGCATTCTCCTCGCGATGCGCCATCGCCGTGCGCGCTTGGAAAAGAGCGTCGAAGATCTGATTGCCTCTGCGTCAATCCCGCCTTATATCAAGGCTCCGCTCGAAGCGTGGCTCAACAGCCGTGATGACAGCGAGGCCTCGGCCGCAACTGCTGATCAGCTGATGTCAATGGTGGCGCCACTGGCAAAGGTTTATCCAGAGCTTAAATCCTTACTCGATCAGAGCGATATGCTCGCATCCAAGACCGTCTGGGCCATCGGTGGCGACGGCTGGGCTTACGATATCGGTTTCGCGGGGCTCGACCATGTTCTTGCCTCGGGTGAACCCATCAAGATATTGGTGATGGACACCGAGTGCTACTCCAACACTGGCGGCCAGTTGTCGAAAGCTACCCCCCGCGCTGCGGTCGCCAAATATGCACCCGAAGGCAAGTCTACGCCTAAGAAAGATTTAGGCCGGATGATGATGACCTATGGCAATGTCTATGTCGCCTCGATCGCTTTGGGCGCCAACTATCAGCAGGCGATTGATGCGCTGACTGAGGCCGAGCGTTACCCGGGGCCGGCGATTGTGATTGCATACTGTCCCTGCCTTAACCACGGCATCAGGCCGGGACTGGGTCATTCGATCATCGAGGAGCGACGCGCCGTCGAGTCAGGTTACTGGCCCATCTACCGCTTCAATCCCCTCAACCAGGCTTCGCCCCTGACCATCGACAGTGTCATCCCGGGCCCCGACAACAGCGGCCATAACGGTTCATCTGAGCTGATGACATCGCCGTCATATCCGGGCCCTGCTGAGCCCCTCGACGACGTTCACGGCTTCATCATTGGCGATGACCGCTATATGGACCTCCAGATGGTGTCGCCCCGCCGCGCCGACACCCTTCGTCCGCGCCTTCAAGAAGACTGCAACCTCGAAAACTCCGCCCTGTCAGGCTTGGCCGGCCTCATGGACTCTTGAAACAGAAGAGCACCTGTGGCGCCGTCGATTGAGCTCGGTCGCCGATAAAAAACGGATGTCAACTGTTGGTCGGTTGGCGGCTAATGACTATCTTTGTTCTGCAGTTTGCCCTCAGCGGCAGACTGCTCAATGAAAATTATTACCCACGCTACAGATTTCCGACTGATGACACTTCTGCGCCGACAGGCTCACGCCTTGCTCAAAAAGTTTTATGGTTACGACAGTTTCCGACCGGGACAGCTCGAGATCATCGAGGCTGTTGCTTCGGGCCGTGACGCAGTGGTCCTGATGCCGACAGGTGGCGGCAAGTCGATGTGCTATCAGATGCCTGCACTGCTGGCCGACGGTTGTGCGATCGTTGTCTCGCCACTGATTGCGCTGATGGACGATCAGGTGTCCGCTCTGCGAGCCAACGGCATTCCGGCGGCCGCCCTGCACTCCAACCAGTCAGAGAGCGAGAGCCGGGCGATACTTGCCAAGTTGGCCGAAGGCTGCATCAAGATGCTCTACGTTTCGCCCGAGCGACTGTTGCTCGACATTGAGCGATGGCGGGGAGTAATCGACATTAGCCTTTTTGCTATCGACGAAGCGCACTGCATTTCGCAGTGGGGCCACGACTTCAGACCGGTCTACACCGAGCTGTCAAAGATCAAAAAAGTCTTTCCCGACCGTCCAGTGATAGCGCTTACAGCCACGGCCGACAGATTGACGCGCGATGACATCGCTGCTCAGCTCCGGCTCGTCGATCCGCTGAAATACACCGGTTCTTTTGACAGACCCAACATCAGCCTGCGCGTCATGTCCAATCCCGGGAAGGCGGGACGCATCGCCGCCATCGAGCGCCTTATAGCCCGTCATCCCGATGACTCGGGCGTCGTCTACTGCCTGTCGCGCGCAGCTGCCGAAACAATGACAGCCGAGCTGCGCCGTCGGGGCCACAAGGCCGTGTGCTATCATGCAGGCATGACTGCAGCTCAGCGTGCCACCTCTCAACAGGCATTCATCAACGGCGATGCCACGGTCGTCTGCGCCACAGTCGCCTTTGGCATGGGCATTGACAAAAGCAACATCCGCTGGGTCGTCCACAACAATCTGTCGCCCAACATCGAAGCCTATTATCAGGAAGTTGGTCGTGCCGGGCGCGACGGTCTGCCGGCCGAGGCTCTGATGTTCTATTCGCTATCTGATCTTCACACCCTCCGCTCATTTGCCGATGAGTCCGGCCGCCAGATGGTCAACCGCGAAAAACTCGACCGAATGCTCCGCTATGTCCAGTCTCCCGTGTGCCGCCGGCGCACACTCCTGAGCTACTTCAGCGAAGTCTACGACCACGATTGCGGCAACTGCGACATCTGCAACAATCCCCCGCGTCGCTTCGACGGTAAGATCGCAGCCCAGAAAGCCATCAGCGCCGTGATCCGCTGTGATGAAAAAGTCGGTGCATATATGCTCGCTGACATACTTGTAGGTGCGCAGCGCAGCGACATTCGCGCCGCCGGCTTTGACAAGATCAAAACCTTTGGCGCCGGACGCGACATCACGCTCAAAAAATGGAACGAATATATCTCGCAGATGATCCAGCTCGGCGTGTTTGAGATCGCATATGACGAAGGCAACCACCTCAAAGTCACCACTTATGGACGAGACGTTCTCGCCGGACGCGCCGCCATCAGCCTCGCTGACGCAATTGACCAGCCAACCAAAACCAAGCCCCAAAAGACAAAATCGCCCGAGCCACCCCGCGCCGACTTGCTGACACGCCTCAAGCAACTCAGACGCGAGATAGCGGCCAAAGAAGGCTTCCCGCCATACCTCATCTTCAGCGACGCAACCCTCGCCGATATGGCCGCACGCCGTCCCCTCACACTCAGCCAGTTTGCCCAAGTATTCGGGGTTGGAGAGAAGAAATGCGCCCGATTTGGAGCCCGCTTTTTAGAAGAAATAAATAAATTTTTACGCTAAAACTTGCACAATTTAAAAAAAACGCCTAACTTTGCATCGCAAAATCGCAAAAGATGGTGCCATAGCTCAGTAGGTAGAGCATCGGACTGAAAATCCGTGTGTCCCCGGTTCGAATCCTGGTGGCACCACCCAAGACCACTAATTCACAATGAGTTAGCGGTCTTTGTTTCA
>CAYRFB010000030.1:0-19558 GCA_964423485.1 uncultured Bacteroides sp.
TCGACAGGGCGTCGACGCTCTCGCCGTTGAGGAGAATATCGAGTTTTACGAGGCGCGATTCGCGGAACTCGGAGACGTGGTAATCAAACGACGCATAGCCCTTGGATATGCTCTTAAGCTTGTCGTAGAAGTCTATGACGATTTCGCCGAGGGGCATATCGAAAGTCAGCTCCATACGGTTGCCGGAGATATATTCTTGCTTTACGAGTTCGCCGCGCTTGCCGAGACACAATGTCATTATCGGTCCGATGAACTCGGCAGTAGTGATGATGGTAGCTCGGATATACGGCTCCTCGATATGGTCGATCAATGTCGGCTCAGGGAGGCCAGAGGGATTGTGGACTTCGGTGACATTGCCTTTCTTATCGAAGACTTTATAACTCACGTTGGGCACGGTTGTGATGACGTCCATATTGAACTCACGGCCAAGGCGCTCCTGAACAATCTCCATATGGAGTAGGCCCAAGAAGCCGCAACGGAAACCGAAGCCAAGGGCAACAGATGATTCAGGGGTAAATGTCAGCGAAGCATCGTTGAGCTGGAGCTTTTCGAGTGAAGCACGGAGGTTTTCGAAGTCTTCGGTTTCGATGGGATACACGCCGGCGAAGACCATGGGCTTCACTTCCTCAAATCCGTCGATAGCCTTATCGCAGGGGCGGTTGACGTGAGTGATGGTGTCGCCGACCTTGACCTCGCGAGAGGTCTTGATACCCGATATTATGTAGCCGACGTTGCCGGCTGAGAGCTCGCTTCGCGGCGACATATCGAGTTTGAGCACACCGATTTCGTCGGCGTGATATTCTTTGCCCGTAGACACGAATTTCACGAAATCGTCCTTGCGGATAGTGCCGTTTTCGATCTTGAAATATGCGATAATGCCCCTGAAGGGGTTAAACACAGAGTCGAAGATAAGGGCCTGAAGCGGAGCGTCAGGGTCGCCCTTGGGCGCTGGGATGCGCTCGACAATTGCCTGAAGGATTTCCGGCACGCCCATACCGGTCTTGCCGCTGGCGCGTATTATCTCTTCACGCTTGCAGCCGAGCAGGTCGATGATCTGGTCTTCGACTTCATCGGGTTTGGCGCTGTCAAGGTCACATTTGTTAATGACCGGAATGATCTCGAGGTCATTGTCGATGGCCATATATAAATTGGAGATGGTCTGGGCTTGAATGCCTTGAGAAGCATCGACAATCAGCAGCGCACCTTCGCAGGCTGCGATCGATCTCGACACCTCGTAAGAGAAGTCGACGTGTCCCGGAGTGTCGATGAGATTGAGGATATAGCGCTCGCCATCGATGACGTGTTCCATCTGGATAGCGTGGCTCTTGATTGTGATGCCACGCTCGCGCTCGAGCTCCATGTCATCGAGCACCTGGGCCTCCATATCTTTTGAAGAGATGGTGTCGGTGTATTCGAGCAGACGGTCGGCAAGAGTCGATTTACCGTGGTCGATGTGGGCGATTATGCAGAAGTTTCGAATATTCTTCATCTATGAAAAGCGATTACATATATTTTAATGTACAAATATACAAATTAAAATTCGCTCGAGAAATGGAAGCGGATTTTCGGGAAATCAGACTGGGCCATCTGGAGCACATAGTTAGAGTCGGCTAAGAATACATCGCGTCCCTCGCGGTCGACAGCCATAAACTGATGCTTGCGTTTTTTGAAAGCGGCCAAGGCCTCGGCGTCATCGCTTTCGATCCAGCAGGCTTTGTAGAGTGAGATCGGTTCCCAGCGGCATTGAGCGCCATATTCGTGAAGCAGACGGTACTGGATGACCTCAAATTGCAGCTGGCCGACTGTGCCGATAATCTTGCGACCATTGAACTGATTGACAAACAATTGAGCCACGCCTTCGTCCATAAGTTGCAGGATGCCCTTTTCGAGCTGCTTGGATTTCATCGGGTCAGTATTCTCAATATATTTAAACATCTCGGGCGAGAAGCTCGGCAAGCCCTTGAAGTGGATGTTTTCGCCTTCAGTCAGAGTGTCGCCGATCTTGAAGTTGCCGGTGTCCGGGATGCCGACAATGTCGCCTGGAAAGGCTTCGTCAACAATGTTTTTTTTCTGAGCCATAAACGCAGTCGGCGAAGAGAATTTCATCATCTTGCCTGAGCGAACGTGCTTATAGTTGGCGTTGCGCTCGAATTTGCCTGAGCATATTTTGACGAAGGCGATGCAGCTGCGATGGTTAGGATCCATATTGGCGTGAATCTTAAAAACGAAGCCGCTGAAGGTCGGTTCTTCAGGATTAACCTCGCGCTCGACGGTCTGAACGGGGCGCGGCGAAGGAGCAATCTTCACGAAGCAGTCGAGCAGCTCTTTGACGCCGAATGTGTTTAAGGCTGAGCCGAAGAACACCGGCGCAGTTTGGCCAGCAAGATATTCGTTGACATCAAACTCAGGGTAGACTCCCTCGATAAGCTCGAGGTCTTCGCGCAGTTTGGCAGCGTCGGTCTCACCGACAGCCTCGTCGATGCGGGGATCGTTGACATCATCGATTTCAACGCGCTCTGAAACCTTCTGCTTGTCGGGCGTAAAGAGGTCTAGTGAGTTCTCGTATATATTATATACGCCCTTGAATTTTGCACCTATATTTATAGGCCAAGAGAGGGGGCGCACTTTGATCTTGAGCTCGGCCTCGAGTTCATCGAGGATCTCAAATGGGTCGCGGCCTTCGCGGTCGAGTTTGTTGACAAAAATGATCACAGGAGTGTTGCGCATGCGGCACACTTCCATCAGCTTACGGGTTTGCTGCTCCACGCCTTTGGCCACGTCGACAACGATGATGACACTATCGACTGCGGTCAGGGTGCGATATGTGTCTTCGGCAAAGTCCTGGTGACCGGGTGTGTCAAGGATATTGATCTTATAATCCCCATAATTGAAACCCATCACTGAGGTGGCAACCGAGATGCCGCGCTGCTTTTCAATTTCCATCCAGTCACTGGTGGCTGTCTTCTTGATTTTATTTGATTTCACGGCTCCGGCAATGTTGATAGCGCCACCGAAAAGGAGCAATTTTTCGGTGAGGGTGGTTTTGCCGGCGTCAGGGTGAGAGATGATCGCAAATGTGCGACGGCGTTGAATTTCTTCGTTGAGAGTTGCCACGATGACTATATGATGATGTAAAAAATTTGACTTCAGATTAATTTTACTGCAAAATTAGCCAAAATAAATGAAGTTAACAACCCGCGATTAAACGAAAGCGGGGTCGAGGGTGTTATAAAGTCAAAGAACAAATTTAAAAATACACAATATTATGAAAGAAATTGCTTTAGTAGGTACTAACAATAGGGTGTTTGCTGACGTGCTGTCAGTGCTTCTTGCCCGAGACCTCGCAGTAAATGCGATGGTCGATTATCCTGAACACGTAATGGTCGAAGACAGCCAGTTGACCGTGACCAAAATGGATTATTATAACGAAGATGCTATCCGTCAGTCATTTGAAGGCTACCATGATGTGGTGCTGACTTATGATGACAATCTGCAGGATGCAGCTCACAATGAAATCGCATTGAAATCATTTGCAAGCACATTGACCGCAGCCCGTCGGGCCGGAGTTGCACGAGTGATTGTAGTAGCAGGTCAAGATTCAGAGGCATTCTTTGTCAGCCTGCTTAAGCGCATAGATGATATTGACTGGGTATTTATTTCAACTGAAGGCGATTACCCCGATCGCACAGCTGATGAGGTGATCGAGCCTAACTTCCATCGCGAAGTCTATCAGGAATAAGATAACCCGATCATTTTTATAGTGACATAATAGCGCTGTCGCGACAGAATAAAAACTGCCGCGACAGCGTGTTTATTTATTGAGCGTAGAGTGGGACGCAGTTCATCATATAGTCACGGGCAACGCCCCAAGGCAAATAGATGGAGTCATTGTTGGGGATAAGCGTGACCGGCACTTCGTTGAAGTCAACCCTGACATAATACCTGCCGCTCTTTTTAGCTTTGAATAGAATAAATTGGATGTTTGAGGCCATAGGCACAACATAGAAGTCGCGCCAGTGCAGGGCTACAGTGTCAAAATAATTTGTCAGATAATAGCAGCCCGGCAGCCTCAGCAACGAGGCCAATGGCATAATGGTCTCGGCGTGGCCAAAGCGGAGATTGACCGCATAGGGGTTGCTGCCGTCAATAAAGTTGTCGGTGGTCTGGATAATGTTGAGCACCAAGTCAGAGCAGATGTCGGCCGGTATGGTTGACAGAGTCGTGGCGGTGCGCTGGAGATACTGACGCATATTGAAGCATGACCAGAGGGCGTTATACTCTTCGCGAGTGAAGAATCGCGATGCATCACTTGGCAAGCCCATCGCCGAAAGGCCGGCTATGACATAATATTCGGTTATCGCGAGGTCGCGCCACTCATCGGCGTCGGCATAAGGATAGTCCTTGCCGAGAACGCGGCTGACAGCTGTAGTCGGGCAGTTGGCGTCGAAAAAGTTCTTATAGGTGTCTTTGACCTCATCGGTCTTTCTGAATTCGATATAATCTTCGTCGATGTCAAATGGGCGGACGAGCGGAGAATTGACGCGGCCGGTAGAGGTCAGGTAGTTGGGCTTGTTGTTCAAGCGGTCAAGCTGGTGCATGAAGCTCATCATGCTCATCATCACGCGGGGAGAGTAGGAAGAAATTGCATTAACAGTGCCACCTTCAAACAGGTGAGGGTATGCCTTATACATTCGGGTGGCGATAGATCGCTGCTCGGCCATGCCGAGGGAGTCGAGGGCTCCCCACTGGCCGTTGGCAACGGCAATAACGCGGTCATTGATCTTCTGAAGTTCACGGCCGAGCTGAGTGATCGTGCCGAGTGAGTCGGCTTTTGCCAAAGCTTTGCGCATCTTTATGCAGTTGGCAGAAGAGGCCGGGAAGCGAGCGCCATGGCGCCCGACGTGATTGATCATCACAGCCTCAAGCGAGTCAGGATAGGCAACTGTGGAGATATTGTCGGAGTAAGGTTTGAGTGATCCCTCACACTCAGCAAATGTGTAGTTAGTGCTTGTAGGATCGGCAGCCGATAATGATATCCAGGCAAACGCAGTGGCAGCTATGGCTAAGAAACTTCGCTTCATTTTGGTTAACTTATTTATTATGCTTATCTTTGAAAACTCAAAGTTAGTAAAAAAATGGAAAATAATAACAAAAACCAGCAAGTTTGCGCTGACGTTGAGCGCTTGACGGATCGCGGGCAATTGGATGAGGCGCTGACGTTGCTCAATAATGCAATAAACGCTGATCAGGATGCGACATTGCATTATTTGCGAGGCCGGCTGCTCTGGAAAATGGGGCAAAAGACTGAGGCAATGAGCGATTATGCCGCCGCCTCGCACCTCGATCCATCGTCACCCGCAACGGCAGCTCTTGAGATGGCTCGCGAGATAATGGACTTCTATCATCGCGACCTGTATAATCCTTGAAGAATTTTAATTCTTTATTACATAATTTGTTATGAAACGCTTTAGTATCCTTATCATTTTGACATTTTTGTGTGGGTGGTTTGCTGTAAGAGCAGATGAGACAACTAATGAAGAAATCTCCATTTTACCCGACAGGAATGAATTGAAATTGAAACGTAATACCGGCGGTTTCATTTATGTATCAGGTGGCCCGGCGTTGATTCTTACTGAAGTTGAAATGGGAAATGTGGTTTCAGGAGAACCAACTTTTAGCGGACAGATCAATGCCGGATTTGAATGGATATTTAAAAAGAAGTTGGGGGTTGGGTTTATGTATAATGGCTATTTTACAGGCGTAGAGAGTCGGGAGTGGATAGGTGGTTATAACTCTATCCGCCTTCATGAACGATGGGCATTGCATTATTTCGCTCCTCAATTTACCGGTCGCATTTTGCTTAGGTCGACAAAATGGTCATTGCGTTATGCGATTGGTCTTGGTCTTGTAGTATCGAGAGAGGTCGTGACCAGCAAGGGTGAACTATGGGGCCGAAACTATGATTTTGGTCTGGGATCCAATATGTCGTTTGGTGTAGAATTTCTGATCACACCCACAATCGGCATAAGCGGTGGCGTCAAAGCTTTTGATGCATCAATCAATCAGTATTATATGTCAGAGTCTAATTCTGCCGGCATAATTAGGGTAGATCTTGACTTTGGCATAAGTTTTCACTTCTAAAGATTTTTGTTCAGGATATTGCGCATACGGTCTTTGTCGATGGCGCGGCGACGGGCGTAGTCAGCGAGCTGGTCTTCGCCGATGTTACCTACCATAAAATAGCGTGCGTCGGGGTGAGCGATGTAAAGGCCACTAACCGTTGATGCTGGTGTCATAGCTCCATTTTCGGTAAGAGTTACGCCGATGCTTTCGAATGGCAGCAATTCTGCAATTTTTTGGTTAAGCAGTTGATCGGGGGTCATCGGGTAGCCCATAGCCGGGCGTATTCCCTGATATTTTCCGGCAAAGAGATCGGCGGGACTCAGATCCTCATCAGGAGCGTAGCCCCAATAATGTCGACGGATGTAGCGATGCAGATACTCTGACCCGGCTTCGGCCAGACGGTCAAGCAGGGCGCGAAGCACCATAGTCGAATACTTGTCATCTTTGATTTCATTGAGCTTGTCGCTTGCATCAGCGCTAATGACGAAGGCGCCGACGTAGTCTTCGCCAAGATTGCGCGGTTTGACAAAATCAGCCAAACTGAGACATTGACCGTCAGAATTGGGTTGCTGTCGGCGGAGCATAGGAAATGTTTGACCACCGACAACTAACGTGTCATCATCCTCGCTCCAAGCCGGGAAAATGCCAACGATTGCTTTCACGCTTGCATCGCAGTCGTGGAGCATTGTGACGGCATCACGGTAGACTTTGAGTGCCTCGACGGCCTTGGGATTTGAGGAGTGACGCGCCAGCCACTGAGCTGTGCAGTGCTCGCATTGGTCGTATGGAAAATCATCTATGAAGTCGCCGCTGAGCTTCCAGAAGTTGAAATACATGCGCCAGTTGATCAATCTGACTATCTCATCAAGCGGCAGGGAGCCAAGATTATTGACGCCGGTGTGAAGAGGCGCCGGGGTTAGGTGCGAATCCCAGTCAATCACAGCTTTATGAGCGCGGGCCTCGGTGAGAGGAGTTAGCTTGGGCTTTTCACCGTTATGAGAGGCACGGATGTCTTCATATTCGCTCGAAATCTCGGCGAGATAATCTTTACGTGAGGCATCGCTGAGGAGCTTTGAGGCAATGATCGGGTTTTGTGATGCATCGACGGCGTGGATGACCGGAGCAGAAGTGTGAGGAGCGATTTTGACCGCAGTATGGAGTTTGGATGTAGTGGCCCCTCCAACGATCAGCGGAGTGTTGATGCCTGCCTCCTGCAGTTTTTCAGCTACGTTGACCATCTCGCCCAATGACGGAGTTATGAGACCTGAGAGACAGATGATGTCGGGTTTGTGTTCAATTGCAGCCGCAACAATTGCTTCAGCCGGAACCATGACGCCAAGGTCTATGACCTCGTAATTGTTACATTCGAGAACTATCGAAACTATATTCTTGCCGATATCGTGGACATCGCCTTTGACTGTGGCAAAGAGTATTTTCCCAGCTGAAGATGTGCCGGAGTCCGTTTTTTCTGCTTCGATGCGCGGCTTGAGGATGTCGACTGCCTGTTTCATCACACGCGCAGTCTTGACGACTTGAGGTAAAAACATTTTGCCTTCGCCAAAGAGTGTGCCGAGCTTGCTTACACCGTCCATCAGTGGACCCTCGATTATATCAATCGCCCTTGGATATTTGGCGGAAGCTTCGTTAAGATCTTCGGTCAGATAAGTTGCATCGCCGCGCACGATAGCGTCTTTAAGTCTGATTGACACGTCAATAGTTTGGCGGTCAGTTGATTGTATGGTATGCTGATTTGCAGAGTCATTGATTTCTATGTTGGCGTAGTTGCCTAACGCGGCGGCTGCGTCATGACTGCCGTTGAGGAACAAATCATCGAGAAGCTTGCGCAAATCCGAATCAACATCGTTGTAAGTGACTGTTGTCGAGGGATTGACGATTGCCATATCGAGGCCTGCAGCTATAGCGTGATAGAGGAAAACCGCATGCATAGCTTCGCGCAAACTGTTATGACCTCTGAAAGCAAATGAAAGATTGCTGACACCACCGCTGATTTTAGCTCCCGGCAGATTGTCTTTGATCCATCTGACGGCCCGGATATAGTCGCGGCCATACAGATCGTGCTCAGCGATGCCTGTCGCAACGGCCATAATATTGGGGTCGAAAATAATATCGTGTGGGGCAAAACCGACGCGCTCAGTGAGCAATCGGTAAGCACGAGCGCAAATCTCAATCTTGCGTTCAAATGTATCTGCCTGGCCTTGCTCGTCAAATGCCATTACGACAACCGCTGCTCCGAAACGCTTGATTGCCTCAGCTTTGCGCAAAAATTCGGCTTCACCTTCCTTGAGAGAGATTGAGTTGACTATGGATTTTCCTTGAGCAGACTTTAGGCCGGCTTCCAAAACAGCCCATTCAGATGAGTCAATCATCAGCGGTACGCGTGCGACGTCAGGGTCAGAGGCTATGAGTCTGAGGAAACGCGTCATTTCCCCAGCTGCATCGATCATCGAATCATCCATATTAACGTCTATGATCTGGGCTCCGTCGTCAACCTGCTTTCGGGCAATGGTCAAGGCTTCGTCATAGCTGCCTTCCTTTATGAGGCGCAAAAATTTGCGAGAGCCTGCGACGTTGCATCGCTCACCGACGTTGATAAAATTGCTTGCGGGTGAAATCTCAAGTGTCTCCAAGCCGGCAACACGCAGTTTGGGGGAAATAGTATGAGAGCCACGAGGAGAAAATTGCGCAGCAACGCCGGCAAGAGCCTTGATGTGGTCGGGCGTTGTCCCACAGCAACCTCCGGCGATATTCACAAGTCCTCGGCTCATCATTTCGCCGACCGCAGTCGCAAAACTTTCGGGAGACTCTTTATAAGCGCCATTTTCATCAGGCAGACCGGCATTGGGATGGCAACTCACAGCCAAGGGCGTAAGGCGGCCGAGCTCTTCGACGAATGGCTGCATTTCTCGAGCGCCCCACGAGCAGTTGAGACCAACAGACATTATATTGTCGTAAGCCGAAATTGAGGTGACAAATGCGTCGAGCGTCTGGCCGGAGAGTATTCGACCTGACGGTCCGGCAAGGGTGGCTGAAACCATTACGGGTAGTGGACGGTTAAGCGTAGCTGAGACCCGGCGAGCGGCATCCAAGCCGGCCTTAAGATTGAGAGTGTCAAAGACGGTTTCGAATAAAATCAGGTCAACGCCACCTTCGGCCAATGCCTCAATTTGCTCGCTGTATGCGGCAAAAAGATCGTCATAAGTTATATCGCGGAAGGCCGGGTCGTCCATCTTTGGACTCATTGAGGCAGAGCGGTTGGTCGGACCTACAGATCCGGCAACAAAGATCGGACGGTCAGGATGAGTGGCTGAGAATCTTTCGGCTTCAGTGCGAGCAAGCTTGGCTGCGGCAGAGTTTATTTCTTTTACGAGAGCAGACGTGTCATAGTCGGCTTGCGAGATGGCGTTAGCGTTGAAAGTATTTGTAGATATGATATTTGCTCCGGCCTCTAAATATTGGCGATGAATTGCGGCGATCTTGTCGGGCTGTGTGAGGCACAGCAAGTCGTTGTTTCCGGCCATCTGACGAGTGGAGTCAGCGAAGCGCTTGCCGCGGAAATCGCTTTCAGAGAGCTTCAAGCGCTGGATCATCGTGCCCATCGCCCCATCGAGTATGAGGATTTGATTATTAATTTGAATATTCATATTCGTTTTGTTTAAAGACCGGAGGTCTATTGATTTTGTTAGCCCCGAGCTAAATGCTCGGGGAGAAGAAGTAAAAAAGCAGTTAACCCCGGAGGGGTTTGATTTTACACCCAATCATTCTCTTGCCAAAGCAAGCCGTTGCGTTCAGCCATATGTTTCATTTCAGATTCTAAAACATTTATTTTATGATGTTTTTCTTGATTAATGATGTAATGTTTGCAAGATTCTATTTCGTCAGTGCCTACAGACACTGCGTAATATCCTTCACCCCAACACTCAAATAAGGGAAATTTAGGATTGCTACTTATCCAGCGGCTACTCCACTGCTTTATTTCTTTAACCAAGTCTGCTAATGAGATGGACGGGTGTATATCTACTAATATGTGAATATGATTTGGAATTCCATTCATTCGCAGCAAGTGACATTGTTTGTGCTTTAATATACCCATTATATAAGCATAGAGTTCACGCTTAAATTCTTCAGTAATAGTCATCTTACGATGCTTGGTCGCAAAAACGATATGATGAATGGATCTGGTTTTACTCATGTTGTTGGTCGATATGGTTCAACCCACTCCGGGGTTGATGTTTTTATTCTCTTTCATCACCCCGAGCTTAAGAGCTCGGGGTTAACAATATGTTTAGCCCTCTGGGCTTATTTCAATACGCTTACCTCTCCGGGCTATTTCAATATACTTCATGCAACGGGCTTATAGCCCGTTGTTACTTCTTTATTTGTAAATAGCGCGGGCGATGGCGCGGACGCTGTCGGCAGCGTGCATAGTGTAGAAATGTATGCCCGGGGCGCCATGGTCGATAAGGTCTTGACACTGGCGGATGCCCCATTCGATGCCGATGCGGCTCGCCTCCTTGTCGTCAGCGGCATTGCGCAGGCGCGATGCTAACTCTTCGGGGATGTCAGAACGGAAAATTTTGGGGAGCACTGACAGCTGACCTTTGCGAGTGATGGGCTTTAGCCCCGGGATAATCGGAACCATTATACCCTCGCGGCGGCAACGATCAACGAAGTTATAGTATTTTTCGTTGTCAAAAAACATCTGGGTGATCAGATAGTCAGCACCGGCTGCCACTTTTTGTTTCAGGAAATGAATGTCAGAGTCCATATTAGGTGCTTCCTCGTGCTTCTCCGGGTAGCAGGCCATGCCATAGCTGAATTTTGTTTCGATTCCTTCGACGTGCATGCCGTCGAGTCCGCGACCTTCGTTGAATTCGTTGATCTGAGCCTGAAGGTCAGTTGCGTGTGCATTATAGAGGTTGGCGTCAGACCACTGGTGGTCGTCGCTCTTCGCGTCGCCACGCACTATAAAAAGATTATCGATGCCGAGGAAATTTAGATCGAGTAGGGCATACTCGGTCTCCTCCTTGGAGAAGCCTTTGCAAATAATGTGTGGCACCGGGATGATGCCATACTTATACTTAATGGCAGCCGCGACCGCAACTGTGCCCGGGCGACGACGCACACTGACCTTGCGGTGCAGGCCGTCAGGCTGTGGCATATAGACTGACTCGCTGTGATGGGAAGTTATATTGATAAATTTTGGGTCAAACTCTGTGAGCTTGTCAATTATGTCATAGACTTTATAGATACTGTTGCCTTTGAGGGGCGGCAGTATTTCGAATGAAAACAATGGTTTGTCGCTCTTACGCAAATAATCTATGACTTTCATAATCTGGATAAGAATATAAAAAAATGGGATTTATTCAGAAATCTGTGGATTGATTGCCACAAATTTACTGAATAAATCCCAATTATAGGACTTAGCTTGCGCTAAAAATTACTTAACGATAACTTTCTGGCCTTTTACAACGTAGATACCGGCGGGAAGAGCGTTAACGTCGGCTGCATTAGCCTGACGGGCAACGCGGATGCCCTGGAGGTTGTAAACATCAGAAGTGCCGTTTTCAGAGCTGATAACGTTTTCTATGCCTGTTGTAGCGCGAGTAACCTTAACAGTGGTGTCAGCCTCAGTTTCGAAGCTGTAAACACCGTCAACGGGTTCGATAGCTTTGTCACCGATTGTGATAGTCAGATCATCGTCAGCTGCACGAGTAACCGGAGCGATAGTGAATACAGTCTTACCGATTGCTGGAACGGGGAACTCAGGGAATACGGGAGCAAAAATATCTTTTGTTACCTCATAGCCGTCGAGAACGCCTTCGTTCATATCGAACGTTACAGTGTGCTCAACTGCGTTATCACCTACGAAGAAGAGTTTGATAACGTCCTTATCCTGTGGATCGGCAATTGAGAAATAAGACAGGTAATCGATAGCCAACTGCTCATAGTTGCGGTAGTATTTAGCTCCGTCAGGTGCGCCAGTAGCGCTAATAGAAATCAGACCGTCTTTGTCACGGAAATCAATCATATTATATCCGGCTTCAGCTTCGATTTTTCTGCCACCACGAGTAAATGTTGCACCTGACCAGAGGGGGGTTGTGTCATCAACGAAAATCACTAACTGCTTATCACGGTAGATCTTGTTAGTTGTGATTTCATAACGGCCGTTTTCTTCCATATAGATGGTTGTGTAATCAGCCCATGAGTAGATACCGATTTCCTTGTCATTGTTGACGTCATAGATGCGAGTGAGCTCGTAACCATCTCGAGGAGCAATCTTTATGTCATTTGCCCATGCCTTATCTGAAAAAGTGATAACGTTTTCGCCGGCAACGATGTCATATTCTACCTCGTTGTCATAAGAGCCCTTAGAAACCTTTACTGTTTCGGGATCTTCGATCACGAGGACTGCTGTTAACTCTCTGTATTTTTCAGCGTTGACAGTGAGTGTGAAATCAGATCCAATGATTTCAGAAACGATTGTGATATATGATGATTCATAGGGATCTTTATCGTTCTTCTGATAAGAGATAATTTTGTAGTCTACGGTGTTAAACGTAACGTAGAGTTTTTTACCGGGACGAACTGTGGTGCCTTCTGCATTTGCAAAATCTTCAACAGGTACATCACCATAAGTTACAGAGCTGATGCAGCCGGGATCACCGTTAGTGAAGACAAATTTAACGTTGTAAGTCAGGTCAGCGGGGAAGTCCTGGGTGATAACAACATCAGTAACATATTTGATATTGTCCTCATCGCTGCGATCAACAAGAGGAATATTGTATTCGAGACCGTCTTTAACAACTTCTTCGCCATTGGCAGTGATCTTATAGATGAGTTCTTCTGCTTCGGCCTTGCGAATGGTCAGAACGTCTTCATACTCTTCGTTGAAGGGAATTTCATACTCAGTTTTGTCAGCATTGATCACGTTGCCGCCACGAAGAGTCATACGGATGCCTTCGGGGTTGTCGATTGTCACCTTAACAGTGTTGGGACGGAATGTGGCTTCATCAAAAGTCTTGATTGTGTAGGTGTAATTTGTAGAACCCCAAGCCCAAGGTGAAAGGTAAATCTTAAGTTGGTTGTTTGCAACATCATAATTAATGCTGCCGTTTTCATTATGAACCTTGAGGAGTTTACCATCAGCTACATTAACAAAGAGGTTAGCATAGCTATAGCCTGAAATTACATATTCGAAGGAGTTAAGGCCTTCTTTTACATCAATCTCTTCAAGAACCTTTGATGAATCTTCGTAATCGCAGATCTTGATAGTCACGTTTTCAGGGTCTTCGACCGTGAAATTGAACGTGTAGGTGACGTCAGCCTTAGCTGCAAATGCCAGGCACAGCACCGTGAACATAAATAAGTAAAGCTTTTTCATAAAAAATTAAATTGGTTTATCAATATTGAACGGTTGCTCACCAACCGCAGTGCAAAAATAATAAATATTCTGTTTTTTGCAAAGAATTTATTAGAGTTTTTTTTGAAATATGTCACAACTTTGTGTAAATTGTGGCATTTTGCTATTGAACGGGCCTGTTAGAACTCAACGACCGTGATTCCTGCTCCGCCAAGACGCACGTCCTCGTCGTGATAAGACCGCACTGCGTTCACGGTGTCGAGATATTCACGTATGGACTGCCGCAGAGCTCCGGTGCCGGTGCCATGCAATATTCTGACTCTAACGCTGTTGAACTGAACAGCGTCATCAATGAAGTAAGTTATGGCTTGCAGGGCTTCATCAACGCGCATACCCCTGACATCAATGTCGGGCTTGAATTTCAGCTGGCGCTCGCGCATATCTTCACGCGTCGCAACGCTGACAAACGATGCCGCTTTCTTGGCGCCGCTGTCGGCCTTTCTGATCGTGAGAGTCAGGCGGTCAAGTTTGGTGGTCGTCGTCAGATTGCCAAATATCACCGTAGCATTTTTGCCGGAAATTTCGGATACGGTGCCGACTGTGCCACCGCCGTCGAGCAACACATTGTCGCCCACCTGGATCGGGCGGTCTGGCTTAGCCTGCGGCACGACGGTTTTGGGGTTGCGTTTTTTGTTTTTCGTGCGACGCTCGGCGCGGGCAAGCAATTCGTTGCTATCGTGATTGTCGGCCTCATTACCAAGCTGATGCTTTTTATCAATCAGAGCCTTGCGCGCCTCGATAGTCTTCTCCTTGTCGGCCTGAGAGCGGCGTATATCGTGAATGGTCTTTTCGATGGCCGCATTGCTGCCCTCGATGATCTTTACGGCTTCCTTGCGGGCTTCGTCGATTATTTCTCGGCGGCGTAGGCGCAGAGTTTCTGCCTCGGACTCATATTTTTCGAGCAGCTCGTCAAGTTTCTTCTCTTTCTGTTTGACGGTAGCACGCTTGTTTTCCCAATAGCGCTTGTCGCGGTTAATGTCGAGCAGATATTTGTCAGCATTTATATAATCGCTGCCGACCAATTGCTCTGCGTCAGCTATGACATCTTCTGGCAGCCCGGTCTTACGGGCAATCTCCACCGCAAACGAGCTGCCGGGATTTCCAACTGACAGCCTGAAGAGTGGTCTCATCAGATGGCGGTCATAAAGCATCGATCCATTGATCAGGCCCGGGGTGTCCTCGGCCATGAGCTTAAGATTTTGGAAGTGAGTTGTAATGACGCCCCACATACCTATGTCGTTGAAGCGTTTAAGCAGCGACTGAGCAATGGCGCCACCGATTTGGGGTTCGGTGCCGGCCCCAAATTCATCGATCAAAATCATCGATCGGCGATTGCCACGGGCAAGAAACGTCTTCATATGACGAAGGTGTGATGAATAAGTGCTGAGATCATCCTCAATCGACTGATCGTCACCTATATCTATAAAAACTGAATCAAAAATACCGAGCGTAGAGTGAGAGGCCAATGTTGGCAATAATCCACACTGCGCCATATATTGTACGATGCCTACAGTCTTAAGGGTCACGGATTTACCACCAGCGTTAGGACCGGAGATTACAACTATGCGGTTTTCTGGCGTAAGCGAGATATCAAGCTTGACGAGCTCTTTGTTTTGACGCTCGAGGCTCTGGCGAAGCACCGGGTGAAATGCCCCGCGCCAGTCTGTCCGGCAGTCGCGGCCGACTCTGGGAAGGGTGGCCTCATTAGCCAAGGCAAACTTGGCTTTTGCATTTATAAAGTCAAACACTCCGAGCGTGGCAAAGCTCTCGGCGATGTCGTCAACATGAGGACGCAGTTTGTCAGTCAGGCCGATGAGTATCTTGATGATCTCTCGGCGCTCTTCCAACTCGAGTTCGCGCATACGGTTGTTGGCTTCAACGACCTCGGCAGGCTCGATAAACACAGTTTTGCCTGACGCTGATTCATCATGGACGATGCCCGAAATTTTTCGTTTATACATCGGCGGCACGGGGATCACTAAGCGGCCGTCGCGCACCGACGGGGTAGTGTCTGCTTCAATAATTCCATCTTTAACGGCACGGCTCACCACTTTGCGCATCAGCGAGTTGATCGAACCACTCATTGCTGAAAGAGAGTGTCGTATCTCCCCAAGAGCCGGCGAAGCATTGTCCTTTACGTTGCCCCAACGGTCAATGATCCGGTTGATTTCGCTAACAAGAGCCGGAAAGGTGATGAGAGATTGAGCAACAGCATCAAGACGCGGATAAGCGGATTTGCCCTCGTCATCGCGCGCACCGTTAAAAAAAGATGCGATCGAAGCCATCGTTTCCATTGAGGCGCGGAGCCTGAGCAACTCTTGAGCACTGATATGTGAGCCTTCGACACGCATCGCTCCCAGCACATGCTCCATATCGTGGATGTTGCCAATAGGGAAGTCAAACTCTCCCTCGATGATCCTTACCATCTCAGCAGTTTCTTCAAGTCGCGCGACAACCTCGTCGCGATCGCTTGAAAAATCCATTTGAGCACACATTTTTCGGCCATGCAGTGATGAGCATAGCTCGCTCACCTGCTGCCTGACAGTGTCAAATCCTATCTTATGTTCTATCGTTTGGGGATATACCATTTATCCAATAAGTTCCACGCCTATGCCCGGGCGCTCGGGTATGATTAATTTACCGTCAACAATTTTAAGACCGTCAAAACGGTCATTAGCAATCAGCAGATTGCCATCAAGGTCCGCCCAGTCGGCCATAGGCGACAGCTGTGAGGCAGCGGTGACTCCGCATGATGTTTCGGTCATGCAACCGAGCATCACCTTCATGCCAAGCGCCTTGGCGTGGACAGCCATCTTGTAAGCCTCGTGCATGCCGGTGCTCTTCATCAGTTTTATGTTGATGCCGTCGTAGGCTTGGGCTGCGCGTCTGACGTCGGGCAATCTCTGCAAGAACTCATCAGCGATGATCGGCAGGGGCGAACGCTCCTTAAGCCAAGCTGTCTCATCTAACATTTCTTTAGGCATCGGCTGCTCGACAAAAAGGCAACCCTGATCGTTGAGCCAATGACACATTTCTAAAGCAGCCTCTTTGTCTGTCCAACCCTGGTTTGCATCGACGCAGATCGGTGCATCAGAGCTGCGGCGTATGGTTTTCACCAACTCCTTGTCATGGTCGAGACCCATTTTGACCTTAATGACTTTGTAGGGCGACGCTTCTTTGATCTTTGCCTTCTGCTCTGCGGGGTTTGCGTCATAGCTGACCGTAAAAGAGGTGCATGGCGCTTTTGCCGGGTCGAGGCCCCAGATCTTATACCATGGCTGGCCCATTATCTTGCCCGCGAGATCGTGTAGGGCAATGTCGACAGCTGCTTTTGCAGCGCGATTGCCCGGCGCGACCTTCTCCATATATTCGTGTATCTCCTCGATCCTGAAAGGGTCGCTGAACTGACTGAGATCTAAACTCGACAGAAAAGCGGTCACCGTTGCAACAGATTCGCCGAGATAGGGTGGCATCGATGCTTCGCCGTAACCAACAATACCGTCATATTCAATCTGGACCTGCACGTCGGGCGTTGTCGTCCGCTGCGACTTGGCCAGATTGAAAGAGTGTTTGAGTTGCAGTTCGTATGGTTCAAACGACAGATTGAGGCGTCCGGGCCGGCCTGTCTTTTGGGTTGCTTGCCCGAAGGCAGAGAACGATATGGGCGACACTGCCGTCATCATTGCTCCCAGTGCGCTTGTCTGCAGGAATTTTCTTCTATTCATTTGTCACATTAATATATGGTGAATTATAGGTTGAAATACCACGGATGGTCAGCCACGCGGGTGATGCCGTCACTGCCTTCCATGCCATTGATCCTGACGCAGTTGATCAGGTCTGCCTTAAGATAATCTGGTGACGCCTTGTCGAGGCTGTTGCGCTTGACCATGCCTGATGAGTGGATGTAATGGCCGTCACCTTCATAGATGCCGACATGGGTGACTTTGCCTGTCTTGCCATTGCCAAAAAACAACAGGTCACCTGGCTGACATTCATGTCCGTCTTTCGTCTCGACACTCTTGCCCGTGCGCGCCTGTTGCGAGGCGTTGCGACGCAGGATTATGCCGTTGGCGAGATAACACACTTTTGTCAGACCTGAACAATCCACGCTTTTGGTCGATGTGCCGCCCCAAAGATACGGCTGGCCATACATTGATCGGGCCATATCCAAAATTTTATGGGCGTCAAATTTTTGCTGAGCCCACTCGTTGAGCGGAGTGATATCGTCGGTGCATACCCAGGCGTCTCTTCCGTCCGGCAGCAAAATCGCCGTCATTCCGCCAACTGTCTTTTCATCGCGCAGCTCGACGATATCGCCATTGACGAGGTCTGACACCACGTCGTCCACGCCTTGAGAGATGGGAGTTTTGTAGCATCTTGTTTGATACACAGCCGTCACAACGGCGCGGTCGGCTGATCGCCACGTTTTCATTTCTTTAAGCGATTTCAAGGCCAGCGAACTGCGGTTGATCCACCCCTCGTAGCCTTCGGGTGTTTGTGCTAACCACCAGTCGCCTTGCCTCTCAAGCAGTTTAATCGGCATTCCCATAAGTGCCTGGCTCGATAACTCGGCGCTGTGAGCCGGCTTAGTGCGCATATTTGCTACGGATATGCGAGGAAGAGCCCATCGCTCGGTTGCTACATTGTTTTGAGCAACCACAGGCAGCAGCCACAGCATAGCGGCAATTATGGTGATAGTACGTGTAAGCTTTGTCATCTTCTGTGTGATTCAGACTTCAAAAATACACATTTTTCAGCTTCTGTGCAATGTTTTGACAAAAATAGCCGCGCTCTTGAGTGTAAGGGCGCGGCTATATGATTAGTTGACGGGGTGATTGTTATTCTTCGCTGTTGTTTTCTGCGTAGTCTTTTAGGAGTTTCTCCTGAACGTCGCCGGGCACAAGCTCATAGCTTGCAAACTTCATAGTGAACGATGAGCGTCCGCCTGTGATCGAACTCAAAGCTGTTGAATAGCTTGACATCTCTTTCAGAGGCACCTTTGCGCTGATCTTTTCGAAGCCGTTTTCGCTGCTCATGCCCATAATGATGGCGCGACGGCCTTGAAGGTCACTCATAACGTCGCCCATGACATCGGCCGGAACGAAGACTTCAACATCATAAACCGGTTCGAGCACCTTTGGGTTGGCGTTGCGGAACGCTTCGCTGAACGCGTTGCGGCCTGCAAGTCTGAACGAGATTTCGTTTGAGTCAACCGGGTGCATCTTGCCGTCGTAGATGCATACTCTCACGTCGCGGGCATAAGAGCCTGTCAACGGGCCTTGCTCCATGCGGTCCATAAGACCTTTGACAATAGCCGGGATAAAGCGTGCATCGATTGCGCCGCCGACGATACAGTTGTGAACCACCAGCTTACCGCCCCACGCCAGGGGTATCTCCTGAGTGTCGCGGACGTTCATCTTGAATTCCTGGTTGCCGAAACGGTATGTGTCGGGAGCGGGCATGCCTTCTACATAAGGTTCGATGATCAAGTGAACTTCACCAAACTGACCTGCGCCGCCTGACTGCATCTTGTGGCGATAATCTGCGCGAGCGGCCTTTGTGATGGTTTCGCGATAAGGAATGCGAGGTTCCTCAAATATGATAGGTAGTTTGTCGTTGTTTTCGACGCGCCATTTGAGTGTACGGAGATGGAATTCGCCCTGACCGGAGAGTATAGTCTGTTTCAGCTCTTTTGACTGCTCGATCTGCCAAGTCGGATCTTCCTCGTGCATGCGGGTGAGGATCTGATTGAGTTTTTCAGCGTCGCTTTCTGTTACAGGACGCACAGCGCGCTGATATTTTGGTGCAGGATATTTGATGAAGTCAAACTCGATGTCGCAACCCTTCTCGTCAAGTGTGTTTCCGGTGCGGGCATCTTTAAGTTTGACTGTTGCACCGATGTCACCGGCTTCGAGCTGGTCAACCTGAGTCTTGATCTGGCCGCAAACACAGAACAGCTGCGCGAGACGCTCTTTGCTGCCACGGCTCACATTG
>CAYRFB010000031.1:0-18836 GCA_964423485.1 uncultured Bacteroides sp.
GGGTTGAGGTGGATGGTGACCTTGTCGAAGGTCGGCACGGTCAATGAGTATTCAGGCACACCCGGGCAATCAGGGTAAAGTCCCATCATAGAGAACACGGCCCAGGCCGACATTGTGCCGGTGTCATCGTTGCCGGGAATGCCGTCGGGCTCAGTGGTGAAATAAGTGTCAAGCAAGCGAGCGACTTCTTTGTTGGTGCGCTGCTCTTCGCCCTTTATATAGGTGAAGAGATAAGGATATGCGATGTCAGGCTCGTTGGCCGGATCATAAAGCTCGTTGTCAAACACAGCCTGCAGCTTGTCGACAAACTTTTTGTTGCCACCCATCATTTTGATCATGCCTTTTACGTCGTGAGGGGCGAAGAAAGTATAGTTCCAGGCGCTGCCTTCGTGGAAACCGGGCACGGGCTCGAAGTTTTCGCCCTGACGGGGATTGAAGGGAGTCAGGAACGATCCGTCCTGATTGATCGGGCGGAGGGTGCCGCTCTCCTTCGAATAATAGTTGCGGTAACCTTTTGCTCTTTTGTCGAGCTCGTCAGCAAAATCGTTGTCGCCTCGCTGGCGGGCGAGCCAGGCAAGAGCATTGTCGGCCACATAATATTCGAGAGCGTGGCTGACTGAATTGTCGCCTGAGTTGTCGCTCTGGTGAACGCCAAGCGGAATATAACCGCGCTCGATATAGGGGTCGATGTCGGGACGCATCGGGTTGTCCTTGCCGGGCGTGGTGGCTGATTTCTTCATCGCCTCATAAGCGAGGTCGATGTCAAAACCGCGCAATCCCTTGCGCCATGTGTCAACAATCACCGGGATTGCCGGGTCGCCCTCCATAGTGAAGGTCTCGCGACCATATAGCTCCCATTTAGGCAGCCAGCCCCAGTCGCGATACATTTCGACCATTGAGTTGACCATATCGTTCTGCTTCTCGGGGTAGACGAGGGTCATCAGCTGGTGGAGGTTGCGGTAGGTATCCCACAGAGAGAAGACAGTGTAACGGTCGCGGTCGGTCACGCCGTTGTCGCCCGACTCCATCTTGGGGTACTGACCGTTGACGTCCTGGAGGATGTTGGGATGGATGAGAGTATGATAGAGGGCCGTGTAGAACACCGTCTTTTGATCAGGTGTGCCACCGTCGACCTCAATCTTATTGAGCTCGCGCGCCCACGATCTGCGAGCTGAGTCAAGAGTCTTGTCAAAGTTGCTTGACGCCACCTCGGCCCTAAGATTTTCGAGAGCATTTTCAGCCGACACGAATGACACTGCGACTGCAAGCTCGATCTGCTCGCCTTGGGTGAGGTCATCATAGGAGAACCAGTAGCCGATGTCATCGCCTGACAACTCGCGAGAGTAGGAGTTGTAAATCTTATATTTGCCGTTATCGGGAGTCCACTCAGCCTCGACGCCTCGCATAGCCGGTTGCTTTTTCCAAAAACCCGACGCTGACGGCTTTTTATTGACCTTAACAGCAAAATACATCGGGAAGACAGCGTCGGGATTGTAGCAGAATGTGCCCATCAGTCGGCTGCCGACAATCTCAGTGTCAGAGATGCGGCGTATCGACGCACCGGTCTCGTTGGTGAGGCCGACGCCGAGATTGATGAGGATGTTGCCCTGACCGGCAGGGAAAGTGAAACGCTCGATCGACGACCGCTTTGAGGCGGTGGCCTCAGCCAAGACGTCATATTTATCGAAATATGCCGAGTAATAGCCGGGTGAGGCAGTCTCGTTGCGGTAAGTCGTGCCATAGCGGCAGTAATCGACTTCGAGGGGACCGGTGGTTGCCATTGTCACAACCGATCCGAGCTCGGGGCACCCTACTCCGCTAAGATTTACGTGAGAGAAGCCCGTCATATAGCTATTGGTGATGTCGTAAGGAGTCGACCACCAGCGTGAGTCCTTGTCGTAACGGTTTAGCTCTGAGCCAGTGACATTGAAGGGCGAGACTGACATCAGGCCGTTGGGCACCAATGCGCCAGGATTGGTAGTGCCGAAGTTAGTTGTGCCAATGAAAGGATTGACATAGCGCAGGACGGCTGTGTCTTCAAACTCAAATGCTCCGGCAGTCGCCGATGTCAGCGCCAGGACGGCGAGAAATGCTATAAGGTTACGTCTCACTCTTACAAAGAATTATCTTTAACAAATTTTATTATTTCATCAACATAGCCGAAAGCCATGCACACAGTGGTGTCGGCTGCGCCATAATAAATGGCCACGCGCTTGCCGTCAGTGAGAGCCGCGCAAGGGAAGACGACATTGGGCACATCGCCGACGAGTTCGTAAGGAGCGGCCGGGGCGAGCAGGTAGTCACGCGAGCGATACAATACTTTTGCGGGATTGTCCTTGTCGAGTATGGCTGCACCGAGCGAATAGCGATAGCCATTGCAGGTGCGGATCACACCGTGATAGAACATCAGCCAGCCTTCATCAGTGAGGAAGGGTACGGAACCGGCTCCGATCTTAAGGCACTGCCAGGCGCTTTCCTCGAATGGCGTCACCTTCATCACGCAGCGATGTTCGCCCCAGAATTTCATATCGGGACTGTAGCTTATGAAAATATCGCCGAAGGGAGTGTGTCCGTTGTCGCTCGGACGGCTGAGCATCGCATATTTTCCGTCGAATTTCTGAGGGAACAGCACACCATTTCGATTAAAGGGCAAGAAAGCGTTCTCACACTGATAGAATTCCTTAAAATCAAAAGTATAGCCTATGCCGATGGTAGGGCCGTTGTAGCCGTTGCACCACGTGATCCAATAACGGTCGTCGATCCAGGTGACGCGAGGGTCATACTTATAATCTGATTCGATCATATCGGTGTTGCCGGGCTTGAAACTGATAGGATGATGGTTGATCTCCCAGTTAATGCCATCCTTGCTGAAGCCGGCAAAGATATTCATCTGCACGGCTTTATTGTCGCAACGGAACACACCTGCATAGCCGCCTTCAAAAGGCACGACGGCACTGTTGAAAATGCTGTTGGATGAGGGGATATGATAGCGGTCGATGATAGGATTTTTAGAGAAGCGCCAGAGGGGCACGGTGCAGCCCGCGGGCTTTTCTTCCCACGGCATTGCAGCGCCGGTAGATATTTTGGGATCGGTGGTAGTCATAACGATTATTGAGATTGAGTATTATCAGAAGTGTGGGTAAAGGGAATGGTGGCTGCAAGGATGAAAGCCGGCACAGACATGACCAAGGCGATAGTGAAAAACAGTTCGTAGCCTGTGTGCTGATAGACATAGCCACTAATCATGCCGGGCAACATAAAGCCTAAATTCATGATGCCGGACGCAAATGCGTAATGGGCCATCGGATGCTTGCCGGGCGCAACCTGTTGCATCATAAAGAGGGTCAGACCGACAAAGCCAAAGCCGTAGGCGAAGTACTCGGTGACAAGGCCGGCGGCGATCACGGTGACGCTATCGGGCTGGAACTTGGCAAAAAGCAAATAGATCACAAACGGAACGTTAAAAATGCAAACTAATGAAAATAACACTTTTTTCAGTCCGAAGTGAGCAATGTAATAGCCGCCCAGGATTGAGCCGACGATAAAGGCAACTGTGCCCATAGTGCCATAGATAACGCCTATTGTCTCGTTTGAGAGCCCAAGACCTCCCATATCGACGGGCGCTTTGAGGAAAAGCGGCACCATCTTTATGGCAAAGCCTTCGGTCAGGCGATAACAAAGAATGAAGAGGATGTATAGCCAGATGTGTTTCTTGGTGAAGAAGTCTTTGAATACATCCCAGAGCGAAACCATCGCAGCCGAGAAACTTGCCGGTGACTCCTCGTTGCGCGATCCGATGGGCAGGAAAAACCAGTGATAGACAGCGACGCCACACATCACGCAAGCGATGATCGCCATAATGATCATCCAGGCATAGGTAGCTGCATTTTCGGGGCTCTCGGCCTTAAAGTGAGTGATCAGTGCGCCCGCGAGGTAGACCAGGCCGCCGTTGACCAGAACTTTGGCAATGTTGTAGAACGCGCCCTGCCAACCGATATAGCGGGCCTGGGTCTTTTTGTCGATTGCCGTAAGGTAGATACCGTCAGTGGCGATGTCGTTGGTCGCGCCGCTGATGGAGATGACACCCATGATTGCGATCGCAAATGCAAAGAAGTATGGCACGGGCAGCAAAAACGCTATCAGGCCAAAGCATAGGCCCGAAAGCATCTGACAGACCAGAGCAAAATGCTTCTTAGTGTAATATAGCTCAAGCAGAGGGCTCCAGAGAGGCTTGATGGTATAAGGGAGGATCAGGAGCGAAGTCCAAAATGTTATGCTGGCCTCGTCAATGCCGAGGTCAGCAAACATTATGACTGATGCGAGCGAAATCGCGACAAATGGGAGTCCCATTGCAAAATATGCAGTGGGTATCCAAGCGATGGGCGCTATATGTTTACGGTCTCGCATCTACGCTTACGCCAAAGGTTTCGGAGGGAGTCGGACCCATGACAAATTCGAGTTCGCCGCCGTTGCGGATCTGATCGAAATTGATATATGACTTGTCATAAGGCTGGCCGTTGAAGGTCACGCTCTGGATGTAGATATTCTCATCGGAGTTGTTATGGGCGGTGATGTTGAGTCGCTTGCCACCGCCGACATCGACTGACGCAGCGTCAAACAGCGGGCTGCCGAACACAAATTTGCCGCCGGTCGGCTCGACCTGATACAGACCCATCGACGAGAGGACAAACCAAGCCGACATCTGGCCGACGTCCTCGTTGCCGCACAGACCGGCGGGTTGGTCAGTATAAAGGTCATTCATAATCTGACGGAGGATGGGAGCGGCTTTGTAAGGCTGGCCTACATAATTATAAAGGTAGACTGTGTGGTGGCTCGGTTCGTTGCCATGAGCATACTGGCCGATCATGCCGCTGATGTCGGGTGAGGCGTCAGCACCAAGATTGCCCTCGACTGTGAAGAGAGAGTCAAGTTTGGTGACAAACGCTTCCTCAGAGCCGAAGAGCGATACGAGACCGTTGGGGTTATGAGGCACAAGCCAAACATACTGCCAGCCGTTGCCTTCGCAATAATCGTCAACACGGTGAGAAGCTGTGAAGGGGTCGAAAGGCTCCTCGCGGAAGCGGCCGTCGACTGACTTACCGCGCATAAAGCCCGAAGCAGGGTCAAAATAATTGCGGTAAGACTCAGCACGCTCACCAAAGTAACGGCTGTCATCATCCATAGCCATCGCTGATGCTACAGTAGCGACGGCGTGGTCAGCAATGGCATACTCCATGCCTTTGGCAACACTTTCGCCGCAGCCCGGAGCATCATAGGGTATGTAGCCATATTTCTTGAGGGCGTCAAGCGAGCGCTCGTCGAGCATGGCTGAAGCTTTCATGGCCTCAAAGGCGGCAAGCGAGTCCTCGACAAAGCCTTTTGTGAACAGGTCACCCAACACAATCACGCCGGGATTGCCGATCATACAATCGGTTTCGTTGCCGACGAGATGCCACACGGGGAGCTTGCCCTGCTGGCGATAGATATTGAGGAAAGTGTTGACATAATCGGCCTGAATGTCAGGATGGATGAGAGTTGACAATGGGTGAGCCGCACGGTAAGTGTCCCAAAGCGAGAAGATTGTATAGTCGGTAAACTTGCCGCCGGTGTTATAGACCTGACCATCGGCGCCGCGATAGTCGCCGTTGACGTCGTTGAAGACAGAGGGAGCATACATCGTGTGATACATCGAGGTATAGAACTTACGCTTGTCGGTATCATTAGCGGTGGTTATGTCGATCTTTGCAAGCTTATCGTTCCAAGCTGAGTCAGCGGCTTGGGCGATGAGATCAAAATCCCATCCGGCGTTTTCAGCCGTCAGGTTGAGGCGGGCATTCTCGACACTGACGGGCGACACACCGACCTTGATCAACAGAGGTGAAGAAGTTTCGGCGAAAGCCAAGGTCATATTTCTGTCGTCACCGGTATGGCTGACAAATGGTTGAGAAAACTCGGCAGTAAAATAGACTTTCTGGTCTCTCGCCCACCCTCTTGAATAGCGGTAACCAGAGACGGTAGAGTCGTTATCGATCACAATCTGAGTTTCGGTGGGATGATCCCAACCGATGCCATAAGCGAGGTCGAGTTTGACATAAGCGGTGTCGGCGCCGGCGGGGAAAGTGTAGCGATGGAAACCGGTGCGGGTGGTGGCGGTGAGCTCGACATCGATGCCTGAGTCGTCGAGGGTCACTTTGTAATAGCCCGGGCGGCTTATCTCTTTAGCGTGAGAGAAAGCCGAGCCGGTGTCGGCCGGATTAACGACCGGCAGGAAGGTGATGTCGCCTAAGTCACCGATGCCTGTGCCGTTGAGATGAGTGTGGCTGAAACCGACGAGTGATGAATCAGAATAGTGATAACCCGAACACCAGTCCCAGCCCTTGACATACTGCGAGGGGCCTAACTGGACCATACCGAAAGGCACGTTGGCACCTAAGAACACATGGCCGTGGTCGCCGGTGCCGATAAATGGGTCGACGAAATCAGTATAGCGGGTATTGACTTCTTGCTTTTCACCGCCAGAGCAAGCAACAATGAGGGCCGACAGGCAAGCGCCTGCGAGGAGCCGGAATGACTTATTCTTCATCTTTTCGTGAGTCAAGTTGTGACAATGCGAAGGCATAAGCACCGACCGAAACGGCCTTGCTCGCTCCAATCTCAGAGAACATCACGCCGAGGCGCTTCATCGGGTCGTAGACGACGGGGATGTCGGTGCCGGGGATTAAAATGGTCTGGCGCGCTCCGGCAGAGAATTTCTCAAACTGCTCGGGATCCTCGAGATAGAAGACCTCGGGTTGCACGCAGTTGACTTTTGTGCCGTCGAGGGTGCAGACACAGGCGTGAAGCTCTTTCATTATCGAATCAATCATCAGATGGCGGGCTGCAGAGATGCCACCACCGATGACGATGATACCGTCGATAAGCGTAGCGGCCAAAGCCATAGCGTGGCCTGCAGTCTCGCCCATTTCGGCAAATGCGCGGCGGGCAGCCTCGACGTCGCCGGGCTGCTTGCCGTCGGCGATCTCACAGATGTCTTTAGGTGTAAGCTCGGGACGGTCATCGCCGCTGAGCTCCTTGTAGACTCTCTTGATGGCGCGGATCGAGACACCCTCCTCTACCATCACGCCGGGCTTGGTCTTGTGAGGCAGGCAGAAAGTCTCGACGCACGAGTTATCGCCTCGGTTGAGCTTGCCGTCAATGACGATGCCGACACCGAAGCCGGTGCCGAAGGTGTAACCGATAAGATTATGATACTGCTTGGCGCAGCCGCTCGTCTGCAAGCGATGGTTGATCGAAGGGAGAGCGCCGCAGAGAGCCTCGCCGTAAGCAAAGAGGTCGCCATCGTTATTGATGTAGACCGGTATGCCAAACTTAAGCTCAAGATACGGGCCTAAGGCTACGCCGTCGCGGAACGACGGGAAGTTGGGCAGGTAGCCACCGATAATGCCGTTAGGATAGTCAGCCGGGCCGGGGAAGGCGAAGCTGATGGCCACGGGCTCTTCGTCGAGTGAGTCAATGACCTCTTGAAAACCCTTGACGATAGTGTCGAGACACAGCTGTAGGTCGTGGGAATTAGACGGAAGAGTGATAGGCTCAGTGATGTATTCACAGCCGCGCATCGCACCAAACACGAGGTTTGTGCCGCCGGCATCGAGAGTGATAACAATTCGTTGGTCGTTTCTATACATGGTAATATGATTAAACGTGGTTAAAATGTGAGCGTAAAGATACAAAAAATTATGTAAAAACCATAAAATTATCTCAGCTACAAAAAAAAGCGACACCTTGCGGCATCGCTTTTTGGAGAAAAGAATATGAATTAACCGATTATTTCACGAGCACTTTTGAGGCGAGGCGGCCCTGCTTGCAGATGTAGATGCCGGGGACAAGATTGTCGGCATTTACGGGTATACCCTGCAAGTTGTAATAATCAACAGGCTGATCGGGATCAAACTCTTCGCCTGAAGAGATGATTGCGTCGTCGATGCCGGTCAGATTTGAGTTGACATAGCCATCGGCTGTCGAATAGTAGTCGAGGGCGCCCTTCTTCTGGTAAACGCGGACATAGTCAAACTCAGTGTGATAGGTGAAGTTTGTGTCGGGAGCCGCAGCCCAAGAGCCATTACCGACTGACTGGTTGCAGATGATGTAGAATGGTTTTGAGAAAGGCCATGCGTGATACTCAGAATACTTGGAATCTGAATAATGAGCATTCTTATAAGTGAAGTTCAACACACCGTCGACATAGAATTTCATTGCATCCTGATCCCATTCAAGAGCATAAACGTGCCACTGATTAGCCGTTACGGCAGCCGAGCCACCTTTTGCCTCAGAATTCTGATCGGGCTTGCCAAGAGTCTGGTTGCCCCAGGCAGAATGGAGAGTGTGGTAAGCCTTATTCTCAGTGTTGATCTGCTCCCAGATGTCAATTTCGCCAGCGTTGGGCCATGTCTCGGGAGTGGTAGGCATCATCCAGAAGGCGGGGAAGTTGCCGGTATGGGGAGCTGTCTTGGCGCGAGCTTCGATCCAGCCACCGGTGCAGTAGAACTTGCCGCTGGTGTAAATAGCACCCGAAATCATCGGATTTTTCTCGGTAGCCTTAAACTCCTCGGGAGTCGGCATGCAGTATGCCTTGTACTGACCGTCCTCAATGACGTTGGCGACCTGACATTCATTGCCCTGAGCGATGAAGCGGTTCCAAGCTGAAGAGTAACGAGGATGATAGCTCCACTTCTGGGTGTCGAGTTTCTTGCCGTCAAACTCATCGCTCCATACGGCCTGCCATTCACAGTCTTCAGTAGGCTCGAAAGCACCTGAAATGAGGATATCGCCGTCGACCGACGAAGCGTCGATTTTAGTTGTCTCACCCACGGGCACGACTATTTCATCCCACTGGCGGTTGCCACGGATATACTGTGCGCGAGTGAGGTTATGACCGTGGCGGACTGTTACAGTCTCAGCCTCGAAACCGGGAAGAGTGGCCTGAGGTGTAACATATAGCGTGTTGGCGCCGTAAGCGATCGTCGCGGGCACGGGACGGCCGGAAGCGCTCATAGCAAAACCATTTTTGATGGCAAGGTTGACAACACCCTCAGCGTTGTGGAGGTTGAAGAGGAAGTCAACGGCAGTGACACCTTCGGCTTCGAGACGGGCACGATAGACACCGGCTGCAACTGTCGAGGGGAGTTCGAATGAAGGGAGTGAGGCGTTGGAAGCCGAGCTCGACAAGAGTTCGCCCATATCGGGTGAGAACATGCCATCCTGATTAAGGTCGACATAGAAGTTTACGGTAGTAGCGTCGCCGCTGCCATACTTAAACGAGGGAGTGATCACGCCGGTCTTTACGGCATGGAGCACTGTCTTTTCGTAGAAGAAATGACGCTTGGTAGAGTTAACCTGAGCGGTTGACGAAACGGCGCTGTTTGCTCCAGAGTTAAATGAAACAGACATAAAACCTTCGCTCTGCTTCTTGGATCCGGAGAGATTGCAAGCGTAATCCTCGCCTTCGTCATCGCCCTTCTCGGCATAGCTGACGATGATCTTGACTGCGCCATAAGTGTAAGAGGCGGGGACCTCAACCTCATTGTTGACAATCAGATAGGGAGGAACGACCTTGGCAGAGCGCTTAAGGTCGGATGACGCAAACTCCACACCGTCGGGGAGCGAAGCCTCGATGCCGCTCTCGATAGTGATGCCGGTGACGCGATAGCCTTCGTCAGGAATGAGCATAAGGCCGAAATCTTCGCCGGGAGTGATGCCGGCTTCGACGATATCGACGCCGTCGAAGTTACAAACTTTGCCGTAGTCAGACTCTACTTCGAGACCGCTCTGAGGTTCATGAAGATAAACCATAACGTCGACGATGCCGCCACGGTTGTTGGTGATCAGATTTCGGCCCTCTTGGTCACCGAGGTTGCCACCCGGATCGATCGAAGCCCAGTCGACTTTATAGCGCATGCGATACAGGCCCGGGGCTAAATCGGCCGGCATAGTGAACGAGGGTGGATAGACACCAACGTTGCCCGAAGCTTCAGCACCAAGGCTGTTGAAGCCATTGTAAGCGGTGTATGACATCACATCGCTGCCCTCAGAGGGCACGCCATTGCTTTCGAGCAGGACGTTGAACTCGCCGTCGTTGCCACGGTCAAGGTAGATATAGCCGTGCATCCAGCTACCGGCCCAGTCAAATGAGGGAATGACGGTTTCGCCGGGGACAGCAGCAAAGCAGTAATTTGTGCAGTCATGGTAGAGCAAAAGGTCTTCACCCTGCTTAACCGAGACTTCCTGAGCGCCATCGGCCGTAGAAGTGAGTATCAGTGAATTGATACAACGTGAATTATCTGTGATCTTCGTATCGGCGGGATAGTTGACCGGGTACTGATCAGCCGCGCTTAGGGCTAAAGGCGCCGCGGCCGCAAGACCGAAGATAGCAGATAATAGAACTGAATGTTTTTTCATTCGGAATAATAGTTTAGGGGTTTTGAATAAGTGAAAAAGGTGTGCCATAAACCTCTAACGGTTTGTGACACACCTTTATTATATCAAATTCCGGAAAAAGTGCAGATCCGGATTTGCTTAGCGGATATACTGCTTGGTCACCTTTTTACCGCAACGAACGATGAAGATGCCCTTAGAGGGGTTGTTAACCTGAACACCCTGGAGGTTGTAGTAAACGGGAGCAGCGTCAGTGGTTTCGTCAACGAATGTGTCAGAGACACCAGCGCCTGAGCGGTCGATCTTAACGAGAGCAGGCATTTCGTTAACGATATTGAGAGCCTGGCCGTCTTCGGGAGCAACGAAGTCAGTGAGCTTGCTCAAGGGAACAACAGAAACTTCCTCAACATAGAAGGCAACGTTTCTCTGGCAAGAGAGACCTGCGGCATCCCAAAGGAGGCTGAGGTAGTAGTTGTCGCCTGCGAGATCGCTGATGAAGTCAACCACGCGCCAGCCGGGCATATCCCAGAAGTCTGCGTTGTCTTCTTCGATCTGAGGATAGTCATAGGTGTCCTGATCGGCGTCGTCCATAAGTTTCACCTTGAAGGTCTTTTTGCCGTCACCCTTGACATACCACTGGTTTTCGGTTGATTCGTCGACACGGTAGATCACGCGTACACGGCAGGGCTCGCCAACCTCGGGAAGAGCGAAGTTGAAGTTGCCGAAACCATCCCAACGGGTGGTCTGCATGCGGATGGCATAGCCTGCAGCATTGAAGGGATCAGCCACTACGGGGCAATCAGTGTCGGCTGCTTCGGGAGTTGCGAACTGACGGCCGTTGAACCATGCTGATGCCATACCGAAGCCATACTCCATGCTTGCCTGACCCTTGAGGGCGTCAGCGGGGTACTGAGCGTAACCGTCAGTGTCGCCGGCGAGAGCAAATGTGAACGAAGGATCGATGTCATAAGCGAAAGCATCGCCCTGAGCGAAATTAACGAAATTACCTTCAACTGCAGTGCCGATAGTAACGAAGTCGGGAAGAGTTTTGGTGATTTCGATATTCTGACCATCCTCGGGAGCGGTGTAGCCTGAAAGCTTGCTCAAGGGAACTACAGAAACTTCTTCAACATAGAAGGCAACGTTTCTCTGGCAAGAGAGACCTGCGGCATCCCAAAGGAGGCTGAGGTAGTAGTTGTCGCCTGCGAGATCGCTGATGAAGTCAACCACGCGCCAGCCGGGCATATCCCAGAAGTCTGCGTTGTCTTCTTCGATCTGAGGATAGTCATAGGTGTCCTGATCGGCGTCGTCCATAAGTTTCACCTTGAAGGTCTTTTTGCCGTCACCCTTGACATACCACTGGTTTTCGGTTGATTCGTCGACACGGTAGATCACGCGTACACGGCAGGGCTCGCCAACCTCGGGAAGAGCGAAGTTGAAGTTGCCGAAACCATCCCAACGGGTGGTCTGCATGCGGATGGCATAGCCTGCAGCATTGAAGGGATCAGCCACTACGGGGCAATCAGTGTCGGCTGCTTCGGGAGTTGCGAACTGACGGCCGTTGAACCATGCTGATGCCATGCCGAAGCCATACTCCATGCTTGCCTGACCCTTGAGGGCGTCAGCGGGATACTGAGCGTAGCCTTCGGTATCACCGGCGAGAGTGAAAGAGAACGAGGGATCGATTGCATAAGCAAAAGCTTCGCCCTGATTGTACACGGTAGCAGAAGCAGACAGCGCTAAAGCTGCAGCTCCAAAAGCGAGTAAAAGTTTTTTAGTCATAAAAAATTTGTTAGGGGTTTAAGGTTATTAATATATAGTTGTATTTGGTTATCGTTAGCTTGGAAAGGCGGTTCAAGGCCGCGAAACACGCGCGGCCTTGAACTGCGCAATATTATCGCTTGATGTTAGGATTCTTTTCGGTTTCTGTCGGGGGATAAACCTGATAGATAGAGTTAACGCCAGACCAGGTAGACGAAACGTCCATATTCTCCGGGAGCACTACGTCATAGTCGAGGACATAAGTGTAGGGAGTCTTGACATACTTCGGACGGTGAGTGACGGGGTCGGTGATGCGCTCTTCTTTATAAGAGTGAGTGACTGTGCCTTTGGGGACAAGCACAGCAGTCTGGGCGCCGTGGCGGTATTCCCAAGCCTGCTGGAGACGGTTCATGCGGAACTCGTCAGAGCGACGGGTCACGAGAGCCAAGGGATAGCCGGTCACTTCATAACCGTGCTCGCGGTAAGCAGCCTCGGCGAGGTCGCTGTTGTCGGGAGTCACGCCATCGGCGTATGCGCGGGCCTGAACCTGCTTGAGGGCGTCGAGGGCCTCGCTCTGGTATACACCGGCGCGCGCGGCTGACTCAGCAAACCAGCAGAGCACCTCTGAGTAGCGGATAAAACGGTGAGTCAGATCGATAGACATCAATGTGATCTGAGGCTTAGAGTAGTCATAAGGAGCAGCGATCGGATTGCCTGAATCATCAGCATTTACACTGAAGGCAGAAAACATCGGGTGATAAACGCTGACTATGTTGTTCTTGTCGCCGATCTTGTAAGGCTTCTCATCAGTTGTAGCCCACCAGCTTACGCAGATGTACTGGCCATCTTCGTCCTTGAGATAGGTGTTGAGCAAGGGGTCATAGACAGCAGCCTTGCGAGGACCTTCGGGATACTGACTCCAGTAGTAGCGCTCGGCGAGGAAGTCGCCCCAACCACCGTTGAACTGAGCGAAACGGTGGCAGAGGGGGAACTGAGACACATTACTGCCCATAGCGCCCATCTGACCGGGAACGGCATAGTAAGAGATGGTCACGATCTGCTCTGAAGAGTAGTTGTTGCCGTAGCTGTAGACGTCTTTCCACTCGGGGTCGAGAGCGTGGTTGTATTTGCCTGATTTGACACCGTCGATGACTTCTTTAGCCTTGTCGGCAGCCTTTTTGTAATATTCTGTGCCAAGGTTAAGGGGATAGCCGGCCATATTCATATAGACAGCGGCCATAAGCGACTTGACAGCCTGCTGGGTGATCCAGAGATTGGTGTTGCCTTTGTAACCGAGGTTGCGGTTGGCATAGCTTGCAGGCAGGTTGCAGCCCTCAGCCTTCTCGAGGTCTTCGACGATCTGCTTGTAGACATCGGCTTCAGGCGAAAGGACGGTTGAATTGTTGTCAGAAGCATTGTGGAGGTTCATCGGCAGAGGACCGAAGGTGCGGACGAGCTGGAAATAAGCACATGCACGCCAGAAATATGCATTGCCAAGGGCAACGTTGATATTCTCTTGTGTGGTTTCGGCATTAGCTGCATTGTCGATAATGGGATTTGCAGCCTGAATGATATTGTACTGCCACAACCAAAGATAGTTGATGCCTTTATAGTCAGAGGGCTCCTCATAAGCGTCGGCCGAAAGATAAGCGGCCTTGTTTGAACCGACGGTCGAGGTCATGTCGTCGCCCTGACAAGCGGGGATGCAGGGGTTAGAGTTTGACCAGGCCTGGGCGACGTTGTAATAGAGGGCGTTGGTGGCCATGTCAAGGTCATTGGCTGTCTTGAAGAATGTCTCAGGCGCGAGCTGACCACTGGGATCTTCGGTCAGAAAGTCGCTGCAAGATGAGAGAGAAGCTCCGAAGGCAATCGTGCCGGCAGCGATGATGGGATATATCAGTTTCATTGTTATTATCTATGTTTTTATTAGAAAATAAAGCGAGCTCCAACTGTATATGTGCGAGGGGCAGGAGCTGTGCCCATATCGATACCCTTCTGCCACTCAACGTCGCCAAACGACATAGCAGCGGGATTAACACCCTTGTAACCGGTGATGGTGAAAAGATTCTGGACAGAAGCTGAAATGCGGATGTCAGCAAAACCGGTCATAGTACGCTTGAATTCGTAAGCGAGCGAGAGGTTTTCGAGACGCCAGTAATCAGCGTTTTCAATCCATTTTGAAGATTCGCCGGTGCAGAAGTTGTTCTGATATTTCGAGGGGTCGGCCATAGTTTTGCCGACTTCGCTCAACCAGCTTGCGTCAGTGACAAAGCGAGAGTTGCCTATGAGAGTGTTCATCGCATAGCGGAGAGCATTGAGACGCTGAGCGCCAAACGATCCGTTGAAGAATACGTTGAGGCTCCAGTTTTTCCAGTTGACGGTGTTGTTCCAACCGAGGTTGAAGTCAGGCGAAGCCTTGCCGAGGATCACGCGGTCATCGGCTGACGGGTTGGTGACGATTTCACCTTCTTTATTATAATATGTGTCCTGACCGCCTTCGTTGATGCCTGCCCACTGATAGCCGTAGAATGTACCGATCGGTTCGCCGGCCTTAACGATGAGAGCGTCGGTGAGGATCGAGGCCGTGCTGCCTGAGTAGATCATCGGCTCGAGGGCTGTCAGTTTCTCGACCTTGTTCTTCATGTAAGAAGCCTGAACGCCGCTCGACCAATTCCAGTCTTTTGACTGAATGATGTTGGCAGTGATGCCGAGGTCGACACCTGTGTTGCTGACTTCGCCGGCGTTAACATAGTACTGCTTGCCACCAAGATAGTAAGGGGGAGTGGTCTGGAGAAGGGCATCGGATGTGCGCTTGTAGTACCAGTCAAAGTTCAAGTCAAAGCGACCGCCGAGGAAGCTGACATCAAGACCGATATCAAACTGCTTGGTGCGTTCCCACTTAAGGTTGGGCGTAGTGACCTTGTCAGACCAGTAACCCACTGAAGGAGTGGTGACGCCGTAGTAAACATTAACTTTAGAGAGGAGGCCGAGAGTCTGATAGGGAGAGATGTCCTGGTTACCGATGATACCGAAACTTGTGCGGAGCTTAAGGCTGCTCATAATGGGAGTGAGCGACTCCATAAATTTCTCGTTAGAGATGGTCCACGCAAGAGCGATAGAGGGGAAGTAAGACCACTTGTTGTTCTGGAGGCGTGACGAACCGTCGGCACGGAATGTACCGGTGATCATATAGCGGTTGTCGAAATTATAGATCACGCGTGCGACGCCAGACATAAGTGACCACTTAGAGTAGCTGTTGCCGGCGCCCTTGGTGTTGGCAACGTCAACATTCCACCATCCGACAGATTCGGTCAGGAGGTCAGATCGATGCTCATGCCGCGGGTAGTGGCGCTTGTAGCTTCCCAAACGGCAGTCGCAGTAAGAGCGTGCTTGCCCCACTCACCTACGTAAGTGAAGTTATTGGTTGTCTGAAGCAACCAGCGGTTGGTGTTGCCGTTGCCCATGCTTGAGCTTGCACCCTCAAAGCGAGAGGTCGGCGACATTGAGTAATTGTAACCGTTGTAGTAGTCGACACCGTTGCTGGTGGTGAAAGTAAGACCTTTGCAGATGTTGAAGCGGAGATCGACGCGACCGTTGACGATGTCACGGCGACGCTCGTTAGGATTGGTCAACTCACCGTAAGGGTTGTAACCGATAGAGTTATAGGGGTCTTTGTTATATGTCTTTGTGTCGCCGACATACATATCCATAGTGGGTGAATAAGTATAGGCAAACCATACTGGGCCTGTGCCGAGGCTGAAACCGCCGATGCCGTGACCGGTGCCGTGGCTGAGGTCAACGTCGACTGTAGCCTCCAACCAGCTCGTGATTTTTGCCTTAACGTTAGCACGACCGGCAAAACGCTCGTAAGATGAGTAGTCGAGCACACCGTTGTTTTTCATATAGTTGGCAGACACATAAGTCTGGAGACCCTCGGTGCCTTTGGTGAAGACGAGTTTGTAGTTCTGAGTGTCGCCAGTGCGATAGATCTGGTCAAGCCAGTCAATGCCGGGGTTTTCGCCGCTGAGATAGGGCTCGAGCTGCGTCTCAAGGCCTGCTCCGCCGGGGAAGTAATCCAAAAGCGCTTGAGCATACTGCTTGGTGCTCATGATGTCGGGCAGGTGAGTAGCATTAGAGAAGCCAAATGAAGCGTCAAATGTGATCTGGCTTTCGCCCTGCTTGCCTTTGCGGGTAGTGATGATGACAACGCCGTTGGCACCGCGCGAACCGTAGATTGCTGTAGATGAAGCGTCTTTCAGGATCTGCATTGATGCGATGTCTTCGGGGTTGAGGCCTTCGAGACCTGACTCACGGACGAGACCGTCGACAACGTAGAGAGGTTCGTTTGACTTATTGATTGAGTTAGAACCACGGATACGGATCTTGGGCGAGCTGCCGGGAATACCGTCAGAGATGACGTTTACACCCGAAACACGGCCCTGGAGAGCCTCACCGACTGTGGTCACAGGCTGAGCCGAGAATGACTTGCTGTCAAGGACGGCCACCGAACCTGCGAGGTCAGCCTTGCGCACCTGGCCGTAACCGATCACGACAACCTCGTCGAGAGCTGCAGAATCGTCGTTAAGCATAATTTCAACGGGAGCAGTCGAGGTGACAGTCACGGTCTTGGTCTGATAACCGACCGAAGAAACGTTGATGGTAGCAGGAAGCGAAGCCACTTTGAGCACAAAGTTGCCGTCGATGTCAGTTGTTGTACCATACTTTTGGTTAGCTTGGACTATACTTGCTCCGATTATGGGCTCACCGGTTGAATCTACCACTGTACCAGTGATATTAGTCGTACCTCCCTGAGCCGAGGCACACAGATATGCCGGGAGAAGACCAATCAGAAAAAACAAAATGAATTTAAAATTCATGGTAAGGTAAAATTTAAATAAAGTTTGCACAAATTTAGAGATAAAAATCCTCACTAACACGAAGTCAGGCAGTTAATTTATGTTAACCCACTATGTTAATGATATTAGTTGTCTCATTATCAACCGTAGCAAATCAGCCTTAAGGGAAATATTTTGCAAAAATGCGATTTAATCTGATTTAAGTTTTCTTTTTAAGCGACAGAATGATTAATTTTGCAAATCAATTATTAAAACAGATTATATCAATTATGAACGAACTCGCCCCGAAATACAATCCGGCTGACGTCGAGGACAAATGGTATGCTTATTGGATGGAACATCAGTTGTTCCGCTCTGTGCCTGACAAGCGTGAACCTTACACTATTGTGATCCCGCCTCCTAACGTCACCGGTGTGCTCCATATGGGCCATATGCTTAACAATACGATCCAGGATATCCTTGTGCGCCGCGCCCGCATGGAGGGCAAGAACGCCCTATGGGTGCCCGGCACTGACCACGCGTCGATCTCGACCGAAACCAAAGTAATAGCAAAGCTCGCCGCCGAGGGCATCAAGAAGACTGATCTCACGCGCGAACAATTTCTTGAACACGCCTGGGAGTGGACCCGCAAGCACGGAGGCATCATCCTCTCGCAGCTGCGCAAACTCGGCGCGTCATGCGACTGGGAGCGCACAGCCTTCACTATGGATGAAAAGCGCAGCCTCAGTGTGACAAAAGTATTCTGTGATCTTTTTGACAAAGGCCTTATCTATCGCGGTCTCCGCATGGTCAACTGGGATCCGCAGAACCGCACGGCCATCAGCGACGACGAAGTGTTCTTTGTCGAGGAGAAAACAAAGCTCTATTATCTTCGCTATTATCTGGCTGACGATGATATGACGGGCGAGACCGGATCGGAAGAAGAAGTCGTGCACCGCGATGCTGACGGACGACGCTATGCAGTCGTGGCAACCACGCGCCCGGAGACCATCATGGGCGACACAGCGATGTGTATCAACCCCAAGGACCCCAAGAATGCTTGGCTTAAGGGCAAGAAGGTGATCGTGCCTTTGGTCGATCGCGTGATTCCAGTGATCGAGGACCGCTATGTTGAGATCGACTTCGGCACAGGCTGTCTGAAAGTGACTCCGGCTCACGATAAGAACGACTATATGCTCGGCAAGAACCATAATCTGGAGACAATCGACATATTTAACGAGGACGGCACCGTGAGTGAAGTTGCGGGAATGTATGTCGGCATGGATGGCTTTGATGTGCGTAAGAAAATCGCCGATGACCTCGTTGCGGCGGGCCTGATGGAAAAGATTGAGGACTATGACAACAAGATCGGCCTGTCGGAGCGCACTAAGGTGCCTATCGAGCCGCGCTTGTCAATGCAGTGGTTTATCGATATGAAGCATTTTGCGTCAATCGCTCTTTCGCCGGTGATGGATGACGTGATCCGTTTTGTGCCCGAAAAATATAAGACCACTTACCGTAACTGGCTCGAAAATATCCAGGACTGGTGTATCAGCCGTCAGCTGTGGTGGGGTCACCGCATCCCGGCCTATTATTATAATGATAAGAACGGCGAGCGCCAGATAGTCGTGGCCGAGACTCTCGAAGAAGCAGTCAAGAAGGCTCGCGCCGCATCGGGCATCGAGAGCCTCCAGCCCTCAGACCTCGAGCAGGATCCGGATGCACTCGACACATGGTTCTCAAGCTGGCTCTGGCCCATCACCCTCTTCAACGGTATCCTTGACCCGGGCAACGAAGAAATCAACTACT
>CAYRFB010000032.1:0-18773 GCA_964423485.1 uncultured Bacteroides sp.
AAAGAGTTTTACAAACTCATTTCGTAATTTTGCACTTGCTTGTTGAGAGTAGGGACGAAATTTTTTTGTTGGGGAATCGAGAATTTTGAGTAATTTTGCAGTGCAATTCATACAGAGTTGCGCGTCATATGATCAATCACAATTCATTATCTACTAATTCTGCTCCGGTCGTGATGAACTGGGGATTTTTAGAAAACTGGAAGAGCACCGCTCCGATCTCAGACTGAGCACTACATCTCTATATTTCGGTCGTATATCAGACTGTCATATATAGTATTTTCCCCTTTATTTTTTTACTTTCAATATCTTCTTATGAACAATCTTCGATTGCTCAGAGGGCTCTTTGCTGCAACCCTGCTGAGTCACGGGGCATATGTGTTCGGCCAGAAAGCGCAGGTCTTCACGATCGAACAGCTTTATGAGATCGCGGAATCAAACAGTTCAATGCTCCGCCCATCATTCAGCGCCGAAGACGAGGCGCGACGCGAGATAAGCGTAGCCCGCAGCAAGCGCCTGCCCGACATAAATGCATCATTATCTTTAAGCTATATCGGCGACGGCTTTACTGTCTACCGTAATTTCGGAGACTACCAACGCGCACCGATCCCTCACTTCGGCAACGGTCTTGCCCTCAATATCACCCAGCCAGTCTACACCGGCGGCGCAATAACGAGCGCCATCGAGTTAGCCGAGCTGAAATCAACTGCCGCACGCTACGCTACCGAATTGCAACGCAATAACATACGCTTTCAGCTTACGGGTTCATACCTCGACCTCTATAAATGCAACAACCTCCTCACTGTCATTGACAGCAACATCGCTCAAGCTCGCAAAATGCTTGATGAGATGACTGCGCGATATGACAATGGCGTTGCACTTCAGAATGACATCACGCGCTATGAGCTCTTAGTTTCAAATCTTGAACTGCAAAGAGTTAAACTAATTAACACTCTTGAAATACTTAATAAAAATCTTGTCATCACCGCCGGGCTCCCCCAAGAGACAACAGTCGTGCCTGACTCCACAATCCTTGATCGATCTCTCCCGTCACAAGGCGAAAAATGGTGGCAGCAAGAAGCCGATGTCAATGCACCCGCACTGAAACTTGCTCGATCGAGCGTCGACATCTGCCGCAAAGCCGAGTCGCTGGTCAAGAGCGAGCGCCTGCCCAAAATCGGGTTGAAAGCCGGTTGGACCATCGACGGCCCGATACTTGTCGAAGTGCCGCCGATCAACCGCAATCTTAGCTACTGGTTTGTCGGCATCGGTGTGAACTACAATCTTGCTTCTCTCTATAAATCAAACAAATCAATAGCCAAGAGCCGCGCCGCTACGATCAAAGCCAACGACGAGCTCGAGGCTGCCCGCGATCGTTTGAGTCTCAGCGTGCAGTCAGACTACATCCGCTATCTTGAGTCATATGAAGAGCTGAGGACTCAAGAGAAAAGCGTCGAACTCGCCAAGCGCAATTACCGCACGATTTCAACGCGATACTCCGCCGATATGGCTCTTATCACAGACTTGCTTGACGCTGTCAACTCAAAAATCGATGCCGAGCAGCAGCTTGTCAACGCCCGCATCAACATCATTTACTTTTATTACAAACTGCTATTTACATCAGGAAAAATATGAACCACCGCACAAAAAAAATACTGTCATATATCGTCACCGCTATCGTCATTGTCGCCGCTGCCGTATGGATCGGCAGCAAGTTTATTCACCTCGGCAAGGTGGAATACACTGACAACGCACAGGTCAATCAGCAGATCGTGCCTGTCAACAGCCGTGTGCAAGGCTTTATCAAAGAAATCAGATTTGATGAGTATCAACCTGTCAAAAAGGGAGATACGCTCGTAATAATCGATGACGCCGATATGCGTCTCCAAGTGGCTCAAGCGGCCGCCGATTATCAGAATGCAGTAGCCGGCCGCGCGGTTGCCGACCAGAACGTAGGTGTGGCTTCGGCCAATGCCGCTGTTTCAAAAGCCTCGATTGCCGAGGCAAAGGTGGTGATGGATATGGCCCGTACCGACCTTGAGCGCTACGAAAAGCTGCTTAGCCAGGATGCGGTCACGCGCCAGCAATTTGATTTGGCCAAGACTGACTATGAAGCAAAGAAAGCCCGCGACGAAATGCTTTCGCGACAGTTTTCGGCCACAACGTCGGTTGTCGATGAAGCCCGCCGGCGCACGGCTCAAAACAATGCCGTAATTGATCTCTCGGCCGCCCGGCTCGAAAGCGCGAGACTCAATCTGTCATATTGCGTAGTGGTGGCTCCTTGCGACGGCTATGCATCGCGCAAAGAGATCCAGGTCGGCCAACTGATTCAACCGGGTCAGACGCTGCTCGACGTCGTTGACACAGCCGACACCTGGGTGTCGGCCAATTACAAAGAGACACAGTTGCATCACATCGTCCCCGGGAGTGAAGTCGAAATCACGGTCGACGCGATACCCGGCGTAACGTTCAGAGGTACAGTGCAGTCTATCTCTCAGGCTACAGGCGCGGCACTATCTGTTCTGCCTCAGGACAATTCGGCAGGCAATTTCGTAAAGGTGCGTCAGCGTGTGCCCGTGAGGATCGAGTTTTCAAAAGACAATGACGAGGCCGATATGAAGCGCCTTCGCGCCGGCATGAACGCCGAGTGCTTAGTGAAATATTGATATGGCAGACTGGCACTCACATCAGGGACCGTTTGACATTCCCGACGTACCTAACTGGATCCCACGCCGCCTAAAGCCCTGGCTGTTTATCTTCTTTGTGTTGATAATCCAGTTTTCCGGTGGCATATATCTGGCCGCAGCTTCTGATATGGTCGGCACCACAGCCCTAATGCAGGAAGACATCCTGATGGCTGGCTACGCTTCGCTCATCGGCATGTCAATCAACTTTGCGGTAATGTTCCGCATAAAGTTTCGCTTTTCAAACCGTACTCAGCTCCTTTCGGCAGCCATAGTGCTGATCGCCGCCAATTTCACAAGCTGCAACACTGAATCGGTGCCACTCCTGGTGGCTACCTGCTTTGTGGCCGGATGGTTCAGAATGCAGGCCACACTTGCTTGCAATTCAACCATTCAGCTATGGCTCACACCAGTGCGTGATATGGCGATATTTTTCTGCTACGTCTATCTTGTTGTCGACAGTGTCATCCAACTAAGCGGCATAGCAACAATCTACAGCGCCTTTCATCTCGAATGGGAAGCGATGCAATGGATTATGACCGGGCTGCTCGCAATGCTGATGATCATGGTCATCGTGCTTGTCAAACCTGTCAAAGGGCCGATGTTCATTCCGCTGCTCGGCATAGACTGGATCGGAGCGGTGCTCTGGGCCGGCTTTATGATGTGTTTCACTTTTATATGTGTCTATGGCAATTTCTATGACTGGTGGGACGCCTCAGAAATCCGCTGGGCAGCAGTGTTAGGCGCGGCCTGTCTCGCCATCAATCTATGGCGCGCATCATTTCTCCATCACCCCTACATCTCGTTTCGGTCGCTGACCAACCGAAATGTCATCCGCGCAACGGTCATTTACCTTGTGTTTTTCACCCTGCTTGCCACCGAGCATGTCTTCGAGCATAGCTACGCCGCCACGGTTCTCGGCTTCGATGAAACCAACCTGATCGACCTCAACTGGTATGTCTTTGCCGGGATTCTTGCGGGCTGCGTGTTCACATATTACACATTTGCCCTCCGGAAATGGCGCTACAAGACAATGACAGCCATAGCCTTTGCGCTCGTGCTGGTCTATCTCGCTTACTTCTATTTTCTTATCGACTATGGAGTTGAGAAAGAGATGCTCTTCGTTCCGCTTTTCTTTCGAGGGGCAGCGGCCGTCATTATCTCTATAGTCTATCTCACGTCGATAGTGCAGAGCGGCTTACCGTTTCAAGTTTTCCCCCAAGCGCTGACAATCAACGGCTTCACAGGTGCCGTGATGAGCGCGACTCTTGGACCAGCCATTATTGGCGAACTTTTGCGCCACACAGTTGCCAAAAACGCTGCGTTGCTCGGAACTACCTTGACCGATAGCGCAATATCAGCCCGGCACTTACCGTTTGAAAGCATCTACGGCATGGTCCAGGTACAAGCCCTCGTCGTATCGATGAAAGAAATCTACGGCTGGCTGCTGATCGCGGGAATCATCGCCCTGCTGATTATTCTTGTAAGCTACGGTCCTATCCGCCCATGGGCGATTTTCCCAAAATGGAAAACCATCCGCCGCATCATCCGCCACACCACCAGCACCACCCGAAACGTAAGCCGCATTTGTTAGCTCGCGGGCAAAAATCGCCGGGCGGTTAATGTCGGTTTGCTTATTTACGCAAGAATCGCTATCTTTGCGTGAACAACTATCACAACCGGCATGAAGACTTCAGTGATTTTGAGATTTGTAATACTCGGGCTGCTCTGGCTCGGACTGGTGACATATATCGTTGTCAACACTCCGAGGTTCACACTCTACACAGCGTTTGTCATTGTAGCATCGGCGATTATAATATTCGTGCCCATCTATAAGAAATACGTCAAAAATGACAAGCAATAACCAATCAGCTCAACTGTTACCGACGATCGATTCGCCCGAAGACCTGCGCAAACTCTCACCTGAGCAGTTGCCACAAGTCTGCGCCGAGCTGCGGCAGTTTCTGATAAATTCCCTGTCGGCCAATCCCGGTCATTTCGCGTCGAGCATGGGCGCTGTCGAGTTGACCGTGGCTCTCCACTATGTGTTCAACACGCCTTATGACCGCATAGTCTGGGACGTCGGCCATCAGGCTTATGGCCATAAGGTGCTGACCGGACGCCGCGACTCGTTCAGCCAGAACCGCAAGTTTGGCGGCCTCAGCGGTTTTCCTAATCCTGACGAAAGCATCTATGACACATTCGCAGCCGGCCACGCCTCAAATTCGATTTCGGCAGCCCTGGGCATGGCTGTGGCGAGCAAGCTCAACAATGACTCACCGCGACGCAACGTAGTGGCCGTGATCGGCGACGCGTCGATAAGCGGCGGCTTGGCTTTTGAAGGCATCAACAACGCCGCCAACACGCCCAACAATCTGCTTATCGTGCTCAACGACAACGATATGTCGATCGACCGCAACGTTGGTTCGCTCAACTCTTACCTCGCCCACATCAACACCTCAAAGACCTACAACCGCCTGAGATATAGCGCTTATAGGCTTCTGAGGAAGATGAAGCTCATCTCTGACAACGGCAAGGGATCGATCATACGATTTAACAACAGTCTTAAGTCGCTGCTCTCTCATCAGCAGAATATCTTCGAGGGTCTCAACATACGCTACTTCGGGCCCTTTGACGGCCATGACCTGCCGACCATAATCAGGGTGCTCAATGACATCCGCGATATGGAGGGTCCGCGCATACTCCACCTCCGCACCGTCAAGGGCAAAGGCTATGAGCCTGCCGAGAAGAATCCTTCGGTATGGCACGCTCCCGGAAAATTTGATGTCACCACCGGCAACCGCTTGGAACAGGTTCCGGCGGCCGACCAGCCGATTAAATATCAGGATGTGTTTGGCAACACTCTGCTCGAACTTGCCCGTCAGAACGACAATATCGTGGCCATAACGGCAGCTATGCTCTCCGGCACATCAACATCAACGATGCAACGCGAGCTTCCCAACCGCGTCTTCGACGTAGGCATTTCCGAGGGTCACGCCGTGACCTTTGCCGGCGGCCTCGCAAAAGAGGGTAAGCAGCCTTTCGTGGCCATATATTCGAGCTTCCTCCAGCGAGCCTATGATCATATCATCCACGACGTTGCCCTCCACCGTCAGCGCGTGACGTTCTGCATCGACCGCGCCGGTATCGTCGGCGAAGACGGACCCACTCATCACGGTGCGTTTGACTTAGCTTACCTGCGGACTGTCCCCAATATGACCATAGCCGCTCCCCGCAACGAGCATATGCTGCGCCACCTGCTCTTCACCGCACAGGCTGAAAACTGCGGGCCCTTTGCAATCAGATACCCACGTGGCAAAGGCAAGATCGCTGACTGGAAGTGCGACATGCACTCCCTGCCCTTCGGCAAAGGCGAAAAGCTGCGCGACGGCACAGATTTGGCAGTTCTGTCCATCGGCACCATCGCCGATGAAGTCAAGGCGGCGATTGACCGCGCCGAGGCCGACGGACTGTCGATTGCTCACTATGATATGGTGTTCCTCAAGCCACTCGACGAGAGCATATTGAACGAAATCGCTGAGCGTCACCAAAATATCATCACCGTCGAGGACGGCACTATCAATGGCGGACTCGGCAGCGCCGTAGCCGAGTGGCTTGAAGACAACGATGTCAAAGACATCGCGCTTGTACGCCTCGGGCTGCCCGACAAATTCATTCCCCAAGGCACTCCCGCCCAGCTCGCAAAATTGTGTGGCATAGATGCTGACTCGATTTATGAAGCTATCAGCGCGTGTGCAAACCCTAACACCCAGCCGAAATGAAGATTGTCATTGCCGGAGCCGGCGAAGTCGGGGCTCACCTCGCCAAACTGCTCTCTAACGAGAATCAGGACATCATCCTCATTGATGAGGACGCTGAGCGCCTCGCGACCCTCGACTCTAACTATAATATAATGACACTTGTCGGGAGTCCGACGACATTCTCCACGCTCCGCGAAGCGCGCGTGTCGTCAGCCGACCTCTTCATTGCCGTAACGCCTTATGAGACAGGCAATGTTGTCGCTTGTTCGATGGCCAAAAATCTCGGCGCCACCACTACCGTGGCCCGCATAGCGAGCTATGACTATATGGACCCCGCCAACCGCGAGATGGTGCGCGGCATGGGCGTCGATCGCCTAATCTACCCAGAGTATCTCGCTGCGGTTGAAATCATTACAGCTTTGCAGCACTCGTGGGTGCGCCACTGGTTTGAGCTCCACGAGGGCCAGATAATACTCGTCGGGGTGCGCTTGTCAAAATCTGCGCAGATCGTCGGCATGCACCTCAAGGATTTCGCTTTCACCAACCACCATTTCCACGTTTCGGCCATCAAGCGTAATCACGAGACGATCATGCCCCGCGGCGATGATCTCATCCAGGAGGGAGATATACTCTACATCACCACAACCCGCGACCACGTCAATGACCTGCTTGCGCTCACCGGCAAAGTTAGTCACCGCATCCGCCGCGTGCTCATTATGGGCGGAAGCAAGATCGCAGTGCGCCTGACCAATATGGCGGGCGACGACTTCCGTTTCCGCATCATCGACTCTGACCTCAAGCGCTGCCACCAGCTGCCCGACAAGTGTCCAGACTGCGAGATCATCCACGGCGACGCTCGCGACCCCGAGCTGCTTGCCGACGTAGGTCTTGATGAGACCGACGCGTTTATAGCCCTCACCGACAGCTCGGAGACAAACATCCTTGCCTGTCTGACGGCCAAGGAGCACGGCGTCAAAAAGACCATTGCCGAGGTCGAGAACATCCAGTTTATCTCTCAGGCCGAGGGCCTCAATATCGGCACCATCATCAATAAGAAACTATTGGCGTCGAGTTCGATCTTCCAGATGCTGCTCGACTCTGACTCGTCGACATCCAAATGTCTGGCGCTCACCGATGCCGAGGTCGCCGAACTCGAGGCAAAACCGGGCTCCAAGATCACCAAGGCCGCTGTCAAAGATCTCAAACTCTCGCGCGACATGACCCTCGCCGGACTCATACGCGACAACCACGGCATGCTTATCACCGGCAACACAGTCATCGAGCCTGGCGACCACGTCTTAGTGTTCTGCCTCTCGGGTGCAATCCATAAAGTCGAGCGCCTGTTTAATTAGCAAATTGATTTACAGAGATGAAACGCTACGAAAAGCCATTGGTCAACTTTGCCCAGCTGCTGCGCGTCGTCGGGCTGCTGTTGGTCTTTGAAGCGTTTTTTCTTGTCTTCCCCACCCTCACCTGCGTTTATTATCACGAAAGCGACTGGCTGCCGTTTGCCGCCACTGCAGCCGGCACCTTTGTCATCGGCTCGCTGCTGATGTCGCGCATCCACCCCAAGACTGGCCATATGGGCAAGCGCGACGGCTTTCTGCTCACGGCGATGGTGTGGGTGATATTCTCGCTCTTCGGCATGATTCCATTCCTGACTTGCAGCACTCCGCTGACTTTCAGTGACGCATTTTTCGAATCTATGTCAGGCTTCACTACCACCGGCGCCTCGGTCCTTGAGAGTAACGATGGCCTCAGCCACGGCATCTTGCTATGGCGTGCACTGATGCAATGGATTGGAGGCATGGGTATTATCCTCTTCACACTCGCCGTTGTGCCGATGCTCAATCACTCAGGAGGCATGCAGATGTTTAATGCCGAGGTCACCGGCATCACTCACGACAAAATCCGGCCCCGCATCAGCCAGACAGCCAAGAGTCTGTGGATGATTTATTTAATCCTGACATTAATACTGATCGGCCTGCTTTGGCTCGGCCCGATGGACGTGTTTGACAGTATATGCCACGCCTTTGGTGCCATCTCCACCGGAGGCTTTTCAACCGAAACTCTCGAGATCGTGTCATATCACTCGGTCTATGTCAAGGTCGTTCTGACAGTGTTTATGTTCTTGGGCGGCGTCAATTTTGGATTGATTTTCAAGACTGTGCTCGGTAACTTTTCAGCCGTGCGCAAAAACGACGTACTCCGCGCCTACGTCTGGGCCATCTTGGGATTTTACGTCCTCTTTGTCATCGCCATCGTTGCGCGGGGCGAAGTTCATTCGTGGCAAGATGTCACCATCAACCCTATCTTCCAGGTAGTATCAACCATCACTTCCACCGGCTATTCATCAACTCATTACGAAGCCTGGGGGCCGTTTGTACTGGCACTGATGTTTGTAATGATGTTTTCGGGGGCATGCGCCGGGTCGACCAGTGGTGGTGCCAAGCTCGACCGTGTATTATACCTCTTCAAGAACTGTCGCAACGAGATTTACCGCTGCATCCACCCAAACGCCATAATGTCAGTGCGCATGAACGGTAGCATTGTCAGCCCCGACCTCGTCAACAAGGTCATCGTCTTTCTGTGCATCTATATGCTTCTCGTGGTCAGCGGCGGCCTAATACTGACAGCATTCAACGTTCCGCTGATCGACGCGTTTTTCTCGGCTTTCTCTTGCGTGTCAAACACCGGCCTCGGTTCAAGCATAACCGGCTACGGCGCCACTTACTCTATGCTCCCCGACGCTGCAAAGTGGGTTCTCTCACTGCTGATGCTCATCGGCCGTCTCGAGATCTTCACAGTCCTCGTTCTCTTCACCCCAACCTTCTGGCGCAAATAACCTTTCATCTGACAGCAATTTTTTGAGTGGCAACCCGTGTGCCCTTTTGGATAAATGAAACTACATAAATCCCTGCACTTAAATCCGTCAAGCTGCAGCGGCCATCCATGACAGAAGAGGTGTACACCGCGCGACCGCTGAGATCACAGACTTTAAGCTCACCACTTAAGCTATCGCCGCTGACATAAATGTAACCGTCGCGATAAACAATTGCCGTGACGTCTCCAAGCGCGGCGTCATCAAGTCCAGACTCCTTAAGATTAATGACCGGGCGTATGCAGATGCCATAAGCCTTTGTCGTTTGACCGCACTGCAGATTACTGCTGTATTGCTGCACCATCAGATTCTTAGCCCACATGCCCGGATCAATTGGACTGCTATTGAAATTTTTCTCTTCTTCTCCGACCCAGTAACAGCAATCGTTAAATGGATCCCGCTCGCCGTTCCACAAGCCAATTCCCTTGCCTGGGAGGAAAATGCTATGCTCATTCGGACCATAGACGCGCAGACCGGGCACACCGTTTTCGTATGCGATCTTCGACCAGCAAAGCATCCTCAATTCATAGCTTTCAGCCGAGTTCGGCAGTCGCCATCCACTGCCCCACAGATGACGGGCTGCGTCATATTTAGTGCCACAAATATTCTCTCCGATATTCTCCAATTCTACCCAGTAACCAATCTCAGGGTCTCCGTCATAGCCGATAAAGAACTCATAGCTTTCCCACGAAAAGTCATCGCGAGGCTCCACCTCGCCCCAAGCGAAAAAGGAGCCGGTTTCGCAAGGCTCGTTAGCACCGATATTATAAGTCGCCCAAAGTGTGCCGCTCGGCAGTCCGAGGTCAACGTATTCATATCCGCCGATCACTCCGTCGGACTCGCTTGCAGCCGGCGGCTGGATTTCATCAGCTGATACCATAAAAGGCGTAGTGGCCACAAACCACACAAATGATTTAAACAAAAAGTCTTTCATAAGCCAAAAATTATTTTTGGCAAAGTAAGACATTATCTTCCTCAATTTCATCAACAAATGTTGATAAATGGAGTTTTTGCTGTAAAAATTACTAAACCGTAATCTTCTCTCTTTTTAATCTATTGCCGAACCGAGCCCTATCTTTTCGATAATAAGAGCTTCAATCTCTTTAGGCGTGACAGTATGGATTGGCTGAAGGGATTCAAAATCTGCATCCGGGGCAAAACGCTCTGATCGAGTAAGCATTGCAATGAGATTTTTTGATTTTAGTTTATGGCCGGAATACTTCAGTGCCTTTGCTATCATTTCATTTATATCTTCCCCATCGAGCAAGAGCGTATAAATATCATAGTAGTCTCTAAACTTGCTTCGCCTTAGCATAACCTCCATTTTCATTGCCCCGATTGATTTTTTATCTGCGGCGACAATATTATTAACGATCGGGATGAGATCATCAACAGGCGAATAATTGGGGCTCGCATAAAAGGAGAGTTTCACCCCGTCAACATAAAATTCAACGTGATCCAAATCTAAGATATCAAATTTCTCAATGTTGCCTATCGCCGTTAACTCATTCTTAATACCTGGCCAATCGACTTCTCTTTTTTCATTTTTCGACCGTCTCCACGACATAAAGTCTAAATCCTCGCTCTGCCTTGCCCCTAACTGCAAAGACAAAGCGGTGCCACCAACCAAAGCGTAGGGTTTGATACAATTAAGTTGGGAAACCTTTTCGAAGAGAGCTGCTGTTGCCGGAGTCAAACCTTTCATTGGCTTAGGATTTTGTTGAGGTGACGAGTTTGCAGGGATTTGAGGTATTGATCAGGATTCTTCGCCTTGAAATAATACCACGCAAAAAAACGATTGAGCGTGTATAAGTATTCGCCTTCAGGCACTAATAATTTACGCCACGCCGATTTTATCTTTTTAAAAGAGAAGATCGAAAACAACAATTTGATTTCGGGCAAATCGAGATATCGCATAGTCATGGCTATAAGCTGATCGTCGTCAATTTTTGATAATTGTACAGAATCAGGCCTGTAAGACCAGAAGGCATGCTCCTCTTTAAGCTGATTAAAGAGAGTCTGCTTGATCTCGCTGATTTTATTGACATTCCGTATAACCATACGGCAAAGTTAACAATTATCTATGAGCGCCACAAATTGATGCAAAATTATGCTTACCTTTGTGACAGTTTATTACACAAACAGATATTGTATCATCATGAAAAATTTTAAGCCTAAAGCCTGGTTGCTTCCGCAGCCCGTATTGATCATCGGAACATATAATGCAGACGGAACTCCCAATGCGATGAACGCTGCCTGGGGCGGACAATGGGACGGCGCTGAGATTATGATTTCTATGGGATCTCACGCCACAACCGCCAACCTTAACCGTTGCCCTGAGTTGACCGTCGCCTTTGCAACTGTCGATACTCTCGCTGCCGCTGACTATGTAGGCCTGGTCAGCGCAAAAAACCATCCCGACAAAATGGTCAAAACCGGCTGGAGCGCAACAAAAGCCGAAAACGTTGAGGCTCCGATCTTTGATGTTTTCCCGATGACTCTCGAATGTCGCATCAAAGAGAAACTCTTTGAGTCGGAGACCGGTTCATACATTATTGCTGAGATTGTCAATATCGTCTGTGATGAGAAATATCTCGCCGAAGATGGCAAACCCGACGTCGAGAAAATGAATCTCATCACCTTCGATCCAATTCACAACGGCTATATCGCTCTTGGCCACCGCGCAGGCAACGCCTTTGCCGACGGCAACGCCTTGAAATAATCGCTCAAGAGTTTGTCGTTGGGTATAAAACTTTTGCTAAGGGCGCACACTCGTGCGTCCTTTTTTCTCACATTTAGGGTTTAGTAATCGCTATTGTGTGTGTCTTATAAGTGTATGACCGACAGAAATGACATAGAGCAGCTTTTCAAAGCCAATTTTCAGCGCTTGCATACTCTGGCTGTGGCTATGATTCATGACGATGACATTGCGCGCGACATCGTCCACGAGGTTTTTGCTGCCTTGCTCACTGCTGATGAAGGCCTGATTGTCTCACCGGCTTATCTTGTCAAGGCCGTGCGAAACCGCTGTCTCAACAGCATTCGCGACCTTGAGATCAAGGATCGAGTCACACGTCTATATTTTCTTGACAATGAAGATTATGACACCGAGGACTGGCCTGACGAAGCTACCATAGCCCGCATTTATCAGATTATCAACGATGATCTGACCACACAGGAGCGTCAGGTTATGGCACTTCGCTTCGAGCAGGGGCAGAAATTCAGCCACGTTGCCCAAACGATGGGCATCAGCGAAAACGCAGTCTATAAGCATTTCCGGCAGGCTCTAAAAGTAATACGCAAAAAACTCAACCGCTATGAACAGTAACCCTAACGACTTCACGACCGACAGCCGCTATGACCTCGTGATAGATATCGCCCAACATCCTGAGCGATATGACTCCGATCAGCTCGCGCAAATAATGAGTGACCCCGAGACTCGTGAATTATATAATCTCCTTTGCAAGATTGATTCATCAATCAAGGTAAATGAATCGGCATCGAGAATATCTGCAGATGACGAGTGGTTGCTCTTCAGCCGCCGGCATCTGACTCCGGCTAAGCGATTCTTGTTTTTCAGAAGTAGCCGAGTCGCCTCGATTGTATTAGCTGCCTTGACGTCGGTCGCAGCGGTTGCAGTCGGCATCGTCATATCAAACTCCCAAATAACTGAGCGCACAGATTGCGTCGACCCATCGGCGGAAGTCATTTCAGAAACCATAGAGACTCCAGTCTCCCAAACAGCTGAGACTGACTCAACCGTTGTCGAAACGCCTAAGCCAATATTCTTTGAAGACAACTCTCTCGAAGAGATCATAAACACTATTGCTCAAGCCTATAGCGTCAGTGTCAGATTTAATAATGAGGCCACCAAGCGTCTGCATCTTTATTACAAATTCGACCCGTCATTAGGTCTCGACAAAATCATCGACCAGCTCAATAATTTTGAGCAAATCAATATTATCGCCACTGACAATACGCTAATTGTAGACTGACTATGAGAAAACCGGCTCTTCTGTTGCTCGCCGCGATCAGTGTCATCTCTGCTCATGCGGCCGAATACTCCTTCAAGTTCCACAACTCACCGATCTCTAAGGCTCTTGTCGAAATCGGCAAGAAACATCCTGAGCTCAACATTTCTTTCATCTATAAAGATCTTGACAATTATCGCACCACAGCCATCATCGAAACTGATAATGCTTACGAAGCCCTGCAAAAAGCCATAGGCAACAACCCGATCATTCTGTCAAAAAGAGGTGACAGCTTTTATGTCGAAGCGATGCAACACGGCAAGTTCCAATTCACCGGCCGCACTGTTGACACAGACAATGCTCCCGTGATTTCAGCTACCGTTATGTTGCTGTCTCCAAATGACTCAACAGTTATAACTTACGGCGTAACTGACGACACAGGCCGGTTTGCCATCCCTTGCGATCATCGCAAGGTGATCGCAAAATTCAGTTGTATCGGCTACAAGACCGAGTACCAACGGCTCAACTCCTTTGCAGTGGGTAATATCGTTATGCATGAAACCTCGATCAGCCTCGCCAACGTCACCGTCGAGAGCAACAATGCCTTTGCACAGTCTGATAAAACTGTCTATCTGCCCGGTTCGAGACAAAAAGACGCTGCCCATAATCTTGTTGATCTGCTGCGGTTTATGTCAATCCCGCAAATCAACGTTAACGCGGTCGACAATTCGGTCACCAACAATGCCGGATCGGTGGTTTCTTTATATATCAACGGCATGCCGGCTACGCCCCAGGACATAGACGGCATACCGACAGCCGACGTTCGCCGCGTCGAATATCTTGAAGCTCCCTCTGACCCAAGATTTCAAGGCGAAACACAAGTAGTCAACTTCATTGTTCAGGAGTATGCCTACGGCGGCTACACCAAAGCATCTGTCTCTGAAAATTTTCTTGCCGGGCTGGCAAGGAATGGATCAGTATTCAGTAAGTTTAATTACGGCAAAATGAGTTATGACTTTTATGTTGCCGCCAATAATACTGATAGCAAACATATTGGCAATTCGACGACTGAAGACTATCTGCTTCGGGGACCCGACGGCAGTGAAAATCACGTCAGAAGAGAGGAAGTCATCGAAAAGTCAGACTATAAGCATAACCAGTATCCGGTCACCTTCCGCGCAACATACAACACTGACAAAATTCAGATCCGCAATACATTAGGCTATTCAAACGACAACACCCCTGAGCATTCGGTCAACGGCAATGTCATCATTGATGGCACCGAGTCGGGCTACAAGCGATCGAATCCTGCCCGAAAAAACACGCTCAGCTATTCCGGCCTGTTCAATTTCTCACTTCCTGACAACTACTCAATCGACTTTACCCCAACCTTCAATTTTACCCACACTAACGACCGTCTCGCATATAGCACAGCCGATAAGCCGATGATCACACGTGACGCTAAAGAGAATGCTTACACCACACGTTTAAAAATCAATGGCCGAAAGCGTTTTGACTCACATCACTCGGTTTTGATCGGTCTTGACGGACTTGAAATGCGGAACTCGTTGAAATACTCTGGTACAAACCATTACGATGACGCATTCTCGATTATCTTTGCCGGTGGCACATTAGGCTACACTTATCGTAACTCCAAGATCTCGGTCAATACAAAATTAGGCATTAACTGGGAGCACAGCGATATCAACGGCAAGACGCTCAACACCCTCTACCCCTCAACCCATATTCTTCTACAATATTCGCCAAATCAGAGGAATCATTTCTCGGGTTATTTTCAGATAGCGTCTGACTCACCGACAATATCAGATAAAGCATCTGACATCCTGCAGGACAATGAGTATCTTTACATCACCGGTAACCCCGGCGTAAAAAACGCACGTATCATCACAGGCAATATAGCTTATTCCTGGCTGGCCAACAATATATTCAAGATGAGTGTCTTTGGTGTATACTTCGGGTCGTTTGACCGGCTTATAACCGTGTACTCTCCCTATAATAATGGCAGTGCCATAATCCGCAACTATCTCAATGACGGCAATTATACCGGCGGTGATGTCGGCGTGTCACTTGTTTTCACTCTCTTCAATGGCAAATTGCAACTAAGGGCACGACCGATCCAGAACTTTTATAAAAGCTCCGGTTATTATGACTGCCTGTACAAACCATTCACTTTGACGGCTGATGCAACTCTGTATCTTGGGAAATTTTATCTGATTGCTAACTATATTTCACCCGAAAGAGAACTTAAGGATAAGACAAATGCAATCTACCGCAAACAAAGCTTTTATCAAGTAGGGGCCGGTTGGTCTCACAAAAATTGGAAAATCAGACTGACTGCCAATAATCTGTTTAACTCCGGCTGGACATCGGTAAAATCTAATATGAGCAGTCAGTACTATAGTTCAACTCAAACCGAATACGGCACCAAATACCATCAGTATCTGAATTTCTCTGTAAGTTATATCGTCAACTACGGCAAGAAAGTGCAGCAAGGCAACGAAGTGGGCGAGCAAAGCGGTGCTTCTTCTGCTATCCTTAAATAAAACTAATCTGTAATATGTCTCGGTTTTGCGTGTCTTTTGAGTTATTTGTAATTTTGTGACTCAAACTGACGCATCCTGATAATGTTTCGAAAAAAGATACTACTCGTAATAACATCTATCATAGCTCTGCTTGCGCCGGCAAATACTTGTCTGGCGCAGCACCATTTTGATACCATCAGTCCCCGGCAATTAGACGCACTTGTAGTCACGGCTCAGTCGGCCCGTCAGCGCATGGCCAAGATCAGTCTCGGCGTCGAAAACATCGAGCTTTCGGCGATGGCTAAGATGCCGATGCTTTTTGGTGAAAATGACGTCATTAAGTCAATCACCCTCTTGCCCGGAGTGCGGGCCGAAGGCGATGGGTCGGGCGGATTTGAGGTAAGAGGCGGCAACTCGTCTCAGAATCTAATAATGCTCGATGGCATAACGCTCTACAATCCGTCGCATGTGTTAGGCATATTTTCAACGTTCAATGACAAGTCGCTTGCGTGGGCCACGCTCCACAAAGGCCCTATCCCACCCTCCTTCGGAGGTGCGTCAGCGTCTGTGCTCGAGACCGCTCTTGCCTCTGGCGATATGGAGTGCTATCACGCATCCGGCACAATAGGCATACTCGCTGCCAAAATAATGGCCGGCGGCCCCATTGTTAAAGACAAATTGGCGCTGGCAGTCTCCGCACGTCGCTCATATGTCGATGCATTCTTGCAGGTGGTGCCGAAATATCGCGGCACTGTCATGAACTTCTATGACATCACCGCCAAGATGCGCTACGCCCCCCGGCCGGGCGACTACGTCGACTTTGCTTTTGACATCGGCCATGACAATATGGCCATCAAAAGGCTGATGGGGCTCTACTGGGGCAATCTCGGCGCTTCACTCAACTGGCGTGCCCATCGCGGCGAAGGCCTGTCATTCACCACCACTGCCGCCTTTACCAACTATGCACCCAAGATGACTATGAGCGCAATGAATCTCGACCAGACGCTCAAAGAGTATATCCATAATTTTTCGGTCAACGAAAATATTAAAATTTCAGTCGCTGATTCTCATCTTATTGAAATCGGATTGCGCTCAGAGCTGCTGAGAGTCAAGTCAGCAGAGATGGAAGTCTCCGGCAACCGTGAACTTGAGATACGCTCCGGCTGGCAGAATGCGATCTGGGCAAACTACGAGAGCGAGTTCATTAATCGCTTGGCCTTGTCGGCCGGAGTGCGGCTGAGCGCGTTTTCGGCTCTTTCAGGCAAGGCATATCACGACTTTGCTGCTCCGAGCGAGCCCACCCCCGATTTCAGCGCTCACACCTATGTCAACGCCGAGCCGCGCATCAGTCTGAAATATAACTTATCGTCACTTCACAACATCAAATTGGGTTACAGCGTCACAACTCAAAACCTGCACTCGATACGTTCAAGCGCCACAAGCTTCCCGTTTGACCGCTACGCGATCACCTCAGCAAGAGTCAAACCCGAAAAGGCCACGCAGTATGGCGTAGGCTACGCGGGCATGAGCGCCGACGGTGCATTCGACTGGTCGGCCGAGGGCTATTACAAGTCGTTGACAGACGTTTATGACTTTGCCGACGGACGCACGATGTTTTCGCGCATCAATCTCGAGAGCATAATCCTTGGCGGCAAAGGGCGCAGCTGGGGCGCAGAATTTATGGTGCGCAAAAACTCCGGCGCGCTCACGGGGTGGATCGCCTACACTATTTCAAAGACTCAGACAAAGATCGACGGCATCAACGACGGCCGATGGTATGACGCGACAAACGACCATCGCCACGACTTAGCGGTCACAGCCATCTACACGCTCAACGACCGTTGGTCACTGTCGGGCTCGTGGATCTATTCATCGGGCCAACCGTTGACAGCTCCCGATGTGAAGTATCAGCTCGACGGCACGACCTACTATTATTATTCGCAGCGCAACGGCTACCGCACGCCGCCGATCAATCGCCTTGATCTATCGGCAATCTGCACTCGCCAAGGTAAACGCTTCACTACGCAATGGGCCTTTGGTGTCTATAACGCATACTGCCGCTACAATCCTTATGTTATTTACTTCGAGGACGACCCGGACAAACCGTCGGGCACTCGCGCCGTGCAACAAGCGCTCTTCGGGCTCATACCTTTCGTATCATACACTATCCAATTCTGAGATGAATCAGCTCATACGACATATCCTTATAATCATAGCAGCAGTGTGCTTGCAGTCTTGTTCAAAAGATCTTGACATAGACTACAAAGATATTGACCCTATACTCGTGATCGAAGGTCAGCTATCCCTGCAGGGTTCAAGCGTCAGGATAACCATGACCACTCCTATGGCCGAACCTATGGACGCCACCCTGCTGACTGATGCAATCGTGACCATTACTGATCTCACCGCTCAGACAAGCGAAATGCTCTCGCCTGACCGGCACGGAGCCTACTGCGGCGCGACCGCAGGAATTGCTGGCCATGAGTATGAGCTGCGAGTGCTTCGTGAAGGCAAGAGCTACACGGCTCGTTGCGAAATGGCTGAGCCCATCCAATTGTTAGCCCTCGAATTCAACTGGGTCAAGATGCCATACGACCAAGTCGCCGTGCTTCAGGTGACGTTTACCGAAGATCCCCGTGCGACAGGCGACTGCTATTGGGTAAGACTATATCGCAATGGCAAAGCTTATATGTGGAACATCATCACCGACCTATATGCCGCCGACGATATAATCAACGACGTGTTTATGACATCGCGTCGCAATCTTGATGAAGAGGATGAGGTGACCGCTCTGCGCGAAGGCGATGTGATGACGGCATCTGTTTCGCCCATAAGCCGCGGGATGTATGACTATCTTGAAGCTGTTTCATCTGACAGCAACGGTCCGGCCCTTTTCGCCGGAGACTTCTGCCTCGGCTACTTCCTCGCCTCCCCAA
>CAYRFB010000033.1:0-18550 GCA_964423485.1 uncultured Bacteroides sp.
GGGTTCGAGTCCCACTCGCGGCTCTAAAACAAAGAGTCTGTGCCGTTTATGACACAGACTCTTTGTTTTTATGATAAGATTGCCCTTAAAACAGTTGTGTGTGTAACCAGTCGGCCACAAGGATTGAAGTCTCCTTTTGGGTCTTGGAGAAGGTATGGTTTTCATCAGGGATCAGTTTCAACTCGCTTCCTTTGATTTTCTCATTGTAGCGCTCAGCATAAGTGTAAGGCACAATCTGATCGTGAGTTCCCTGCACGATCAAAGTCGGTCCTTGATAATTTGCTGCCGTCTCGTAGATCGGAAGTCTGATCGCTGTCTCTACATAGTTTTTGCCGAGCAGAAGAGCGCCCGCCTCGGGAGAATGAGGCAACTCGATATAGTCGCCTTTGAAATTCCAAGGGTCATAGCTTGCGCCCATCGTGTTTCCACGCAGGGCGTCATCACGGAGCACCGCAGCGGCGGCAAGAAGCACCTCGGCCTTGACCACTTTGTCGCCAAGCTCTCCGCTTACCATACTCACGACAACTCCACCCTGAGAGTGTCCCACGAGGCTTATGTCCTTAACCCACGTCTGTTTCTGGGCCCAGGCGATCACATCTTTCAGGTCATCAATCTCGTTAAGCACTGTCATATCCTTGAATTCGCCATCGCTCTTGCCGTGGCCGTTAAAGTCAAATCTGAGCGCAGCCATGCCTTGGGCCACTATGCTATTGGCAAGGTCAGTGATAAAGGGTCGCTGGCAGTTGCCGCTAAAGCCGTGGCAGATAATCACCAAAGGCACTTTTGAAGTTGCAGCGGGTCGGTCGAGAATACAAAACAGTTTGCCAACCGCTCCGTCGATGCGAAGTATATCAGAAGTCTGGGCATTTGCCGATAACATACCTATCATTGCCATTACTGCTGCAAATAACAACTTTTTCATTATAATATTATTTAAGCCTTTCCCGGCTATCGCTCGGCGATCTCAGAAAAGGCAAATGTTCTTTTTTTTATTTCTTATTTTTAGTCGGTGAAGCTTAGCTTGCCACTCACGATATCATCGACCATGCCGTCATAGGGGTCTTGAGAGATAACCTTCTCATTGTTCACTCCTTCGTTCTTTGTGTAGAAAATTTTACCGAACTCCGGGACGACATACTTAGGATAGGTCTCGTATTTCTCACGGCTTTCTTCCATCAAGGGTATATGTTCGTTCTGATAGCATACTGTGATTTCGGGATGTTCCTGCACCCACTTCGGGAAGAAGATGACGCCGTGCAATCTATTCTGCTCAGGCATGAAGTTAAGGCTTACGTCTGTGCCGGTCGGCTCTGTCCAAGAGATTTTGTAGACGCCGTCGGCGAGTTTAACGATGTCAGCCTTCTGGTCTCTGACCCAACGGCCTCCTACCATACCGCTGTGAATTCGGTAGTCTACAGTGTTTTCGTTCTTTACATAAAGTTCATACATCCACCCGTTATCATAGGTATAAATAAAATGTGATCCAATAAATTTATCCATATTTTTCTTGTGTTTATGTTTTTTTATGTTTTGTAATAATAACATTGGATCAAAAAAGTAAGTTCACTCCGCGCCTTTGATCTCCTTAAAGGCTTCGCGGTATTGGGTCGGCGACATATCGTAGCGCTCTTTGAATGCTCGCTGCAGGGTGCGGGCTGTGCCAAAACCGAGTCTGACAGCCATCTCGGCTATACCCTCGGTTGTATTGGAGCCGAGCAGTTTTCTTGCCTCCTCCAATCTGAAAGAATTAATGTAGGTGCGCACCGACACGCCTTTCTCATTTTTGATCAGCTGCCCTAAGGCATCTTGCGATATCCCCGCGAATTCTGCAAGCTCCTTGCGGCTCAGTGTTGCATCAGTGAAGGGCTGATCGTTAAGCATATACTGGTCAAGACGCTCGATTAGCAACATCTCGCCGCAATCGTTATTCTTATCAGCCTGATGGGCAGATGCTGTGACGCGGTCGAGACTCTTCAGGCGCTCTACGAGCAGGCGCACACGTTTCTTCTCTTTTGCAGCGTGGAGCAGAGCCAACACAAGTAGCACAATAAGCAGGATTATCACCGACCCGAAGGCAAACATCCTGAAACGGTCGGCCCGCTGATGTTCATGGCCGATCTCACTTCGATATAGCACAGTCAGATCATGCAGTCGCTGATCAGTGATCATATTCGACAGCGAATCGTGGAAGGCAATATACTCCGAGTATGCCTGCGCGCTTCCCTCGTGCTCGCCTGCCATATTTAATATCTCAGCTTTAAGCCGCAGGTCTTTAAGATAAAACCACGGGAAATCCTTGTGAGTCTTTAAAAGGGTGTCGACATCATCTATCGCTCCCTCCCAATCAGAGCCGCCGGCCCTCACCTTGCATCTCACTTCATATAGATGCTCATAGGCCCTTGGAGGCAAAGATGTTAGCATCATCGCTGCCGCGCTGTCAAGCAAATTAGTGGCCGTCGGCAAGTCTCCGTCAGAAAATGCTGACTCTGCTTGAAACGCCAGGGCGCTTACAGGATAATGACCCGACAGGTCAATCCAACCATTTATTCGCCGATTGCCGTCAACGAGATCGGCAAAACGCCGGCCGGCCTCATTCATCGCGACTGTATCGCCAAGCTCTCGCGCAATAATCCATAGCCACTCCTGTATACTGGTCGCCGTGCCGAAGTTTGAGCCGCTTTGATAAGGATCGGCAATAAAGTCTCCGGCCGGCTCGAGTTCCTGAAACGCTCTTACGGGCTGCGACAGCTTGTAGAACATTTGAGCGCGCACTCTCTTGGCCATTGCCATCGACACGGAGTCACGGTCAGCTAAGGCCTCGTCGCCCATTCTGACCGCCAGCGAATCAGCCTCGGCAAATCGTCCGTCAGAAAAAAGCCGGTCGATCAAGATATTTGTTGTCGCAAAATAATATGGATCGCGCCCGGCGTTCCTCATGCTGTCTATGACTTCAGAGATTCGGGGCACGATGTCTTCACCCGGATGATTGTTGTAAAGCGACTGAACGTACAGCACCTGCCTCAGCGATTCGCTGGCATCGGCAGTCCCGTCGTGCTCGATTTTCTTACACGAAAACGTCACTGCGACCGTCAGCAAGCTCGCTGCGACCACGATCAAATGGCGCATAAACTTATGACTATGCTTTATCACAGGCTGCATTAATGATGATTTTTTAATCTTAATTTTTTAACGCACTTTTAACCGAAAAATTGCACCCCTATCGGCCGAATAATCTCTGTCATAAGGTAGATTGTTGAGCCTTAGCTGCTGCGACACGAAATTGTCGCATCGCCGGCCCAAATTGTCGCACCTGTAAGTGAGCCAATTTCGCCTAACTTCTCTAATTTTGTATACAAATTTCAAAATCGCATAATCAAAAAAATATGAACGAGAACAAACCCAAAAAGCCATATACAAAACCGGCATCAGAAATCGTCATCCTCAAGCTCGAGCAACCAATCTTAGGCTCAAGTGCTCCTGATTTCGGCGACGGCGGCAGCTGGGGATTCTGAAATAACTTTACGCATAATTACAAATGAAGATACAGACTTTCTTACCTCTATTTATCCTGGCAGCAGCAATGGCCTCATGCCAGTCAGAAACGGTGCAAGAAGACCTTGCGCCCAAGCATGTTCTCTCAGTCAAGGCATCTCTGCCCAACTCAATTGATTCAAGGGCTGTGATCACGTACGGAAATTATGAAGACAAAAACAAGGAGTTTTTCGAGTGGAATGATGACTACCTCACCTTATTCAACATCACTCGATTCTCAGAATTCCACACCGCATACGAAGCTCCACTTTTAGTTATCGACACTGACAAGTCTGACAAGAAGAATGCTACCTTTATTTTTGCCCCTGATAAGGAAACATCTCGTTTAGACGGCGAAAGATTCTACGATCTAATGCAGCCGGGCGATGTCATTTGCGCTATTCTTGGGTCTGCTGGCTCAGCCTCTCTTGCAGAATGCAAAGAGGGCACAACCAACTTGATATCATATTTCGCGGGGAGCACTTTCTACGATCAAAAGATTTATAATAATCCCACTACCGCTGATAGTTTTTATGGATTGCGTCATATCAACCAAATGATGCGCATGTATGACATTGTAAGGGTCGGGGAAGATGGAAAAATACCTGATTTGCATTTCAAACATCTGTCGGCCATTATGCGTGTCACCTTACGCAACGAAACCGGAGCACCGCTATTTACAAAACCCTCTGACCTGGTCTTCACATATCCTACCGGCTCTGATTGCGCTTTTATCTATGGCTTCAGTAGAGTGTCTGTTGTTGAAAATGAGCCAAATAGTTTTTCTTTAGTGGAAAATTTTGATGGAGTCGTAAATGACGATCCAGATATCCCTCAATCTGATAAAACTACCACTCACTCTGACAAAACCACACTTAAAATAAATGAAAAGACCCAGACGACTACTCTTGCGCCTCACGAAACCTATGAGCTCTATGCTGTCGTAGCGCCGCGAATTGGTTATTCGCTCGTTGGCCGGGAGTTGATCATCGATCTATATGATGGCGTAGAGAGCGGTTACGGCAAAGAAGGTTACAACGTTGATAAGTACTCGATCACCATCGACGACTTTAATCGCCCGATCGAACCCGGCAAACGCTACTGGTTCAACCTCACGGCCGTCAAAGAAGAAGTCAACGGCACAGTCGAAACCAAACTGGTCTTCTCCAACCAATGGACCCCTCCCCACCCCGACTCCCCCGATGAGTAAGGAAATCGCCCAATTTTGTCCAATTATGTCCAATTATACTGATTTCTAATTTTTTTTGGTTAATTATTTGGATATTTTCAGATAAAATTTATTAAATTTGCAAAAATGCTTATAGACAGATGGCAAAATATTACTCGGTAGCAGGACTTCGCTTTTGTGTGACAGCTGACAATGAAGATTTGATGCTTCCTGCTAATTATGAGCCATTTTTGTCTGAAAGCAAGGCCACGGATGATATAATATTCACATTGCGCATCCAAGCCGCCACTCCTCCCACCATACTCGAAGACATAAAGCAAGTTGATGAAGGCCAAACGATAGTCTGCGGCAAGACGGTTGACCGATTGTCAGCCTTCGAATTCCAGTTGCGCGGTGAAGCGGCCGGTTGCCTCGTGTGCTCAGATCATTACGGCGCAGGATGGCTATACTTGACAGGCCAATATAATAAATTTGCCATCGACAATGCCCTGATGATAATGTATGCGCTTGCTACGGCCGACAAAAAGACTGCGCTTTTTCACGCTTCGGTTGTGAGCTTCGCTGGCAAGGGCTATATGTTTCTCGGAGCGAGCGGCACAGGCAAAAGCACCCACTCCCGCCTTTGGCAGCAGTACGTCCCCGGTGTCGAGTTGGTAAACGATGACAATCCCGTAGTGCGCATCGATAATGAAGGCAAAGCGACAGTCTACGGCACCCCTTGGAGCGGCAAGACACCGTGTTACCGCAATGTCAGTTACCCTTTGGGGGCAATCGTTATGCTAAGTCAGGCTCCTCACAACAAGATCCGCTCAATAAAGGGTATTGAAGCTTATGTTGCATTGATGCAAAGCATAAGCGGCAAGCGCTGGGATAGGCAGATTGCTGACGGACTTCACGCCACAGAGAGCGAGCTGACAACGCGTGTGCCAATATGGAGTCTCGAGTGCTTGCCCGACAAAGAAGCCGCAGAGCTCTGTAAATCAACAATTTCGAGTGATGACTGACCGAGAGATCATAGACGAGGCTGTGAGACTCGTTGATGAAGGCCTCAGCGTGAAGCTGCCGGTTAGCGGTATCAGTATGCTCCCCTTTATAGTCGGAGGCCGCGACAGCGTGATTCTAAGTAAGATTGAGCATCCGACGGCCGGAGACGTAGTCTTGGCGTGGGTCGAAGGGCGGCGCTATGTGCTTCACCGTGTCATCAATATTGCAGACGACCAGGTCACCTTGATGGGCGATGGCAACATAGCCGGCACTGAAAGCTGCACTGTCAACGACATCAAAGCTCTTGCCACTCACGTCATTAGAGATGACGGTAAGGAGCGCGATCTCTACAGCCTGTCGCAACGCATAGCAGCTCGCTTATGGCAGACTGTACGTCCTATAAGAAAATATTTATTAGCAATATACCGAAGGTTATGAAAATTAAAGATGGATTTGTGCTGCGCGACGTGTGTGGCGAGACTGTAATAATTGGTGAAGGACTTGGTGCGGTCGATTTCGGCAAGCTCCTCGTTCTCAACGAAACGGCTGCATGGCTTTGGCAAGTAGCACAAGAGATGGGCGAGTTTACCGAGCAAGCTTTGGCCGAACGTCTTTGCGAGGAGTATGACGTTACCACTGACATCGCCCAAGCCGACGTAGCAGAAATCATCGCTCAATGGAAAGCCATAAACGTGATTGATTGACAAAAACAATATTCATAATAACATGAAAACAAAACTTATCCTAACTCTCGCCGCCCTTCTTATCACAACCGGCCTGCGAGCAACCGTCACCCCTTACGCAGTCTACTGCGAAGCCGACCAATCACTCCATTTCCTAACTGCCGAATCCGAACCAAGCGGTAAACTCGGCGACCAAACAATTTCCCAATTCTGGAAGGTGAACGTAAATCAAAATAGCACATATCCGGATTCTCCAAATTGGAATGGAAGCAGTGTGTTGTCAAACATTAAAACTGTAATATTTGAAGACTCTTTTAAAGAAGTTACCCCAAACAGTTGCAAACAATGGTTCGAGGATTTTACTAACTTAACGACCATAGAGAATTTTGAGAATCTCAATACTCAACTCGTTAACAATATGAGTAATATGTTTAGCGGATGCGAAAGTCTTGTAACTCTTGATTTAAGTAGTTTCATCACATCTAATGTGACTATTTTGTCCACGATGTTTAGTGGGTGTTCAGCCCTAACCTCGGTTAATTTATCCAGTTTCAATACACCCAAATTGACCAATATGAGTTCGATGTTTTATAATTGCAGTAGCCTGCAGTCGCTTGACCTTTCAGCATTCAATACCTGTCTCGTAACAAATATGAGCAATATGTTTTATGGCTGTAGTGGACTGACTGCACTTAATCTGAGTAGTTTTGACACATCGAGCGTGAACTATATGAACAATATATTTTATGGCTGTAGTGGACTGACTGCACTTAATCTGAGTAGTTTTGACACATCGAGCGTGACCAATATGACCAATATGTTTTATGGATGCCGCGGACTGACTGCACTTAATGTGAGTAGTTTTGACACATCGAGCGTGACCGATATGAGCCATATGTTTGATGGCTGCAGCGGACTGACAACACTTAATCTGAGCAGTTTTAACACCTCGAGTGTTAAATACTACAACAATATGTTTTACAAATGTTCCTCACTTGAGAAAATATTTGTTTGCGAAACATTCACAGCGGAAGGTGTTAATACAGGCAGTCTTATGTTCTATGGTTGTTCAAAACTAACGAATAACTCTACAACTTCAAGTAAGGTTAATGCAGATTACGCCCACTTCGGCACTGGTGGTTACTTCACATATTATAAACCTTGTGCAGTTTTTGACTCTGCGGCTAAAACTCTGACGTTCAAAAATGCCAGCTCACCTACAGAACCTTGTTATGTCTTAAACAAAAAAAATGATACACCCGAATGGCTCAGTTATAATACATCTGTTGAAAAAGTGGTATTTGATCCGTCATTCAGCGATGTCCAGGCAACCACATGTAACCAATGGTTTAATGGCTGCACCAAACTGAAAATCGAAGGTGTGGAGAATTTCAACACTTCATATCTTACCGATAACGGAGCTCTGTTGGCAGATGGCGCAACACTCAGGTTGGTTGACATGTCTTCCGAAACTGCCGACTGTTCGACTATTGTGAAACTGCTCCCTCAGAATGCTCTTGTTTATGTTCCGGCAAACACTACAGTTGATAAGGATAGAGCAAATGTGGTTGTTGGTGGGACTTGCCAGCATTTTGTTATTAACTTAGGCGACGTGGAACACAATCAGAATGTCCTCAATATTCCATACGAATTTGCAGCTAACAAAGTGACTGTCAATCGTAAATTCTCTGAGGGTAAACCTCACAGCCTCTACTTGCCGTTCTCGGTAAGCGCACGAGATTTCGGTACGTTCTACACCTACGCTGGATATACCGACACAAGCGTTCAATTCAATCCCTTAGCAGAGTCAACAACCTCGACTTCACCCAACACCCCATATATGTTTATCCCCTCGGCCGATTACGATAATGGCATAGTAGTTAACGGAGATGTAACGATTACTGTAACTCCCGAGCAAACCGAAGCCGATGGATACATAGGCGTATATGAGAAGAAAATCTTTACCAAAGAGGATGAGAACTCAAGCCGTTATTACGGTTGGGCGGAAAACGAATTCCGTCGTGCCGGCGAAAGAGCATCAGTCGATGCTTGCCGCGCTTATCTCAGACTGCCTGAACAGGCTACCAACAATGCCCCGACTCGCATTGCAGCCAAGTTTGGTGACAACGTCCTTACCGGCATCAGCGACATCAACAGCGAGGCGACCACAGGCGATTCGCCCGCCTATAACCTTAACGGCCAGCGTGTAAGCGATAATTATAACGGCATAATAATCAAAGACGGCAAAAAGATTATCAACCGTGCTTACTAAAAGCTTTAATACAACTAACATTCTAAAAAATAACAAAACACGAAAATGGAAAAGAAAAAATATATTAAGCCCGAAATGACCGTCGTAGAAGTAAAAATGGAGCCACTCATGCAAGCCTCTTACACTCCCAACACCACCCCTTACGGCGGCCCATTTAACTAATCATACGCAAATGAAGGGGACTTCATTTTCTTCATCCTCGGTTCAAGCTATGTTGGCTCTGACCAGGAACGCACTATGGCAGACATCCGACGGGTGCCTGCCATTAGGCGTTTCACACATTGACTGGAATGAAGTTGGCCGAATGGCTATGCAACAGACTGTCGGGCCTTTGGTGTTTGACGCAGCATTACGTCTGCCTCAGGATCAGCGGCCACCAAAAGACTGGATTTTCAAAGCCTATTCGATCATCGAGCGAAATCGGTTGACTCATAAGATGCTTGACGCAACAGTGGCCGACACTTGCAGATCACTCGCGGCGACGGGAATCAACCCGGTTCTCCTCAAAGGTCAAGCCTACGCCAGCGCATATCCCGACCCGACGTTTAGGCAGTGTGGCGACATCGATCTTTATATCGGCGAAGAGAAATTCGCTCAAGCCTACGAGGCCGCGAAGCGAGCGGGATGGAAATGCGAAGATCGCTTTATTCCTGATGCAAAGCATTATGCCTGCTTCAATGGCGACGCCATCATCGAGCTGCACAGGATTGCCGCCCAACTACCATCGCGCTCGGCCAACCGGTTTTTCCGACAATGGAGCATCGGCCAACTGCGGTCGGGGCGTAACATTCTTATTGCCGGGGAGCAGATTGCGGTGCCGACCCGGATGTTTGACATAGTCTTTGTGTTCATGCACCTTTACTACCACTTCATCAATGGCGGTATCGGCCTGCGACAGATATGCGACTGGGTGATGCTGCTTCACTGCTACAGCGAGGATATAGATAGGGATGAACTGCAGAAGCTGCTTGAAAAGTTTAATCTCCTGAAAGGCTGGCGAGCTTTCGCTCCTATTGCCGTCGAACATTTGGGGTTGCCTGAAAACGAATGTCCGCTTTACTCACCTGACAATAAAAAAGAAGCCGAGCAGATAATGGCCTTCATCCTTAAGGAGGGCAATTTCGGCCGGGCAAAGCAAAAGTCGACTAACGCTCCGCGCGTTTATCTTGCAAGAAAGGTCTATTCTTTCTGTCTGGTCACTTCGCGGCTCGGCGTCAAGCTCAGGATTGACCCCAAGAATGTTATCAGATATTTCGCCACTTTTGCAACGGACGGATCCAGACGATTGATCAAGGAGGTGTTTACCAAGAAATGACAAGGTATATACTTGATATGTCGCGTGGTTTCCGCTTGCGGATAGCTCTGAGTGCATCAGCCGGTGTCGTCAGGGTCTTAGCCGGATTAGCGTTTGTCGCTCTGAGCAAACGCGCCGTCGACTTAGCAACCGGTGCGGCAGTAGGTGACATTATGACGTGCATTGCCGGCCTGATCATCACTCTGGTGATTGAGCTGATCTGCTCGGCGGTAAGTAACCGCACCACCGACCTTGCCGAATCGGACATGAGAAACCGTATCGAGCGCCGACTTTTCAGCCGCGCGCTCAACGCCGAGTGGAACGGCCGTGAGGCATATCATTCGGGCGACGTGCTGTCGCGTATAACCGAAGACAGCCGCGTCGCTGCGGAGTGCCTGTGCCGCACGGTTCCGACAGTCATAATCGCTCTGGTGCAATTTGCCGGAGCATTTATCTTCCTCTGCTATTTCAGTCCCTTGCTTGCCATAGTCCTCACGCTGATACTGCCGATTTTCATATTAGCGGGCAAGGCATTTTTCCGAAAGACAAAGCGATTGACACGGCGGATTCGCGACGTAGAGAGCCGACTTCAGGAGGGCATGCAAGAAAGCCTGCATCACCGCATTCTGTTGCTGACATGCAACTTCACGGAGCGCGCAATCGAAGAAATCTCTTCGCTCATGCGGGCAAGATATAAGTTTATACGCAAACGATCTAACCTGACGGTCTTCTCGCGCACTACGGTTATTGCCGGCTTTCAGTCGGGCTATCTCGCAGCTTTCCTCTGGGGCATTGCCGGCCTTCGCAGCGGCACCATAACGTTTGGCATGATGACCGCTTATCTTCAGCTTGCCGGCCAAATCCAACGGCCGATGGCAGAGTTGGCGCGACTTTTCCCCGGTCTGATCCAGTCGCACACAGCCTTCGCGCGTCTCGCCGAAATTGACCTAATGCCGGTTGAGGATAGTGACGCAAACGCTCAATCGCCTGACAGTAACGCTCCTTTGGGACTGGAGATGCGCGATGTGACGTTCTCTTATCCCGGCAGCGACAAGATGCTCTTTTATAATTTCAGCCACATATTCAACCCGGGCAGCCGCACGGCAATCGTCGGCGAGACAGGCGCCGGAAAAAGCACGCTTCTGCGCCTAATACTCGGACTCTTAAAGCCACAGAAAGGTGAAATTGAACTTTTTAGAGTCGATGACGGACAAAGAAGAGTATATCCCATTACGACGGCCACGCGTCGAGACATTGTGTATGTGCCACAGGGAAACAGTCTGCTCAGTGGCACCATTCGCCGCAACTTGATGATTGGCAAGCCTGAAGCCTCTGAGGAAGAGATGAGAGAGGCTCTTCATGCCGCTGCTGCAGACTTTGTTTTTGATCTCCCGCGGGGACTCAACACCCCCTGTGGAGAGCATGGCGACGGACTAAGCGAAGGCCAGGCTCAACGCATAGCGATCGCCCGCGGCTTACTACGGCCGGGCGCCATTCTCCTCCTTGACGAAATAAGCGCTTCGCTCGACGAGACGACCGAAACACTGCTTATGCAACGCCTAACAGCCCGCCAGTCATCTCACACCATCCTTATGGTCACCCACCGCCCAAGCATCCTCCCCTACTGCACCGACTCCCTGAAACTTCCTCCTGACTCTCATTTATGGAAGATGAAATAAAAATCACACATTTTACATATATGTCAAACTTTATTTGTACTTTTGTGGTTAAACAGTTAAAAACAAGATATTATGAGTGAAGTTGAACTCCTTTTGGTGAACAGTACTGACAGTTGCACAATGTACACAATACAGTTTTTATCAGACGACAAAAGCGAATTTGAAAAATTTATTTCAAAGTTTCGCAGGGATGCGGTCCTTAATACAGACTTCCAAACTATAATGCGTTTTGTTGAACAGATACTAACCAATGGCGCCTTAGAGCGTTATTTCAGACCAGAAGGAAAGATGCGTGATTCCGTAGTAGCTCTGCCAATATTGAAATCAAAGCTTCGGTTATATTGTCTTCGTCTAAGTGATAAGATACTTATCCTTGGCAACGGAGATGTAAAGTCTAGCAGAACATATGAAGAAGACAAGACCCTGCAAGGTTACGTTATCGACCTTCAAAAATTTGAAAACCTACTTAAGCACGAAGTTCGCTTAGGTAACGTTGAAATTTCTGAAAAGGAAATTAAAACCAATAAAACTTTTGATCTATGAGGACAGCCAATATTTGCCTTGAAGAAATTTTTAATGAGATCCCTAAAAGTAAAAGGGAAGAGAGTCGTCTGTCATTTGCCATTTCAAACCGGTTAGATGCTCTTATGAAAGAAAGGGGCCTTAATCGCAAGCAATTGGCTGACGCTATAGGCAAACGGCCAAACGAAGTAACCCGATGGCTAAGCGGCGAGCATAATTTCACTATTTCGACGATCGCTATGCTCACAACATTCTTCGGTAAGCCTATAATTACTGTGTAAGAGCATATAGGCTCATCATAAAACCGAAATTTACTCTCCGATTCAAATCTTAGTGACGGTGAAGTCTAATTTCTGGAGGCCGAGTTTGTCGATGCTGACAAGGAAAAGAGTGTAGCGTAGCTCTGTGCCGGGGGCGATGTTGTCGCAGATGTACTTGAACTCATCGGCAGGTATAACATTCTTGAACATCGGCCCGGACGATTCGTTGCGCACCAGGCGAATTTCGTCGGTCAGAGGAGAGAATACATAAGAGAAAATCGCCATATAACTCACGCTGTTAAACTCAATGAAATCAGGGTGACCTTTGTCCATTACCACTTCGAGAAAGATGCGGGTGGCGTCGTAGCCCGGCGTACTTCTTCGATCAGCATAAAACAGTTCGCCCTCAGAGGTCACCTCAAACTGCGATTTATAAAGACCATATTTCTCAAACGGACATTTGTCGTGGTATTGAATGTCGGCTTCTGACGTAACCGACACCTCAGGTTTGGGTGGTTCGGGTTCTTTATACAATTTATCAGTGAGTATGCCGCGCAGCGAATATCTGCGATTTGAACCATCAGCGGGAGGGTTGGCAAGGATAGTCCTTCTCACCAACAAATCATATTCATGGCCCGGCTCGTAAGTGAAACCTTCGATCGCTCCAAACGGCAGCTTTTCCCATTCTCCGGGATTGTCTTCTGACATTACGAGCATACATTCAAAGGGGTACCTTCCCTCAGAATCTAAACCATCATACATAATGCCTGTCTCATGTGACACATACATCACAATATCCTTGACTTTGTCTTTGGGCTCGTCGTCGCCGAGGCAAGATGTCATCATAAATGCGCTGCAAAACGCTAAGATCGGGATAATAATCTTATTCATAGCTAAATACAAAAATAATCAGTTTTTCATTTTATTTAAGGTCATAATATTCTCTTCGGGCAGAAAGGCGCGGAGCACGATCTTATCTTTCTTGTGCTCGATGACCGACCAATTTCCGACAATTGAGCCATTGAAAAATATCATTTCCTTTGTAATAGAGTATTTGAATTGACCCTCGTAGTAACTGCCTTCGTTATAAGTATCTTTGCAGGCTCCTGAATTTTTAGACAGAAACTCGAGCACGAAATGATATTCAGCCACCATCATATGATCTATCTTAGCGACGACAGTCGCATCCCAAGTCGTGGCCTCAAGCTCATCGCCGGTCAAAATCAGCGACAGGTCATCATCATCGTGGCTGCAGGCCGCCAACGCCGTGCAAAAAATAAGAATGAAAGGGATAAACAGTTTTTTCATATCATATATCATTTTATAGTTTTTACCGTTTCGACGGCAAAGATAATTAAAAAAATGAAAAGTGAAAAATGATGAATGAAAAATGATGAAAAACGATGATGATAGCCGCTCAGTTACTTTAATATGCCTGAGGAAGCTGAGCCTGACACTGAGGGTTCGTTAGAGTTGTTGACCTTGCGTCCAAACCCGAAGGTGTATGCTGCAACGAGCTGAATGAACGCGCGTTTACTACCGTTTATAAAATCTTCGTGAGTGTCATAATAGCGACTATGCATTTCAACCGACCCGCTTACCCAGCGCCAACGGGTAAAATTGATGAGGTCACCGCGTATGTTCCATTTATCATTGGCCCAACCAACTGTAATATACCAGTCGCTTTTAGAATGAACCCACCGTCCGTTCATACATCCGTCAGCACTCTCATAGGGAGAGACATAAGTAACGGTGAAATTCCAATTATCCAAATAGTATCTGGCCCTGATGTGCCAGTTGAGATGAGAATGGTCGACATTATATGGCCGGCCGTTATGATTTAATATATGACCGACGTTTCCCGAAAACACTAACGATCCGTCAAGGAATTTCAATGATCCGCTGACGCCGTACATTGCCTGAGAATAGGTGCCCATCGGCTGCTTGATTGTTCGTAAAACGCCCTTGTCGTTTGCTTCGTAATCAAACACATATCTGTTGCCAACTATCCACGCCCAGGCATAAGCGCTCAAAGAGCAACGATTGCTCGGAACCCAAGTGTAAGAGAAATCGAGATCATAGCTTTTTGCAGGCACGAGGTTAGGATTGCCCGTATAGCTTAACAATGGTGACGAAGCTATGATCTTGTCGCTCTTGAAACTCGGCGACGGTAGCCACGATTCATATTGGAAAGCGGCCGAGAGGGAATGCTTCTTGCGAAACACGTATTGAACAGAGAAATCAAAATTTGGCGATGACGGCGAATCAACCATCTCTCCGAACTGCAGCCTGTCCCAGTCCCAGCCGAAACCTATATGAGTGTAAAGGTCTCCTAATGTCACGTCATAATTAGCTGCAAGCTCGACGCGCGATGATCTCGCTCGGTCGAGAGCGACGGCAGAGCCGGTATAATTTGTATGGTTATATTCATACGAGCCTTTGACAACGCCAATCAGATTACCATACCTGCCGAAATCGTGTTTGAATTTAAGATTGCCCGATAGTTTATTAGTGTTGTCTGAAGCACCGTTGAGAATTGTGTCGTAACCAGACTCGGCATAGGCTGAGTGTTGACGGGTATGTGAGAAACTATATGACGGAGTAAAAGCCAACGAGTTGTTATAAGGAAGCACAAAGAAATAATTGCCGTTGTAGGCGATATATTTTGCAAGCTCATCGCTTTGGTAAGTGTAGTTCGACTCAGGGAAAGCCTGTGGAAAATAAGCAACAGAACCGGTCTGATGCGTATCCGGCTTCTGGTCAATACGCCCGATGATCTGTGACTGAGCCTGAACATTTTCGCTGTTATAAGTTGCCTTAAAAGTGACGTAATACCAATTTTGTATTTCTTGAGACGATGTCAGCTCAGAGTAACGCCGAAACTCTTTTAACTCGCCGACATCTTGCGGCAAGCGGAATGTTTCGGTCAAATCAGAGCCGACATGGTCGCGATCATAATGATAGACCGAACCCATCACATCATAAGTCATCTTTTTATACTGAAATCTTACATTTGCCAACCCATCAGCCACTTCATTGCTTATCAGGTTTGTATGCGCAAGGCCTTTAACATATCCTCCATACTCGTATGACTGCATTATGAAGTTGATGACGTAAGGGTTGCCTTGCAGACGAGGATCGGAAGGATACTCAATGTACTCCACCCTTTTGACGTCAGCAACCCGCATTGCCTGCAGATCACTATCATCTGCGGGAAGAAAGTCAATAAACAACGCCACAGGCTTTCCGCTATTGGTCAACACCTGATTTGAAGTCAGACTTAATTGCGGTATGGCCATATGGTTTAATAAATCTGTGCCAGTCTGCGAAGCATTCTTCTGACGCGCAGTCGGCAGATAGACCGATTTGTCAGCATAGAGATTAGAGTTATCAGCCTCGACGCTGACATTATTAAGCGTTATCGCCCTCTCCGGCATAAATACATCTCCTACAGATGATGAATCAAACTTTTTATATACAGTTGCATAACCCACACACGAAAATTTACCGGTCACACCATTAATATCGCAAGGAATCGCAAAGCGACCATCGCCATCAGTAATGCCATAAGTCACGACAGTCGAGTCTTTAGGCGAAAGGAGCATAACTGTAGCGGCCACCACCGGCTCACTATCGGCGCTGACAGCGCGCCCTCGGAAGACAAAGCGACCATGTTGGAGCGCCTCTACATAATAACGTCCATTTTTCTTAATCACAGATACCGGATTAAGGCCAATGGCCTGGCGTAAGGCTTCATAAGGGTTATCGGTATGAATTATTGCCGTAGAACGGTAATTGTCGAGTTCATTATAAATAAAATTCAGATTCAGGTCAGGATGATCTTCTGCAATTTTATCAAGTATCACCGACAGGCTCTCAGCCTTAAACCTATAATCAAAAATTTCCCCTGACGCTGTGAGGCAGAGCAATGCTGCTAAGAGCAGTATGACAGTCTTTTTCATCGTTACTCAACGTTTAAGTCATTTCCGCTGACAGCGATTGATATCTGTTCGAAGCTGTTGAGCTGGTCAGCAACTTCGGTGATCGTCTGCGACTGATCCCACTTGAAATAGAGCCTTAAATCCTTGGCCTGCGGATTGGTGAAACTTACAGTTACCTCATAGTAACGACCGATTTCGGCCAGAATATCGGCTAATGATTGATCCTTGAATACTACAATTATCGGCTCCAAAAGGTTAGACTGTTTGGAGGCATCATTGACCGTATCAGGTTCTTCGACCGAAGCAATCTCGACACCACTGTCTCTGTCGGCCTCATGCCTGCCGGACTGCTCGATGGAATACTTGATGCCGAAGGTTGCTGCAACCACAGCCAACGAGGTCAAAGCAATAACAACAGCCGCTGCGGCGTGTCGGCTAAAGAATGTCAGAATAACAGGTTTATGCTTCTTTGTCTGAGATGCGACAAAACTCTCCCACTCCTTATCAACATCGGGCGCAGCCGCCTCTGATATTGCATCAGTGGTCTTGCTCATAATATGATAGAGCTTGCGCAGGTCAGGATCGCTAAGCATAGCTTCAAGTTCGGCATCCGAAAAACGATCAGGCTTGTCAACTGCCTCGAGAAGACGGTCAATATTATCTTTCATTTTCATTAATTTTTTGACGTAAAACATCGAGTGCGTGACGTAAATGCTTATAGACAGCTGCCTCACTAATGGCTAATTCCTCCGAAATTTCTCGGTAGCTCAATCGCCCGCTGAATCGCAGCTTGACAACTCTCTTGCATTGCTCCGTAAGCTCATCTTTTATAGCTTCGCGTAAAAGTGCGATATCGTCTTCATCAGGCCACTGCTCAGATTCAAACTCATCCAAATCAAGGGCATAGGCCATCTTCAGACGCTCACGTGTCGACAGATCGCGGATGTACTTCAGGCAGGCAAACCTGACTCCTTTAAAAAGATAGGCGGGAGTAATCACGTCGGAAGGCTTCTTAAGCAACGAGGCAAAGACATCGTGCACAATGTCGCGCGCCACTTCGCCGTCGTGGATAATGCTGACGGCGAAAGTGAGCATCGCGCCATAATTGCTGCGGAAAAGCTGTTCTATGTCATTTATTGTCGTCATACATTATTATAAACCGCGCCTTTCGAATTTCCCAACCTCAGTTTCTATTTTTCGGGTGAAAAAATTTTTTCTTGAAAGCTATTGACAAATTTAGTCATCTTCCACACTTTTAGCTAAAAAATTTGAACACAGTTCTGATAAATCACCAATTTTCATACGCATAAGGATTCCCCTGAATCCTCTTCGAGGAAGGAAATGCAAGGTAATAAAAAAAGACCGAAAGAGAGAACCTCTATTAACGGGGGAGGGTGTCGGGGCCGTCCCAGAAGGGGGAGTAGCTGTCAGGATGGCGGTACCAGTTGAGTTCGCTTTTTGTTAGAGGACGAGCTTCTTTCTTCGGGGCCGGAGCGGGCTTTTCTTCTTTGACGGATTTTTCTTCTTTGGTTGCTTTAGTTTCCGGCTTGGGTTCATCATCAGGGGATGTCATTGCCAACTCGCTGTCGGCGAGGTTGATGAGGGCGCGGGTAGCGGCTTTGGTCGTGTCGTGGAATAGGACGAGAATAGAGATTTTGTGGCGCACCTGCAAGGCGACGAGGCGCTTCATCAGATAGGCCGGCGAGGCGTTGCGGCCGAATGACAGGGCAGCTATGCGGCTCAGAGAGTCGACAATGAAGACCTTGGCGCCGGTCTGGGCGATGGCGTCTTCGAGGTCCTGGAAGACGATGTCGGCAAAGTCAGTTGGGTCGTCGGGCGCGGCAAATTCTGACTGGTGGACGTAGAGGAGGCGATTGCCTTTCATCTTGTCGAGCAGGCTTTTGTTCAGGCGGTTAGCGGTGAGATAGAAGACGGGAGTGTTGTGCGCAGTAATCGACAGGGCTATGTCGACGGCGAGAGCGCTCTTGTCGAGTTCGCGCGGGGCGTGGAGGAGGCAGGTGGTGTTTTCAGACCAGATGTTGTTGTAGAGATCAGCATTGGGGCTGAGGTTTCCGATATAAGAATCGGCCAATTTAAAACGGTTTTCCATAATGAGTAATTGTGTGTTTGATTAATTATGATGCAAAATTATATCATTAATTTGAATTATGCAAGAATTTTAATAAAAAAATTAA
>CAYRFB010000034.1:0-18322 GCA_964423485.1 uncultured Bacteroides sp.
GATGGATATGATGCGCTATCATCTCTTCACTATCGGCTGGAACTGGGCTCATGATTATGGCACATCTGCCGACTCTCCCGAAATGGCAGAGTATCTTCTCGCTTATTCACCCATCCATAACATCAAAAACGACGGCACACCCTATCCGGCAATTATGGTCACAACTGCTGACCACGATGACCGTGTTGTCCCCGCTCATTCATTCAAATATGCAGCCACACTCCAGGCCGCAGACACCGGCGACCAACCCAAGTTGATCCGCATTGACAGCAAAGCTGGCCATGGAGCAGGCAAGCCTGTGGCAAAGGTAATCGACGAATATGCTGACATCTATTCGTTCATACTATATAATATGGGTTTGGAACCTACTGAAAAGTGATTAAACGACTGACTCTCATAATAAGCGCCGCCTTTATGGCGGCGCTATTAAACTCTTGTTTCACCGGCATAGAGAGCACTCCGCGCATATCATCAGGCGACGTTCGCAAACGCGATGCATCAGTTCGGACGCCCGAGCAGCAATATCTCAGCGACATCAAGCCACTCCCGCCATCGGCTTGGCAGAGCGGCAAGCGCTTTTTTGTCACAGATGATAAGATTTCAATCATTTTCCAGCCGGGCGATCTGCACTGCGATTCGCTCAACGGCCACGATCTCGTATTCCAACGCTTTGAAGAAGCCCCCTCGGTAACCGGCGGAGGAGCTACCATTCTCGTTTTCGCTGAGGATGGCACTCCCGACGCGCTGCACTATCGTGTAAACGTGCCTCTATCTGAACTCCGAGAGCGCGAGCGTCTCGAAGTGCCATTCACGGTCGAACGTTCAACAGTCGAGAAAGTCGACTCGGCTATGCGTTCAAAAACTTTCTATATCAGCACGCCAAAATGGTTTGTAGCTGCCAACGACAAAGCTTATGTCGGCAAACGACATATTCCCGTCACTATCTCCCGCGTTGAACCCGGCACCTATATCTATCCCTTACGAGTTTTCTTCAAGCCTGACCAAGACGACAAAGAATTCTGGATTCCGATGACAGTCGGTGATGATCGTGCCGCAACACGCAACTTTTACACTGTCTTTAACTTCGAAAATCCGCGTAAGCGCTATCCTCAGATCACAGATCATACTTGGGAACTCATCACAAACAGTCGCGTCACGGTCGGTATGACTCGCGACGAATGTCGTCTGGCGCTTGGCGCACCCAATAGTTACCGTACCATCCCGGTCTACAATGCAACAGTCGAACAATGGAACTTCGACGACGGCATGTATCTGATTTTCGAAGATGGCATTCTAACCCGCTACCGAATCTGATGAAACTGACATTCCTTGGCACCGGAACCTCTACGGGCGTACCCCAGATCGGCTGCAACTGCGCCGTATGCACATCAACCGATCCTCGCGAAAAGCGTTTGAGAGCTTCAGTTATCGTAGATGTGCGCCCCGACTGCAATCTGTTGATCGATTGCGGCCCGGATTTCCGCTATCAGATGCTGAGAGTCGGCTCCCCTGCTCTAAAGGCTGTGCTTCTCACTCATTCTCACTACGATCATGTCGGTGGCATCGATGATCTCAGGCCATATTGCTATCCAAATTCTTTTCCGGTTTATTGTCAGGCTGATGTAGCTAAAGATCTGCGTGAGCGCGTGCCATACTGCTTTCGCGAGCATCTTTACCCCGGAGTGCCGACATTCGATATCCACATTATTAAGCCCGACGAAGACTTCACTGTCGACGACGTGCGGGTAACGCCGTTGCCGGTAATGCACGCAAAACTTCCTATAGTCGGTTTTCGGATAGGCCAACTGGCTTACATCACCGATTGTCTGGAAATGCCTCCCGAGACTTTGGAAAAAATCAAAGGGGTCGACACTCTTGTCATCAACGCCTTGCGCCGCGAGCCTCATATGTCGCATATGAATCTTGAGCAAGCTCTCGCTGTTATCGCGGCTGCCGCTCCCCGACAGGCATATCTCACTCACCTTAGCCACGCTATGGGCCTGATGGATGACACCACACCACTCCTGCCGTCCAATGTCCACATAGCAACCGATGGTCTGACAATCACTATACCTTAAAATAATATGCACAGTCGTCTGAAATTTGCCTGCATCGCCGCTCTCTCTGCCGGTATCGCTAACGCTAAAGTTGCCGATGACCGACCAGACATAATCCTCTTTATGGTCGATGATATGGGATGGCAAGATACATCGCTGCCATTCACAAATGACACTACGGCCTACAACCGTATGTTCCGCACACCTAATATGGAGCGCTTGGCAGCAAGCGGCATGAAGTTTACACAAGCTTACGCCTGCGCAATTAGTTCGCCGACGCGGTGCAGCCTGATCACCGGAGCCAATAACGCCCGCCATAGGGTGACAAACTGGACTCTTCAGCGCGACACTCCGACCGATGACTCTCACCCGGGCGTTACACTGCCCGAATGGAACTGGAATGGTGTGGCTCAATCTTCAGGCGTCAATAACACTTATATCGGACGGTCGTTTGTCGACTTGCTGCGTCAATCTGGCTACCATACAATCCACGTAGGAAAGGCTCATTTCGGAGCCATAAACACTCCCGGTGAAAACCCTGCGCACTGGGGATTTGAAACAAACATTGCCGGACATGCCGGCGGAGGACTCGCGACATACCTTAGCGAAAACAATTTCGGACATCGTGCCGACGGAACCCCTTACTCACTCTTAGCCATCCCCGGCCTCGAAAAATATTGGGGTAGCGGCATATTCGCTACCGAGGCCTTGACGCAGGAGGCTCTCAAAGAAATTGACCGCGCCGTCGCTTACGATCAGCCGTATTTCCTCTATATGTCTCATTATGCAGTTCACATACCGATCGATAAGGACATGAGGTTTTATGATGACTATATCGCGCGAGGTTATTCGCCCAAAGAGGCGGCTTACGCTTCGCTGGTTGAAGGTATGGACAAGAGTCTTGGCGACATCCTCGACAAAGTCGAGCAATCGGGTCGAAGCGACCGCACAATCGTAATCTTTATGAGCGACAACGGAGGTCTTGCATCTCAGTCCGAGTGGCGCGACGGAGAGCTTTACACCCAGAACGCTCCCCTTCGCAGCGGCAAAGGCTCACTGCTCGAAGGCGGCATCCGCGAACCGATGATTGTCAGCTGGCCCGGAGTGACTCAAGCGGCCAGCCAATGTGACGACTACATTATGATTGAGGACTTCTACCCTACCATCCTCGAAATGGCAGGAGTGGATTACACCCCCGAGCCTGACAAACCGCTCGACGGTTTCTCATTCGTGACCTTGCTCAAAGGCGAGCCGGCGGCTGATCCAGAAAGAGAGATTGTATGGAACTTTCCCAATATATGGGGCAACGAAGGACCCGGCATCAATCTCAACACAGCTCTAAGACGCGGACGATATAAGCTCATTTATAATTATGTCACTGGAGAGAAGGAGCTTTACGACATTCCCGCAGATATCTCAGAGACTAACAATCTGGCTACAACAATGCCTGAAATAACAGAGTTCATGTCAGCCAGGCTCGGTCAGCGGTTAAGGGCGATGGACGCTCAGCGACCTGTTAACGCTGAGACAGGTGACCCATTTCCATGGCCAGACGAGATAAATTAACATCCTCAATATTTAGATTATGGATAAAACGATCAGACATCGGAGGCTCTATGCATTCTACAACAGCAAAGTGCTTAATGCACTGACTATTGTAATAATAGTCGGCATATTGCTGATGAGTTACTTTCAATCTTTCCTATTACCGGTCATCTGCTCAGCCACGGGTTTTGTGCTTTTCCTCGGCTACACAGCCTGGTTGTGGATAAAGAAACCCAAAGAAATCATAATAAATACTTGGTTATCGAGTGTTTCAGGGAGCTTTACCTTATATTTCCTATGCGTTGCGGCTATTAATGCAGAGAATCAATGGTGGTACATTTTTCCGATCGTCGCAGCTGTATTGATATTGTTTTTAACCTTGATCAACCCAGATTACGATCAGAAATTCATTATAACCCAATAATCTTTTCCCCATGAAATTATCAAAAGTTTTGGCTATTGCCTCATTAAGTTTGATTTTTGGCATAACCGAGGTGCAAGCATCTGTTGGCGGTGATAGTCTTAGAGCTGACAGTCGGGCGTTACGTACTCGCGGCGCAGTCGAAGGTCTTATGCGTCGCAATCCTCCGCGATTGACATACCGACCAAATACCATATCCAAAGACTCATTTGGAGCGTGGCAAGCCGAGATGAAAGAAGCAATGGCGCGCCTGATGCGTCATCCTGCCTCACAGTCTGCAACGCCCAAGATGATTAAGCGAGTAAAGCGCGATGGCTACAGTCTTGAAAAATGGGAGAGTTATCCTCTTGATTCGACTGTAGTGCCATTTCTGGTTCTCATACCCGACGGAGTTGACTCAAACAATCCTGCTCCAGCAGCTCTTTGCATCCCTGGATTCGGGCAGACCAAAGAATTGCTTGCCGGCGAGCGCAATGGTAATTATGACTTAGTAGGCGAAGCAGACTCAACTCTTGTCAAAAACACGATGGCACTTGACCTGGTCAAGGCAGGCATTGTAGCAGTCGCTGTAGACAATCCTTCCTTTGGCGAACTGTCAGACGACGGCAAAGCCGATTTCTTGGAGACAAGCCGCTTCTTGCTCGAATGTGACTGGAGCTATCTCGGCCTTACCTCATGGCAAGACAAGGTTGTGCTCAACTGGATGAAGACGCAGCCGTGGGTTAATCCAGAGCGCATCATAGTCAGCGGATTTTCGTTAGGTACAGAGCCTCTGATGGTTCTCGGCCTGCTTGATGACTCAATATATGCTTTTGTATATAATGATTTTCTTTGTCGCACTCGTGAACGCGCATTGACCTTGGACAAGCCGAATCAAAACGGTGTCAGAGCATTTCCCAACTCTATCGAACACCTCATACCCGGCTTCCTGTTGGAATTTGATTTCCCCGACATTGTATCGGCCTTGGCTCCGAGACCGGTCATCTGCACCGAGGGCGGCATGGACCGAGACTTCTCAATCATTGAGAATGCCTTCTCAACTGCCGGAGCTCCGGAAAACTTTGAGTGGCATCATTACCCGATGTTTGCTGATCCGTCATCACGAGTGCCCCTCGAAGCAATGCCTTCAGGCATTGACCGCGCAACCTTTTTCCGTCTTGCCAATGTCGATCCCCCATCCCACTACTATAAATCACATCTGATCATCCCCTGGCTTCAAAAGCACCTTAACGCTGAAAAATAGCCAGCTCGTATAATACACATTCTCCTACTCCAAATCTTCTTCAGGAGTGGAGGCAAGCATATCGGCTTCAGCTTCGGCTGAGGCCGATTTTTTTGCATTGCGATACCAGCGGCCTGATGCCATGCGCCATAGGAATATCGCGCCTCGAAATGTCAATTCTACGCACATTGCGATCCATACTCCTTTCAGGCCGACTGTTGGAGCAAGCAGCGCTGCAACCGGTATACGCACAAGCCAGATGCTGCCGAAATTCATAATAGCAGGGATGAGAGTATCTCCTACACCGACAAAGGCTCCATAAGCGACAATCGAAGCTGCGTACATCGGCTCAGCCCACGCCTCGATACGCAGGACTTCCGTACCAAGATTGCTTATAGCCTCAACCGGCGTCATAATCTCCATCATAAATGGAGCGCAGGCATACATCACTCCGGCCATAAGGGTCATGATCGCCATACCCATAATTACTGTAATATGGCCAAAGCGCTTGACGAGGTCAATACGGCCGGCACCGTAACTCTGACCGGTCAACGTCGTTGCCGCATCTCCGATACCGAAACCGGGCATATAGCACAGGCTCTCGGCTGTCACCGCAAAAGCATTGGCGGCAATTGCGACCACGCCTAATGGAGCAACGGTGATTGTGATCATAATCTGTGCTCCGCAGAACACGACGTGCTCTGCAGTCATCGGCAAGGCTATCTTGACAGCCTTGCGCAGGACGGCTTTGGTCGGAATAAAATCTCTCAGCGGTTTCAGACCGATGGTCAGGCCCTTTTCGCGACGGCAAAGATACCACATCATCACGCTTGCTGTCACACATTCAGCTGCAACTGTGCCCAGCGCAGCGCCGAGAACACCGAGTCCCACGCCAGGCATAGTGATTGTCAGAGAACCGATGGAGAGGCTGCGCGTCGGAAATATCAGCACAAAGTTGAAAATGACGTCGAGCACACACATCATCACATTGAGCAGGCTCGGCACCTTCATATTACCGGCGCATCTGAGCATGCCTCCGGCAAGGTAGTTCATAGTCAGGACAGGCAATGCAACGACAAACACACCAAAATATAGCGTTGCATTGCCGGTAATCGCTTCATCTCCTCCGAGCCAATGAGGCAGGAATGGCGCGATGGCGAGTCCGACTAAAGCAATCACCACTCCGGCAATAAGACTTGAGCTGATGCCTTGGCGAAGCACAGACCGGGCATTGTCGTATCGCGTAGCTCCGATCTCATGGGCCACCTGAACAGAAAAGCCCATAGTAATGGTCGAACATACTCCCCAAAACAACCATAGGCTACTGCTCATAAGACCGACTGACGCAGACTGGTCAGCACCAAGACGCCCGACCATCGAAGCATCGATATATTGCATCATGATGCTCGAGAGCTGGGCGAGTATAGCAGGCACAGCAAGCTTGGCCGTCAAGCCAACCTGCTCGCGCAATGACATTGATTCACCGTTTTGGATCTTGGAGATGTCGGCCATCTTATTTCACTAAAGAGTATTCAGAAGCGGGGAGATACGCGAGAGCGCATCCTTGATTACAGATCGCGGGGTAGCAAAATTGATGCGGATATAGCGGTTGTCTCCGTATATTGATCCGCTCGCCACACGAACGTGGGCCTTGTCAACGAGCAAACGCTCAAGCCGGTCTGCGTCAAGTCCAGATGCAGTTATGTCTATCCACGCAAGATATGTAGCTTCGAGTTTAGCAATCGGATAGGAAGGCATATTCTCTGCAAAAAATGATTTGATCAGCTCGTAATTGTCACGAAGATAGACACGCAGGCTGTCAAGCCAGTGAGACCCATCGTTATATGCAGCAATCAGACCGGCAACGCCAAAGGGATTGACATCGCAGACCTCATTGATGTTAATCGCTTTGTCAATCTTGGCCCTGGTGTCGGCGCCAGGACATACAATGTTTGCGATCTGAAGACCGGCAGTGTTGAATGCTTTGCTGGGTGCATTGCAGATGACAGCCTTGTCGTCAATATTGCCGTAAGGCATATAATCTACTCCCGGGAGGGTGAGCTCACAATGGATTTCATCGCTAACCACGGTCACCCCGTTACGGTGACAAATCTCAGCTATGCGCGCCAGTTCGTCGCGTCGCCACACCCTGCCTGTAGGATTATGAGGATTGCAAAGGATAAACAATTTGTTGTCGGGAGCTGATGCCAAACGCTCTAACGATTCGAAATCTATCTCATATGTAAATTGACAGTCTCCGGCTTCAACCCGCCGTAAAGGACTCTCGACAATGCGGCAGCCATTGTTGCGGATCGAAGAAAAGAAACAATTATAAGCCGGAGTGTTAAGGATCACTCCGTCGCCCGGCGACGTGAGGGCCTTGATAACGGCCGACATTGCCGGAACAACCCCAGAAGTATAGATCACCATAGAGCGATCGATCAAATAACCGTGGCGCCTCGCGAACCAATCTATCAATGCCTGATAATATCTATCGGGCACAAAGGTGTAGCCAAAGACTCCGTGATCCACGCGACGGAGTAGAGCATCAATGATAACCGGCGCAGTGCGAAAATCCATATCGGCAACCCACAGCTGAATCATATCAGCCGCGTCATCAGCATAATCATCCCACTTATAGGACCCGCTATTACGACGCTCGATTACCGAGTCGAAATCAAATTGCCCGCTCATGGCTTGGGGGTTGCGATTATCTTGCAGTCAGCAGGAGCTTTGCAATGCTCGTCGATAATGACCTCTCCGATCGACGGGGCTTCAATCAAACCTGTACGCGGATTCTTCACACTGGTGATCGGGGAGATAATGTGAGCCTCCAAAGCCGAGTCTTCGAATGCAAGATCGCAATCCTGATCAAAAACACAGTCTTCGAGGATAAGACCTTCGGCATAACAGAGAGGCTGTGTACCGGATATGTGGCAGCGCACAAGTTTCAGTCCGCGGCTATGCCAACCGAGATATTCGCCATTGAGACGGCTATCGTAGACGGTGACATTTTCAGTGTTCCAAAAAGCATCTTTAGAGTCAATATCAGCATTGCGAATGATGACGTTGCGGCAATACTGGAACGAATAGTTGCCCTGCTGACGGTAATTATCAATATCAATGTCAGAGCAGTGCATAAAGAGATAATCAGCCTTGGCAAGCTCGACATTGCGAAGACGAATATCACTGCAATGCCAGAGAGTTTCAGCAGCATCAGGAATCTTTACGTTAGTGAGCGAGAGATGACTCATCTCACGGAACATCTTGGGCGCGTCGACCTGCGTGTCAACCATCTCAAGATTAGAGGAGTACCACAGAGCTGCTCGCGCTCCTTCAGTAAAAAGACAGTTAACGATCTTAAATCCATCGACATGCCAGAAAGGATATTTTCCTTCAAAACGACAGTCAACCGCTTCAATATTTTCACAGCATTTTAGAGCTGATTCACCGGCGTGAATGGTAACGTTTTTCAAAAAAAGATCTTTGGTTCCGAATAACGGACGCTCGCCGCCGAATTCTTTTCCTTCAATTACTTCCATATCTATTTTAAATCCCAATAAATCATTAAATTATAAATCTTCCTCGAATTGTGGTTGTGTTTCTTCTTGCTGAACGTCATTTGACTCTGACTCCGATGCGGTTGACTCCGATTGAGGCTCGGCCGGTTTTGGCTGTAGGAGCGGCATCGGCTGAGTAGAAATGGCAGATGCTTTTGGCGCCGGAGTTTGGGCAGGACGCTCGGCAGAAGACATTATCTCATCCATCTTTTCCGGAATTATAAAAACATCAAGCGGTGAAATCGGCCTGATATCTTCAAACCACTGGAATTTGCTCAAAAAATAAATTGAGCGCTTAGCCATAAAGAGCGGAGTCGCCTTGCCGGTAGTCTCAGGCCACATTTTTATACGTTCGGTCACCCGACCTTTAAAATCGGCAGAGAGAAAGCTGCTTTCGGCACTGACCAGCTTGTTGACTGTCGAGTCATTTTCCTGAGGATACATAATGATCTCCACATTTCCATTTATGTCGATGTGCTTCAACTCGCTGTCAACAAAATAGGCGATCATCTCTTTGCCAGAAATCTGGTTGAAAAACTCATCTTCAATTTGCTGGGCTGCAAATCCAAACTCAGGAAGACGCGCACGGTCAATCGTCGAATCATTGAGGTGCATCTCAATGACATTGCCAAAGATCTGCTGACCTTCATTCCAAATGACGGGATTGACATACATCCTCAGCATAGAGTCGCGCTCAGTGAAACGCATAGAGTCGCAGACGCCCTGAAGATCAGAGCGGAAGAATCTTACACGAGGATACAATTCTATGACATGACAGGTATCGACTGAGACTCGCTCGGGCAAACCAAGGAGAGTGTCAGCTGGTATAAATGTCGAATCAAGTTCGATAAAAGCCTCTATCTGACGACCGTGAAGATAAAGTGTATCGCCTTGCGAATACTCCTTGACCAATGCTTTGCCAGTGACATAGGCGCTGTCTGTGATTTCATTGTAATAGCCATATTCACCACAAATCTGAGAGCTGTGAGCAGTGTCGGTAAGAACCATATTGCCGAATGCTTCACCGTAACCAACGTTATGATTATAGTAAACCGAATCGGCAACCAAGGTCTGGTTTTGATTGGTCACGATGGTTGGCCGCTCGGTAAGAGTACAAATATTGGAATCTGTCAGATAGACACCGCGAAGGGTGTAGATTGTGCCGCGATGATTGATGATAGTACTGAACGAATTGAGTTCGGCGACATGAAGCTCAGTGTTATAATAGAGTGTATCAGTATAGATATTGAGCGTGTCGGTCGCTGAATGAGAGTTGAGGTGAACGTCAGTGTAAAAGTTTGCTTCTTTTGTCGATGGCATATACTCACCCTCTAATGAAGTCAAACGATTGGAAGCATCAGTCAGCACACCTCCGACATTGTAATAACCTAAATCGAGCTTTAGGTCATAGACAAAAATGTCGGTTTCAAGCTGGACATCTTTATTGATAAGCTTAACTTTCTTGCCCGGATCAGCATAAAGGGTCGCAAGCTCGTCGACGCCATCATAGACTAACTCGTCGGCAAACACAAACAGAGTATCACCCTGCTCCATCCTGACATTACCAAAAGCCTCCATAGACTCAGTCTCAGCATAGTAATGACAACTGTCGCAGAACATCAGCATAGGACCTTTTGAAAATCTTACCTCCTCGACAAGAATCATAAAAGAGTCGGTGTCATTCTTGCGCAAGACGTTGGCATGCTCGAGGAAGACACGGTTGCCGGCCGCGCGGTCGGCAGTAGGAATCTGAGGAGAAAAGACGGCTCTGTCGCGTCCCGACGGAGACTGAGCGCGCAGTGACAAAAATAAGGGCGCCATCATTGCCACCAAAGTGGCAATGACGGCGATTCTGCCTTTATGAAAATATCGTTGACTATGATCAGTCATTAGCTATAATTTCACCTTTCTTAGCCTTGATCCAACCGTTATGCTCGAATTCGCACCCGCGCCATCCGTCTTCGATTCTGACATAGGTCTCCTTGATCTTGTTGTCAAGCCATTTTGAAATAATTTTTGATTCAAGATCATTTTGATACATAGCCTTAATGAGCTGGAAGTCATCGGCAAGGTTAGCCGTGTGGGCATCAACGCGGTTGGTAAGCTTAACAATTGCTACAATGTCCTGATCACGCTTGGGATCTTTCATCACAAAAGCCTCAGAAATTTCACCGGGCTGCAAACCTGCAACTGCGCGGGCAATTTCAGCAGGGAGTTCGCCCATCTGGAAAACGGTGGTGCCATAATTGTCGCTTTGCTGATTGTTGTTGAGCATAACACCGCGGCTGAAACGAGTGTCTTTGTCCTGAGAGATATAACGGGCAGCTTCTTCAAAAGTAAATTTGCCGTCGACGATATCAGTGCGTATTGAATCGAGACGCACCAAAGCATCGGACAAATCTTTTTCGGCCACTTTCGGGCGGAGAAGTATGTGGCGTGCATTGATGCGGTCGCCACGCTTTTCGATCAGCTGAATGATGTGGTAACCGTATTCGGTCTCAACAATTTTCGAGATCTTTTTGGTGTCATTAAGGTTGTAAGCCACTGCTGCGAACTCGGGCACCAGCTCGCCTCGGCCTCTAAACCCGAGCTCGCCGCCACGAACTGCGTCGCCAGGTGATTCAGAATAAAGAATTGCGAGAGTTGAAAAGTCGCTTTCGCCACGGTTGATGCGGTCGGTAAAATCACGCAAACGAGCCTTGACATTGTCGATCTCCTCGCGAGGGATAGCCGGTTTGACGCTCACAATCTGGACTTCGACCTGAAGAGGCACCTGAGGTATGCTGTCTTTAGACAAGGTCTCATAATAGCGGCGCACGTCAGACGGGGTCACTTTAACGTTTTTAACCAAAGAGTTTCTAACTTGACCGATGCGCGAACGCTCGCGATATTTGGTTGCAAAATCTTCTCTGATCTGCGAAAAAGGCTGACGGAAATACTGCTCAAGCTTTTCACGGGAGCCAACTTCACCAATCAGATAGTTCATATGCTGGTCGACCTGCATCTGAATCATTGATTCCTGCACCTCAACTGTATCAATGTCAGCTTGATGGAGGAATAAGCGGTTAATGGCGATCTGCTCGGGGACAACGCAGTAAGGATCACCCTTAATGCGGATGCCTTCCTGAATATACTCCTGATAAGCTTTCTCAATATCTGACTTGTAGATAGGCTCGTCGCCTATGACCCAGGCAACCTCTTCAGCAACATTATTTTGAGCGGCTGCCGAACCAATCACCAAAAAGAGTGACAACGACGCAACAAGATTTTTAATATTCATAAGATATTATGATAAATGTAGATTCAATATTTGCATCTACAAAGATAAAACAATTTTGCCAAATCAAGGCTCCAAATCGACGAATAATTGAATTTTGCCGTCAGAGAGAGATTTGTCATAAAGATTTGACATCAGATTTGCGTCATAAACGCGGCGTTCTTGCGCTGCCAAACGCTCGTTGATAAGCACCTTTGCATTTTCAAACGGCATTGCCGATCCTGAGGGCAGGACATCGGAGATGTCAAGTAGATAGACAAAGCCGCCGGCCGATGTCTCAAAATGATCCCGTCCTCTGAGAAAAGAGTCGGGATGCGGACCGAAATCATATGGGATATGGGTCTCAATCTGCGCCCAGTCGACCCACTTGTCGCGAAAATAGTCATAATGGATAGCAGATTCAAGGACCTCTTTTTCGAGGCGGTCAATGTCCTCCTGCTTGTCAGAGCGGTACAGACGACGGATAAGCTTAAGATTAGAGGCATTGTCAGGAACTTTGAGATATATGCCTTGAACCATCGGGCGCTCAAGCACAAAGTCAGAGCTATTGGCCTGATAGAAACTCTTCAACGAGTCTTCGGGAAATTCGGTGACAGCGTGAGCATCAGCCATACGACGGCGATACTCCATCTCGATCAAACGATTGCGGTAATCGTCGACCATACGATCGATATCATCCATTTCTATCTCCGAAGATGCAATCTCTGAAACGAGCTTGCCGGAAATCCACTTGCGAATATAAGTTGAAGCATATCGCGCGCTATCGGAAGTGTTCAAACCCAGGGGCAAAGCTTTAGCCAGATCTGAGCGTGTGAGTTCTGACTTGCCTACCCTCGCTAAAACCGGACTGTCACCCTTGCCTGCCGAACTGCCCGAGCAGCCGACTGCGAGGATGACAATCAGAGCGCATATTGCGCGAGATGCCAACGGCATGTAGTTCATGTGTCAAAAAGAGAGATTACTTTTTCGATTCATTTTCCTTAACAGATTTCAAAACTTTCTTGTCGATCTTAACCGGATAACGCTTGTGGAGTTGCTTGAGCCATTGCTGCTCGAGCTGAGCCTGATAGTCTGTAGCAGCTGCACCGCGGACGTCGGCAGCCTCTTCGGGTCGATCAATTATGCGACCTTTATAAGCGGCGTAAGAAGACCAGCGGGGATTTTTTGCCTCAGGTTTCTCACCGCCAAAAGCGAGATAATCTGTAATGGGATTTTCGCCTTGGGCGGCAATCACGCGTTCGATCTTGATGTTTTTACCAAACTGCTTGCGGACATCGGCAACAAAAGCCTCGGCATCATCTGAAGAAAGCGTATCGGCAAAGCTGATAGCCTCACCCAAGATTGAGTCGTTTGCGGCAAAGATGACGTAACCTTTGAAACGGGGAGCATCCCAAGTGTAGCGAGATGCGTTGTCAAGGAAAAATTTTTCGAGACCTTCGCGATCTTTGGTGGCGCGGTCCCAGACATTGTTATTAGAGATTTCAAAAAGCAAGATACCATCACGATATTCGTTGATAAGATTGCGATAGTCAACGTTATCAATTTCAAGCTGGTCAATTGCTTTTTCGGTAAGAAGATTGTCAACAAGCTTCTGTGCGCTCTGATCAATAGAAGCGGCAAGAGAAGCGCCATTGGCAAATGTCATAGAAGAAATGGGTGCAAAAGCCTGGGCAACGGTAATCTCCTCCTCGCCGATACGGGCAAGGGGAGTTGTGTCAACAGCCATTGCTGCGAGCACCACGCTATCGACAGGCATATGTGACAGACGATGATTCAAAGCCATCGAATTAGCTTTGAGCATAGTGACGTGGTATTTTTCGGCTAATTGCTTGAGGCGAGCTTTGCGCGGTTCGTCGGCACGGCCATCGCGGGACATTGCTGCAAGCAATTTCTCACGCGCCTGGTCCAAGGGCTCGACGCCGCGGTGATCATAGCGTTTGATTATGTGATATCCAAACGCTGTCGGGAACGGACGAGAGACTTCGCCATCTGCCAAAGCGAAGGCTACACTATCAAATTCGGCAACCATCACGCCGCTTCCAAACCAACCGAGATCACCGCCATTGCGGGCAGATCCGGGATCCTGAGATTCGACACGGGCGACGGTAGCAAAATCAGCTCCGGCAGCCAACACATTATATATGGAATCAATAGCGGCCTTCTGGGCTGCAACCTGATCTTCGGGGAGATCACGGGTCATCTTAAGGATATGGGCTGCGTGGACCTCACCTCGAGAGGGACGCTCGCCATTGACCTTGACGATATGGAGTCCGAAACCTGAATCGAGAACAGGTGACACGCCGCCTACAGGAGTATCATAAGCTGCTTTTTCAAAAGCCCAAGGGAAGCGGCCGGCAGGCAACCATCCCATCAGACCACCCTTTTTAGCTGTGGGTGTATCGACAGAGTATTTTTCAGCCGCGTCTTCAAAAGTGATTTCTCCAGCCACAATCGCAGCGCGGATAGAGTCAATATGAGCCTGCGCCTTGACGTCAACTCCGAGCGAGCGGTTGACAGGAATCATAATGTGGCTGACGTTAACCTCTTTGTTCAAATGACTGTAAGCCTCATTAACGAGAGCATCCTCGACGCTTTTGTCTCGAAGATAGGGAGCTGCCAGTTCGTTTCTGAATTTAGCATACTCGGCGCGGAAAGCTGCGGTAGTATCAATGCCGGCAGCCTCAGCATCAGCGACTTTAAGCTTATAATCGACAAACATATCGACGTATTCGTCGACAGTCTGAGGCTGTAGTTGCTGAGAATTATTTTTATTATAAAGATAGAGGAATTCGCTAACTTTTACGTCGTGCCCGTTCACTTTCATGAGCACCTTGTCATCGGCATTTCCATCTGCCGCAAAAGCTCCGGCTGCAAACGAAATTGCGGCCACCGACAAAATTAGTTTTTTCATTGTTTACGCAAACTATTTATTAAAACAGGTTATATGATTTTCTAATAACTAAATATTATAACGAAAGACCGCCGTGATTATTATATCAGCGACGGTCTTTTGTGAAAAAAATTTGGTAAAATATTTAGCGTTGTGACGCGCTATAGTTAGGCGCCTCGCTTGTGATAGAGACATCGTGGGGATGGCTCTCGGCAATACCTGCATTAGTGATTCTTGTGAACTTAGCGCTATGGAGAGCCTCGATATCGGGAGCTCCGCAGTAACCCATACCTGCGCGCAAGCCACCAAGCATCTGATAGACTGTCTCATAGAGCGAGCCTTTATAGGGAACACGTGCTGCAATGCCTTCTGGCACAAGTTTTTTGGTGTCAGTTTCACCGGCCTGGAAATAGCGGTCTTTAGAACCCTTTTCCATAGCCTCGAGCGAACCCATGCCGCGATAAGACTTGTACTTACGGCCATTGAAAATGATTGTGTCGCCGGGTGACTCTTCAACGCCGGCAAGGAGACCGCCGAGCATCACAGAGTGAGCTCCTGCAGCCAAAGCTTTGACGATGTCACCGCTGTAACGGATACCGCCGTCAGCAATCAAGGGCACATCTGTGCCGGCGAGGGCCTTGGCAACGTCGTAAACAGCTGTCAGTTGAGGAACACCAACGCCGGCAATGACGCGGGTGGTGCAAATCGAGCCGGGACCAATGCCGACCTTAACGCCGTCAGCGCCGTTATCGACAAGATAACGAGCAGCTTCGCCTGTAGCGATATTGCCAACAACAACGTCGATCTCAGGATATTTCTCTTTAACGGCACGAAGCACGCCGACTACGCCCTGGCTGTGACCGTGAGCAGTGTCAATGACAATCGCATCAACACCGGCAGCCACGAGTGCATCGACACGATCCATCGAATCGTTGGTAACGCCGACACCGGCTGCCACGCGCAGACGACCAAGAGCGTCTTTACAAGCGTTGGGTTTGTCTTTTGCTTTCGTGATGTCTTTATAAGTGACCAGACCGATAAGGTGACCGGCATTGTCAACAACGGGCAGTTTCTCGATCTTATGGTTCTGCAAGATTTCGGCAGCCTCTTCAAGATTAGTTGACTGAGTTGTTGTCACAAGATTTTCAGAAGTCATAACTTCGTCGATCTTACGGTTGAGGTCACGCTCGAAGCGAAGGTCGCGGTTAGTAACGATGCCGACAAGCATGCGGTCTTCATCAACGACGGGAATACCACCGATATGAAACTCCTCCATCATAGCGAGCGCATCGCGGACAGTAGAGCCACGGCGGATAGTGACCGGATCGTAAATCATTCCGTTTTCGGCACGCTTCACTGCGTGAACCTGACGAGCCTGCTCGGCAATGGTCATATTTTTATGGATCACACCAATGCCGCCTTCACGGGCAATAGCAATAGCAAGTTGAGCCTCGGTAACAGTATCCATCGCGGCTGAAACCAAAGGAACATTGAGAGTTATATTACGTGAAAAACGAGTTTTTAGGTTGACGTTGCGGGGAAGGACCTCTGAATACGCCGGAATGAGAAGGACGTCGTCAAACGTCAAACCGTCCATCTTTACTCTATCTGCAATAAATGACATAAATTAGCTATGATTTAAATTTATTGCGTGCAAAGGTACAAAAAAAACCGGAATTTTGTTCTATAAATCCCAAGAATCTCCGAAAAAAATCTGAAATTTTCTGTCGAAAAAATTTTCGGGAGCTTTGATCAGAGTTTATATGTCAACATAAGGTGCAAGCCAAACTGATGACTGTCGATAATGGCGTTAGAAAGCCACGCGCCCGGAGCAATGACCTGGGTCTGATCATCGTAATAGGTGTTGCGCTTATAGAAGTCGAAACCTAATGTGACAAAAAGCCGATGGAACAATCTATAATCGGCCGAAAACTCAAAATGGTTGAACCAGGAGTGAGACGCGTCACCCGGCACCTCTACCCTATTAAACCAATCGCCATAAAGCGGCGGCTCGGCACGCCATGTGAACATACGGTAATGCTCATCGGCAACCCTTACGAATAATTTATCGCCCCAAAAACCGCATTTTGCAGCAGCCTTGATTGAGAATCCCGAGCCCCAATTATAGTTGCGGTTATAATCTCGGTAAAAATCAGTGAGCATACCGCCCAAAATAATGCCATTAAGATGGAGATATGCATCGAGATTGAATGATTTTGTCGGGCGATATCCAAACATCAATCCGCCGCCAATCGAAGCCGGTGTGCCTAATTTGTAAGGTATGTTACAAGGCTGCAACGGGCTGACTGTACCCGATGAGGCACTGATAGTATCAGAGTCGAAAAAGTCAAAATGCTGGTAAAGGCCGACATTAAGATTCATTTTTTCTTTTTCGATAAGATCTTTAGAGAGAAGGCGGCCAATAATTTCGACACGACTCAGGAAAGGTTGCGTCGGGATAGCCTGAACTTCGATCAGACCGGTGAAGTAGTCATAAGGTTTCTTGGCTGACTCGCCATAGCGCTCACCATATTCGAGATTGATTTCAGCGGCTGCGCCATTCTTACTTACATAATACTCATCAAACATCGTGAGACGTCGCGAGCCAACTGACACGTCAATCTTTAAAGATGGCACACCGAAATGTCGGCCGGAAGTTGACTGGCGTCTCCAGGCACGACCTGAAATGATTCGGTTAAATCCTCTCATCGGGTCGACAATAAATGCTGCCAGTTCTCGGCCAAAGCGCTCTGCACCACTGCTTCTATTGTCGAGTATAAGGTCAGATATGCGGTACTCAACCTCGCCAAGAACGGCGCCACCGATAGGCGTGGCAATGATGTCGTTGGTCGATGGGTACTCACACTCCATAAAAAGCTCCCACATCGCGCTACCGCCAATTGCAAAAAGCTCTGACTGCCAGTAATTGAAGCCATTTGACCGACCGGCGTTATAGTATAGTGACCCGCAATATGGATGGTCAAACATATTGGTTTTCAGGTGGTCGTTGTCCCACTCAAAACCGTGGCGGAAATTTTCCTTGATGGTATTCCAGGAAATATAGGAGTAATGGCCTTTAAGCACAAAACGGTCGAATGACCAAAGTCCAAGATTAAAACCCACGGTTTCTCCGGCTGCACGCCAAAAATGTTTGCGCTGGTGATGGGCGAGGTCAATCGAATCAGACTTCAGAGGCTCAGAGAAAATGGTCTTATAAGGAGCTTTTGCCATACAAACGCTGGCAAAAAGCACAAATATAAGCGGGATGACTCTTCTCATAAACACTCTGTGATTTATTATGTCAGTTGCAATTAAAGTGCAAATGTAGGAAATAATCTGAAATGGGGAAA
>CAYRFB010000035.1:0-18111 GCA_964423485.1 uncultured Bacteroides sp.
AATAATTTTTCATTCTTCACTCTTCATTCTTCATTCTTTTTGTAACTTTGCACATTATTATAATATAAATTGTCAAACGCGTTTAGATATGGATCTGTTTGAAACCGTCAATGCTGCGATCAAGAGCGCGATGCTCGCCCAGGACAAGGTGCGTCTACAGGCTCTCCGCGGCATCAAGAAAGAATTTTTAGAGGCTAAGTCCGCCCCCGGCGCCGACGGCCAGCTCCCCGACGAAGTCGCCACCAAAATCCTCGTCAAAATGGCTAAGCAGCGTCGCGAAAGCGCAAAAATATATCAGGAACAAAATCGTCCAGAGCTCGCCGAGACCGAGCTTGCCGAAATGGCCGTCATCGAAGAGTACCTGCCCAAGGCCCTCACCGACGAAGAGCTGACCGCCGAGCTAACCAAGATCATCGCCCAGGTCGGCGCCGCCGGCCCTCAGGATATGGGCAAGGTGATGGGCACCGCGACAAAGGCCCTTGCCGGACGCGCTGATGGCCGCGCCATCTCAGCCAAGGTCAAAGAACTCTTGAACAAATAATTTTTTTACGAAATATGCTTACCCTACAGCAAATCAAAGAAAATCCCGATCAGATCGTAGCCCGTCTCGCCGTCAAAGGCTTTGACGGCAAAGAGGCCATCGATCGGATCATTACTCTCGACGAAAACCGCCGTCAGCTTCAGCTCAAAAACGACAACGCCGCTGCCGAACTCAAGAAACTCGCCGCCTCGATCGGCGCCCTTATGAAGGCCGGCCAGAAAGATGAAGCCGACAAGGCCAAAGAGACCGTCGCAACTCTCAAAGAGAGCCAGAAAGCTATCGCCGACGAGCTCGCCGCAACCGAAAACACCATCACCGAGATACTGCTGTCGGTGCCCAACGTGCCCTGCGCGATGGTGCCCGAAGGCCGCACAGCCGAAGACAACGTTGTGGAGAAGACAGGCGGCCCGATGCCTGACCTGCCCGAAGACGCCCTCCCCCACTGGGACCTCGCCAAGAAATATAACCTCATCGATTTTGACCTCGGCGTGAAGATCACCGGCGCAGGCTTCCCTGTCTACATCGGCAAGGGCGCCAAGCTCCAGCGCGCACTCATCCAGTTCTTCCTCGACGAGGCTTCTAAGGCCGGATATGTTGAGATCCAGCCACCCTATGTGGTCAACGAAGCGTCGGGCTACGGCACAGGCCAGCTCCCCGACAAGGAGGGCCAGATGTATCACGTCACCCTCGACAATCTCTACCTCATCCCCACCGCCGAGGTGCCCGTGACCAACCTCTACCGCGACGTGATCCTCTCTGACGACCAGCTCCCGGTGAAAAACTGCGCCTACTCGGCTTGCTTCCGTCGCGAAGCCGGCAGCTATGGCAAGGACGTGCGCGGCCTCAACCGTCTCCACCAGTTTGACAAGGTAGAGATCGTGCGCATCGAGAAGCCGGAAAATTCTTACGCGGCCCTCGAAGAGATGAAAGACCACGTTCAGAGCCTGCTCGAAAAGCTCGGCCTGCCCTGGCACATACTCCGTCTCTGCGGCGGCGACATGAGCTTCACCTCAGCAATCACATTTGACTTTGAGGTCTACTCAGCTGCCCAGAAGCGCTGGCTCGAGGTTTCGTCAGTCTCTAACTTCGAGACCTATCAGGCCAACCGCCTCAAGTGCCGCTATCGCGCCGAAGACAAGAAGACACGTCTCTGCCACACCCTCAACGGTTCGGCTCTCGCACTGCCGCGCATCGTCGCTGCTCTGCTCGAAAACAACCAGACCCCCGAGGGCATTATCGTGCCCGAATGTCTCCGCAAATACACCGGCTTCGACATCATCGACTAACCACCTCACCCACATAAAAAACCAACGGGCGACCTCCCCAAGGCCGCCCGTTTGCTTTATTTATTGTCTATTTATCTTCATAATGACCTCTTAAGGAGATCACCACAACGATAATTTTGTCATCATTTATGCTGTAGACCAATCGGTTTTTCTTGACTATGCGTCTACTCCACAACCCCGCAAGTCTGCCTTTCAGTTGCTCAACCTTACCCGTCCCAGTCTTAGGATGAATCGTCAGTTCATCTAGAAGTGCGACAATTTTCGCAAGGATCTTTTTTTGACCTGATCTACGCCACTCCATCATTTGTTGCTCCACTTCAGGCAACAAAATTAACTCATAGCTCATACACCTAACATTTCCCTAATTTCCTCCATCGAGACTGCTCTGCCTTTGCCTGCCTTCATATCTTCTATGCCGCGCTTGAGCATCTCAATATTCTTGGTGTCATCAAACCAGGGATCGCCTGAAGGCGATGGATTTTCGCTCACATCGATAGACACGGAGTCTGCCTTTGCAATTAGCAATGATTCGATGTATTTCTTTAGGCTCTTGCCCTGCGCAACTGCCATAATTGACAGCTTCTGAAGAGTCTCGACAGGGAGATCGATATTTTTACGCTTGATGTTGATTACTGTGGCCATAAGTATATTGTTTTTTAATTCATCCACAAAGATATAAAATATACATAATATATACAAATTCTCCTTCGCAAATGTTCCAGCAAGGGCTGCCCTCGCTCATCTCATATGGGTGACGCCGAGGGAGAGGACGTTGAGGGTGGAGGGGGTCGATGACGCGGCTATAGCGTTGAGACAGTCGAGGACGGTGGAGCCGGTGGTGATGATGTCGTCGACCACGGCCACCGTCAATCCGTCAAGCTCCTCGGGGCGGCGGACGGCAAAGCTGCCCTCGACGTTTTTATATCGGTCGAGGCCGCTGCGGCGCGTCTGAGTCTTGTGGGCGCGGACGGCCACAAGATTGTCGCCGACGGGGCAATCAAGCTCCTCGGCGAGGCCTCGGGCAATCTCGTAACTCTGGTTATAGCCGCGCTTAAGCAGCTTGTCGCGATGGAGCGGCACGGGCAGCAACACGTCGAAGCGCCCCCTGAGGCCGTCGGCTGCGAGCTCGGCGCCATAGAGCCGACCGAGGCGGCGGGCAGTGGCGGGACGGTCGTCATACTTAGCCTCGCGGATGAGGCGCGCATAAGGGCTGTCGCTGTAATAATAAAACCATCCGGCCGCGATGTCGATCGGGTTTGAGCCCGCGATGCGCTGGTGAAGCGTGTTGAAGTCGATATGGTTGAGATAGGTCCGGGGCAACTCGGCCATACACCCGACGCACATCAGCCGCTCGCCGACGGTCAGCGACTGGCCGCAGATGCGACACGTCCGCGGGAAGATCGAGTCAAGCGCCGCCGACGCCATCTGAGTCAGGGATGTAATAAATCTATGTCGGCCGATTTGCATTTAAGGCGATTTATAGTTAATTTTGAAATTATGATTCTAAACGGCATTTTCCAGACACCCGAGTTTTATGTCATCGTCAGCGTGGTCGCCGCAGCGGTCATCGCCGCCATCTCTCTGCCCGAGCGCAAGGGCGAGGTGAAGCTCCACCTCCTTGCCGGCCAACTCGAAGAGGCCGACAGCGCTGCAGAGCCAGGCAGCAGCTCACTGACGCTCAGCGTTGCCGCTGACAACAGTGTCACCCTCCGGCGCGACGGTCTCAGCGGCGTGGCGATGGACGGCGCCGTGTCTCTGGCAGTGAGGGTGTCAGGCTTTGACATCACGATTGACGAGCGCATCACCCCGGGCTCGCCCTACTCTCCTGCGGCCGGCAGCGCCACTTTCAGGCTCGACTTCCTGGCGCCCGAATGGTACAACATCCGTTATGAGAGCGAGGCGCGCAGCGAGAGAGCATCGCTGACGCTCCACGTGCGCGAAGGCATCATCGTCACCAAGCATCTTATCCATTGACCCCGAAGATCTGAAGAAACCATGTCGATATGCCGACATAGATGATCAGACCGAGGATATCGTTTGATATCTGGATAAAGGGGCCGGTGGCAAGCGCCGGGTTGATCTTCAGTTTTTCAAGGGTAAGGGGCACGACTGTGCCAAGCATCGTGGCAAACATCACGACAATAAAGAGCGACACGGCCACCGACAGCGTCACGGCGAGTTCGTGAGGGAGCATAATAAGGTTATAGACAAGGATCACGGCTGAAATTATCGTAGCGTTGAGCAAGCCGATAAGCACTTCCTTGCCAAGCTGTTTGGAAAATTCTTTAATGTCGAGAGAGCCGTTGGCGAGACCTTGCACGACGATAGCCGAGGCCTGCACGCCGACGTTACCGCCCGTGCCGCCGATGATCGGGATAAAGAGCGCCAGCGCCGTGACGGCCTGGATTTGAGCCTCAAAACCGCTGAGGATCAGCGACGCCAATATGCCCGACGCAATGCCGATCAGCAGCCAGGGTATGCGCGCCTTGGTCTGGGCGAAGATGGAGTCGTCGGCGTCGACGTCAGACGAGATACCTGAGGCGAGCTGATAGTCACGCTCGCTTGATTCGCGCACACGGTCCATCACGTCGTCGACGGTGATCTGACCCAACAGACGCCCGATCGAGTCAACGACGGGCATCGCCACAAGGTCATACTTCTCAAAGTCGAGAGCAACGTCGTCGATCGGCGTGTCGGCCTTGACGCTGACGGGGTCAATCTCCATAACGTGCTTGATCTTTGACACCGACGGATGAGAGATCATCTTTTTGAGCGGGAATATGCCGCGCAGCTTATAGTCGTTGTCGACCACATATATATAATATATCTCATCGACCTCCTCGGCCTGCATGCGCATCTCTTTGATACACTCGGGCATCGACCAGTTTTCGTTGACGACGATCATTTCGGTGCCCATAAGGCCGCCGGCTGTGTCCTCGTCATACTTGAGAAGGTCGATGATGTCGCCGGCCTGCTCAACGTCGTCGATGTGGGCGAGGATCTCCTCGCGCTCCTCCTCGTCGAGCTGCTGGATGAGGTCGACGGCGTCGTCAGTGTCGAGGTGATCGATCTGCTTGGCGATCTCCTCGGCCGGCATGTCAGAGATGAGCTTGAGTCGGTCGTCTTCATCAAGCTCCATAAGCACATCGGCTGCCATGTCATCATCGAGCAGCTGATAGAGGTACTCGGCCTCGTCAAGCTCAAGATTCTGATAGAGCTCGGCAATATCGGCGGGGTGCAGATCCTCAAGCTCCTTACGGGCCTGCTCCTTGTCGTCAGACTTGATGATCTGCCTGATGTGTTCGAGATATTCGGGAGTGTATTCCTTCATCGTTTATGACTGCCGGAGTGATGAAACAAGATTTGTAAGCTCAATAAACTCTGCGACGCTCAACTGCTCGGGGCGCATCGCCAAAAGCGGGCTGTCAGGGAGCGACACTCCCGGCGCCACCAGACTCTTGACCGAATTGCGTATTGTCTTGCGGCGCTGGCCAAAAGTGGTCTTGACCACAGTCTTGAACAGCCGCTCATCGCAGCCGAGGTCAGTGACGTCGTTGCGCACCATGCGGATCACGCCCGACTTCACCTTGGGCGGCGGGTTAAAGACGTGCTCACTGACCGTGAAGAGATAGTCTATATGATACCACGCCTGAAGCAGCACGCTCAGTATGCCGCGCGTCTTCGATCCTGGGCCTGCGGCTATGCGCTCGGCCACTTCGCGCTGGAGCATACCTGAACAACAAGGCACAAGATCCTTGTAGTCAAGCACGTGAAAGAATATCTGCGACGATATGTTGTAGGGGTAGTTGCCGATGACACAAAATTTCTTGCCCGCGAAGACCTCGGCAAGGTCGAGCTTGAGAAAATCGCATTCGATGATACGGGCACCCTCGGCCAATGCGGCGAAGTTTGCCTTAAGGTAGGCCACGCTCTCCGTGTCGATTTCGACGACCGTGACATCGTGGCCGGCTTCGATCAGCGGGCGGGTGAGCACCCCCATGCCTGGGCCGACTTCGAGAACAGGCAAACCCTTATAATCATCGAGAGTGGCTGCGATGCGCGCGGCCACTGACAGATCGGTCAGGAAGTGCTGACCCAGTGCTTTTTTAGGCTTCACCTGTTGCATAACATCCAATTTTCTGCAAAAGTACACTATTTTCACCAAAAGCGCAACAAAAAAAGCAAGCCAGGATAACATTGCTCACAATTCGGTCAATATGAGCCAGAGTCGGCTTGTGAAGCGGATTTACGGAAGTTCTACACAAAATTAGGACTTAAAAAAACGCACTACTCAATTGAAAATCATTTCTATTTTCATATTTTTTCTTTGGTGGGGAAATAAAAAAGCATTAATTTTGCGCATTATTAAAAATTATTAATGTTCGCAACCGGTCGAGCGAATTAATCCTTCATCTTAAATTACCGTTAGCGGGCGTCGTGACTTCCCTATTCGACCGGCTCGATGACTCACTAACAAACGTTTATTCCAATATGAAAAAGCTTTTTACTTTTTTCACTCTGGCAATAATGGGTTTTGTGGCTGCCTTCGCTGCCGATGAGGCTACTGAAACAGCGACTGCCACCATTATTGTAAACGCTGGCGAACAGTATGAAGAAGAGCCTATCGAGGGTGCTACTGTCACTTTCATGGGCAAGGAGTATGTGACTCCCGAAAACGGCCAGGTTGTGGTCAAAGACATCAACGTTGATGATGTGCTTGGCAAGGCTGTCCCCTTCACCGCCTACAAAGACGGTTATGACTTCTACGAAGGCACTGTTGACTTCACTGAAGGTTTCAACGGCTATGCAATCGCTACCCTCACTGCTGCTGAAGCAACTTTAACTGTCAAGGTTGTGACTGGCGAAGACTATGATCCTATCGCAGAAGCAATGGTGACTTTCCAAGGTGTAGATTACTTTACTGCTGAAAACGGTGAAGTTACCATCAAAGGCATCAGCGCTCCCGATGTCATCGGCAAGGAAGTCCCCTTCACCGTTTACAAAGACGGCTATGATTTCTATGAAGGCAATGCCGACTTCACCGAGACTATGGAAGCGTATCCTACTGTTACCCTCACTCCCGCTGAGGCAAGCCTGACAATCAAGGTTACTGACGCAGATTACGAGCCTATCGCAGGCGCTATGGTAACTGTCGACAAAAAAGAATACACCACTGACGAAACCGGCACTGTTGTCATCAAAGGTTTCAATGGTCCCGACGTAATCGGCACTACTATTGCTGTAGAAGTTTACGCTGACGGCTATGAACCTTATACCGGCGAAGCTGAATTTGATATGCTCGAGGCTCAGAAATGGGTGCAGCTCGAAGCAGCTATGGCCAACCTCACAATCAAGGTTTTCGCTGATGGCGAACCCCTCGAAGGCGCTTTTGCAATGGTTGACGGCGTAGAATATGATGAGTTCCGCACTAATGAACTCGGTGAGGTGACCATCAACACTATCCCCTTCCCCTCAGTAATGGGCAAAATGGTTCCGGTTGTAGTGATGAAAGACGGCTATGATCCTTACGAAGGCGAAGCCAACTTCACCGAAGGTTTGGATGCTTTTGTAACCGGCGAACTCGTTGCAGCTGAGGCTACTCTCGACATCAAGGTGATGGCAGGTGATGATCCCGTTGAAGGCGCATACATCACTTTTGAAGGCAAGAACTACACTACTGACGCTAACGGCAGCGTTAAGATCACAGGTCTCTTTGCTCCTGATTTCGTAGGCAAGACCTTCCCGGTTGAAGTATACAAAGACGGCTATGTACCTTTCGAAGGCAAAGCTGACTTCTCTGAAACAATGGAAGCTTATGTCGTAGCTGAGCTCGAAGCCGACGAAGCTACTCTCACAATCAAGGTATTTGCTGACGAAGAGCCCGTCGAAGGCGCATTCGTATCATTTGACGGTAAGGATTATCTCTCTGACGTAACAGGCGAAATCAAGATCACAGGTATCGACGCTCCCTCAGTTGTCGGCAAGACCGTTCCCGTAACCGTTTACAAAGACGGCTATGCTCCCTTCGAAGGCGAAGCTGACTTCACCGAAGGCATCGACGCTTGGGTCATCGCAGAACTCGTTGCCGAAGAGGCTACTCTCACTGTTAAGGTTATGGACGGTGAGGATCCCGTTGCCGGCGCTACTGTGACATTCGACGGCGTAGAGTACACCACCGACGCTAACGGCGAAGTGAAGATCACCGAGATCAGCGCTCCCGCTGTGATCGGCAAGACTATGCCTATCACTGTTGCTAAGGACGGTTATGAAACATACGAAGGCGAAGCTGACTTCACCGAAACTATGGACGCATATGTTGTCGTTGAACTCGTAAACATCTCTACCGGCATCAACGCCATCATCAACGACCTCAACAACGCTGACGTTAAGGCTTATGACCTCAACGGCCGCCGCGTGATCAACCCGGCCAACGGTCAGGTTTACATCATCAATGGCCAGAAAGTGCTCCTCAACCGATAAGAATATATTATCGCACTAAAATGATAAGCGCCCCGGGTGACTTCCGCCCGGGGCGCTTTTAAACCTTAATATCTCCCTTATAAATATTCATAAGAGGCAGAGAGATTAACGTTTGTTATATAATATTGACGGCGATACTCCGTTTTTGCATAAGTGTTAGATTACAACCATATAACCTTAAAAACAAGAACTAACCGATTTTCAGATAGAAATTAGATTATGGGAAAATTTACCAAACTGGCATTAGCCCTCTCGCTTCCACTCGTCACGCTGAGTGCAGCCGCCGCCCCCACGGCAGAAAAGGGCAACGGCCTGCCCGATATCGCTAACCTGCGTTATCAGGCAAAGAACTACAAAACGTTGTTCAGTTCAGATAGATCGGCTAAGATTGACGAAATCAACAAGCGGATCACTGCGGAGTCACAAAAAGGCATGTCAAAGGCCGCAAGCATCAAACCTGACTTCTCACTGCCTGTTTCTGATCAGTATGAATATCTCGACGGTCCTAACGGCTCGATATATTTCGGCTCGGCCGAATTTGAGACCGAAGATTTTGTCGAAAGCGAATATTACACCCGCAAGGACATCACGGGCTATAAGTTTACGATCTATGATTCTGACTTTAACGTTGTTGGCGAAATAAAGGGCAAGGTGCAGTTTGACACCACCACTAACCCTGACAATCCCGAGACCAGATTGGCGTCGATGGGTCTGACACCTGTGATCACCAAACGCTTTTTCAACACTGACGATAAACTCGAAGTGTTGGTCTATTTCAACTACAACACTCCTAACTACACTGTCAACTCCCGCTCAGTCGCCTTCCAGCTCGGAGGCCAAAAGGATGAAGACGGCAATGATGTGGCGCTCTGCACCATCAACGGCAATCTCTGCGACGTGCTTGAGGCTCCGACCAACAAGTGGTCAGAAGACTTCTATCTGTCGTTTGCGACAGACTATTCATTCCCCTCTGACCCCGACGATGAGTCGTTTTCGGCTTATGTCAACTCGCTCGGCGCTAAGATCGAGACCTATAAGAAGGTCGGCTACGGCGACAGCGAGCCCGTCAAGTTTTTTGAGTACAAGATGCGTCTCAACGACTGGCCCGGCGACCAGGAGAGCGCGTCACCGATGATCACCCGCGCCATCGACGGCAAGCCCTATATCTTTATCAACGGCTACACCGACGGTCTGTGGAACTTCGCTGACAACGAGGAGTATGGCTACCCCGACCAGACCTGGAACGAGAATACAAACTTCTTTGTCGAGGTCTACCAGCCGACTTCACTCGAGAATCCCAACCTGCTCCAGCGCACCGAGATCGAGATGCACCGCTCGCCCGGCGACAACATCTTTGCAACATTTTATTACCTCGGCAACCTCGGCTATCGCGACGACGTCAACTACAAGTACTCTGACGAGGCAGGCCAGGCCAATATTGTCGTGACCACCAAAGACTGGGACGGCGCCGAAATGGGCGAAACATCGAGCTATTATCTCTACTCGCCCTCCGGCGAGCTCAAATCAGTGCTCGGCCTCAATGTCGACGGCGTGCTTCAGATGAGCGATGTCAGAGGCCACGAGGAGGAATATATGTTTGTCACCTTTGACGACGAGGGCTATCACTTCAGCTTCCTCAACCCCTTCAACGGCAACTTCCACCACTCTTTTGACCAGGTGCTCCCCTATGGCGATTACCTGGAGAACCTCTATGTCAACGCTGACCGCGTGGCCGACGGCGATTCTTATAAATATTGCTTTGAGCTCGGCACCCTCGGCATCGACGAGGACGGCAACGACATCATGCGCCTCGCCTGGATCAACACCGAGGGCGAAATCACCGGCGTCGACGAGGTCAATATGGGCAAGGACGTCAGACTGGCCAAAGTCTATATCGGCCAGGAAGTGCTGAGCCCGTTTGCATTTGACACTACTCCCGAGCGCGAGTACATGATCATTGTCAAGCGTGGCACCAAGTATGCTTCGACCGTTCAGGAAGAGTTTATGATCGGCACTGCCGCAACCAAGGAGAAGCCGGTCGGCAAGATCCTGTTTGAGCTTGCGCCCGATGACACCTACGGCTCTTTGATCCAGGTATCGATCATCGAAGGCGCGACCGATCCCCTGCTCTGGGTGCTCTACTACAACAACATCACGTCGAAATACACTCAGGAGCTCTATCGTCTCCCTCTCAACAAGTTTGCCGGCGGCGACGGCACAGCCCAGAATCCTTACAAGATTGCCACCGCAGGCGACCTGCAGTGTGTGCGCGACAATCTTGCTGCCCACTATGAGATCGTCAATGACTTTGACGCTGCTGACATCGAGTTTATCCCCGTCGGCACAGCCACTGAGCCTTTCACAGGCGTCATCAATGGCAACGGCCACACCATCAGCAATCTCACCGTCGGCGTGACCTCGGGTCGCTATAACGCCCTCTTCAGCTATCTCGATAATGCAACCATCAAGGATGTAACATTCCTCAACCCGACTGTCATCAAGTCAGACGAGCCCTATTGCGGCCTTGTAGCTGCCCAGATGCAGCGCTCTACGCTTTCTAACGTCCACGCTATCGGCCTGAACGTAGAGTCGTCAAACGGCGGCGAGTTCGGCGGTCTGGTCAACAGCGCCACCCTCAACTCTGTCATCACCGATTGCTCAGTGACCAACGCCTCGATCAACCTGCCCAACGCCACAACCGTCGGCGGTATCGTTGCCGAGACTCGCACCAACTCGACCATCGCAGCATCAGCGTTCAGCGGCTCAATCGCTGCTAAAGCAGTCGTAGGAGGCATCCTCGGCACCTCAGGTCCTAACGCCGGCAATATCTCAGACTGTCACGTCGACGCTGACATCACCGGCGGTCACCTCGTGGGCGGCATTGTCGGCGACATGGATCAGCGCGTCACGGTCGATCACTGCTATGTCGAAGGCACTCTGGCAGCCTCTGAGACTTACGGCACAAAGATCGTGAGCAAAGGCTATGCGGTCGGCGGCATCGCAGGTTCTATATCGACCTACTACCCCAACAATGATTCGTCTGACGATCAGACCGCGCCCAAATCTCACGACGTGGTGACCAACTGCTTAGTCAATCTTGAGTCAATCACCACTCCCGAGCTGCCCGAAGGCCACCAGAGCTCGGCTCACCGCATCGCAGGCTTCACCTCGATCAATGACCTCGAGCCCGACTGGGACAACATCACTGACTCGGAGCACATCGACAAGTTCCTCCCCACCGAGGCTGAGCTTGGATTCAAAAACAACTACGCCGTGGCATCGCTCGCCAAGGTCGACAGCAATGTAGAGTCTGAGACCACCACTACCGAGGGCAAGGACGTCGACGCTTCTGATCTCAACGCAAGCTTCTTTGAGTCGCTCGGATTCAAGTATGGCGAGACTGCAGAAATGCCCTGGCGTGAGGTGCCCGAAAACGATCCTTCGCTCTATCACGAGTTCGGCTCGAAATTCCTTGTTGACGAAATCACAGCCGCTGTCGGCGACAACTTTGCAGCCCAGCTGCTCGTCATCTCTCGCAAGCCGATGACCGAGGACGCATTTATCGACGGCTTCGCGGCCGAACTCTCTGACGAGACAGTCGCTGAGATGACCGGTGAGCTTACGCTCAACAAAAACGTTGCCGCCATCGGCTTCAATGCGCTCAAAGAGGGCAATGCAGTGTTTACGGCCAACGTCAACGGCACACTTGCCAAAGTCAAATTCAACATTCTCGCTGAGATCACCGGCATCACCGATGCCGTCGTTGAAGAGGCAATCGCCATTAACTTTGACGGCTCGACAGTGAGCGCTGACAATGCTCTGCTTGAGCTCTACACCATCGACGGCAAGAAAGTGGCCGCAGGCCGCAACGCCCTCTCGCTCGACGCGCTCTCAAGCGGCATCTATGTCGTCACTGCCAAAGACGCCGCAGGCCACAAAGCCACCAAGAAATTTATCCTTCAATAAGCAGCCCTCCCATAGCTGCCACCACAAAAAAACTGCGCCGCATTCCCAGCGACGCAGTTTTTTCTTGCATTATTGTCATACATCGCAAAGCGATGGCCCAAGTGTTTACTGGGGGTAGACGTAGTCGATTTCGGGTTTGGTGTTGATGTAGGATGACATGCACATGCCTGACCGGGAGCCGATATAGGTCGGATCGGAGATGTAGAAGTGTTTGCCATCGTAGTCGTAACCTGTGCCCTTGATAGGCTCAGAAAGGTGGACTGACGCGCTCTCATGGCCGGGATATGCGAGCAGATGGCTCTCGACGCCGAGTGCATTCCAGAGCATATAAGTGTAGAAGATCGAGCGGTCTTCGCAGTCACACTTAGGATAGAACAGTATCTCCTCGAGGAAATAAGGCTTCTCGAAGCCGTGGAAATCGCCGTCGGTTGCATACTCAAAGGCGCTCTGAGTGAACTTGAGGAGCTTGTCGACGGCCTCCTGCTGGGGCATGTCGCCGAGCTGGCTCTTGATCTGAGCGACGAGATTGCTGCGGAGCTCGGGAGAGATTGTCGACTTGGCAAAGTCAGCGATGGTCATCTGGGGATAGTTGTAGACTATCGGGAAGATGTTTTCGTTGACCTGACCGTTGAGCTCGACGCCGCCAAACGAGAGATTGAAGTCTTTCATCTTCTCTGGCAGGCGAAGCTCGGTCAACAAAAGGTCGAGCGGACGGCCGAGGTCGGCGTCGGAGGGCAGCTTGCAGGTGAAGATCGAAGTGTTGGGGTTGAGAGCACCTCCGCGCGGCTGGAAGACATAGTACTTACGGTCGTTGAGCATCAGGTAAGGACGCGCATAGACATACTGACTGAAGGGCACGAGGAGCAAGGGCGTCGTGTCGTCGTCGACGGCCAGACGGATATCATAGCCCATATTGGCGAGCAGATAGTGCTCGAGGGCGACGCGGGCCGTCGGGTCAGCGGCAGGATAGCGGCTGTCAACGTATGAACGGATTAGTTCGAACGTCAGATAGTCGTTGAGCGAATTTTCGTCAGCGATGCGCTTAAACCCAGGAATGATATCCTTGATATCACTCGCAGCGAAGGCTCGCCATTGCTTGGCGAAGTCAGCCGGCGACTTGAGCTTACTGTCGAGCGTCACTAGACGGTCTTTGATATCAAACTCGACGGTGTAGAACGGGAAGGTGTACTCGACAAATTCCTGCACGGGCTCAGCAGCAACCGGGGCCGCGGTCTGAGGCTTTGAGGTCTTGGGCTCTGACTTTTTCTTGGGCTCGGGCTTTACCTCGGGCTTAGTAGTGGGCTTTGCCTTCTCCTCCTTAGGTTTTTTCTCGGGCTTTGGCTTCTCGTCTTTAGGCTTCTTCTCTTGTTTGGGCTTTTTTTCTTGCTTAGGCTCAGCCTTGGGTTCGGGTTTGGGCTCAGATTTTACATCAGGCTTTACCTCAGGCTTTGGAGCGGGCTTAGCCTTCTCTTCCTTAGGTTTCTTTTCGGGCTTAGGCTTCTTCTCGGGCTTAGGTTGCTTTTCTTCCTTAGGAGCAGCCGGCTTTTCAGGCTCTGCCTTAGGCTCGGGTTTAACTTCGGGAGCGGGCTCGGGCTTAACCTCAGGCTTCGGTTCGGGTTTGGGTTGAGGCTTGGCTTGAGGTTTGGGCTCGGGCTTGGGCTGAGGTTTGGGCTTTGCGACAGGCTTTTTCTTCTTGGGCTTGTCGGGCGCAGGGACGTCCTTAGCCACAGGCTTAGCGTCGGGAGCGGCCGTAGGCACGTCTTCGGGCTTAGGATCGGTGAAGCGATCTTCGGCCTTAAACTTCTCAAAGTTTGCCCAGGCCTCTTCGAGAAACTTATCGTAATCGTCGAGAACTGACTTTCGGAAGCTGCTATAGTTGTCGAGCATGCCCTTGCGGAACTCGTCGAACGACTGAGACCCGGTCTTTTGCTGAGGACACAGCGGCCAAGCCAACGCGAGACAGCAGGCTGCGATTAAGATTGATTTGCGTTTCATTGAATCACTGATGAGTGACTGTTATCAGGAGCAGGATCACTCCTCGAAGCCTTCGCTTACAAACTCTGACACTTTATCGGCGTAGCGCTGGGCTGCCTCGCTCTCTTTGAGAGCCTGCTCGGCGGCGCGGATGCGGGCCTTTGATGCAGCGGCCTCGCTGATGATGAAGTAGGTTTCGATTTCGTAAGTGCCGTCAGGGTTGGTGCGGATCACAGAGAAGCTCTGGTCCATCTCGCCTTTGATTTCTTTTTCGACAAGGCGCTCGTAAGCGGCATAGAAGTGCTCAAACTCGGCGTCGGTGTCGATGCCGTCACCGGCCATGTCTGACACGAGGCGTCCCTTGATCGATGATCCGGCTTTAGATGCGTAGCTTGTGCAGGCGTTGTTGATGGCCATCTGCATGCCTACGTTTTTTGACTTGCTGCGGGTCGACACACCTACCTGCTCGCGAGCGTCGTCGCTCTTGTCGAGCTTGTCCCAGTGAGAGAGGAGGGCAACGTCGAGGCTGCGGGTGCTACCAAAGATTTCCCAGCCGCCTTTTTTGAGGCGCTTGACTACCTCTTTGCGCTCTTTGTCACGAGCCTTTTTGAGTTGCTTGTTGGTGTCGGCAGCCATGGCTGCGGGCAGCATCACGATCACAGCGAGGATGATTGCAATAATTCTTTTCATAATGGATCTGTTTTATTGAGGTTAATAATAATTTTTTACAAACGTGAGATATAGACGGGGAGCTGTGAGTCGGCATCGCGGAGCGAGTCGGCTGAGAGCAGCTCGTTGAGGCTGGCAAGGAGTTCGTCGATGTCGAAGCGGCAATATGTCATCACGAGATAGTGGGAGTCGGCGGGGAGGAGTCCGGCGAGGTGCTTGCGGGCGATGGTCTGGCCTGGCAGCAGGACGTAGCAACCCATCGGCTGGCCGAGCTCAGAGATCTCGAAGTGGTCTAACTGAGTCTCGCTGATCTTGACGAGGTTGATGTAGATCGGGAAGGGAAGCGAATTTTCAATGTTGAATTCGAGGCCTGAGTCGCCGATGCGGCCGCTGCTGAAGTCGGTCGGAAATTCGGGAGCGGAAACTGAGTCAGCGGCTGACTTGACGGCACTGAGGATATGGAGGGCGAGCTCGTCGGGGGCGACGATGAGGTTGTCGGCCTCAGGATCGTAGACCTGCATAGAGCGCTTGACAAGTCCCTCGGTGTAAAGACGCGAGGATTTCTGCCGGTTGCCTGCAGATGAGAAGCGCATGCGGTCGTTGATGGCCCCGGCGGTCTTCTGGGCCTGCTTGCGGGCGTCGAGCATAATGCTCATGACCGAGTTGAGGCCAGAGTTGACGGAGGTGAAAATCTCTTTTGTGACGGTGTTGTAGATCTCAACTTGGGCGCCTTGAGGGATGTTGATTTCGTCAGTGGCATTAAGGTCCATGCCTTTTTCGGGCTTGACGTCGCGGTTAGACTGGCGGACGGTGATGTCGCCCGTGAATGAGTAGAGGGTGTATTTGGCCTGGACGGTCAGGATGGCCACCAGGAGGATCGACAGGTATGCGATGATGCGTTTCATTGTCTGATTAATTATGGGGAGGTGTGTGGATGTGTTAATTTGGTTTGCGCTTCAATTTTGCAATCGACCAGCGGACGATGACGGCGAGGCCGTTCCATATGTCGCAGGCAAAGAGGCCGAAGGTCAGCATCAGCAGGGCGTAGGAGAAGTCGACGATGACGCTGTGGGTGACAAAGAGCCAGTAGCCGAGCTGAACGGTCAGCCAAACGAGGAGCACCTGAAGCAACCGCAGGACGAGACCTTTGACGCCGCTGATGAAAAAGAGGTTGATGACGACGATGGCGAGGCAAAGGAGAAAGGCGATGAAGATGTTGAAACCGCGCGGGACGGCGTTCATAAACGCTGAGTCGAGGATTGTGGCGATGGAATGGGCGTGGATGAGGACTCCGGGCACAGATGAGTTGGTCGGCGCGGGGTGGAGGTCGGCGGGGTCACTCATCGCTCCGATGAGCACGATGCGATCGCGGAGCAGGTCGGCGTTGGCGATCAGTTGGTCGGGCTCGAGGACTGTGAAGCGGCGGGAGTGGTAGTTGATGGGCTCGAGGCGGTGGCCGCGCTGGCGGAGTCGCTGCACGGCGCCAGGGTCAGTAGCCTCGGCGACCGCCACGGCAAGAGAGGGGATGTCGCCGTCGCCGCGGGTCGGAAACGATAGCTGCATCTCTCGGACCACGCTCTTATGGTAGATCGAGGGGAGGCTGGCGGCGGCGTAGACTGACGAGCTGTCGACGTCGGTGTGATAGAAGAATGAGGCGGCTGCGATTGAGAATGTGTCGGGCGACTCGGCTGACTTACGCATCACGAGCGGCTGGATGAGGCCGGGGACTCGGCTGATGACATCAAGGAGGGGGCCGTCGCCGTCGCGGGGACTGTCAAACATAACGTCGAGGGCAATGACTTTTGCGCCGGCAAGGTCGGCGATCTCGATGATTTCGGCTATATCCTGACGGTCGCTGCGGTCGATGTTGATGACGACGATATTGGTGTCGAGGTGGCTGACGGCGCGGGCATCGGCGACCATACTGTAAAAATCCGTGATGGTGAAGTCGTTGCGCTCGGGCACTGAGAAGAGGGCTGAGGTTGAGGCCGAGAGTGGCGACATCATTATGGCCGACAGCAGGAATGCAAGCAGGGTGATGGCACACGCTATGGCCAGGCGCCTGAGGGCGGAGGTGATTTGTGGGGCTGAAAGGCGGTGTGTCGGCATAATGTGTTAAAATTATCGGATTGATAATGACTCACAAAGATAATAAAACACACGACTTTAGCAAAGCTTCGGCGGCAAAATTTTCATAGAGATGTTAAAAAAACAATCCGCCCCGCTGATTGGGCGGGACGGATCGGTAAGGTGAACTATAAGAAGCGGGCTGAAGATTATTCAGCTGCGGGGAGTTCGGGAGTCTGCTCAGCGGGAGCTTCAGCTGCGGGAGCTGCTGCTTTTTTGCGTGAGCGGCGAGTGGTCTTTGCTTTAGTCTCTTTCTTGTCCTTGAGCATGTTTTCGTTGAAGTCAACGAGCTCGATGAAGCAAGTTTTTGCGTTGTCGCCAAGACGGTTGCCGGTCTTGAGGATGCGAGTGTAACCGCCGGGACGGTTAGCGATTTTCTCAGCTACGACGCCGAAGAGTTCTTTGACAGCGTCTTTGTTCTGGAGGTAGCTGAAGACAAGGCGACGGTTTGACATATTGTCGTTCTTAGCGCGGTTGATGAGGGGCTCAGCATAGACACGGAGTGCTTTGGCCTTTGCAAGCGTGGTGTTGATGCGCTTGTGGAGGATGAGCGAAATGGTCATGTTAGCGAGCAACGCATCGCGGTGAGCTTTGGTGCGGCTAAGGTGGTTGAATTTTTTATTGTGTCTCATCGTTTATCAGTCTTTATCTAATTTATACTTTGAAATATCCATTCCGAACGATAGGTTGAGGCTGGTGAGAAGTTCTTCGAGCTCGGTGAGAGATTTCTTACCGAAGTTGCGGAACTTGAGGAGGTCAGTCTTGTTGAAGACGACGAGTTCAGCCAGAGTCTCGACCTCAGCGCTCTTGAGGCAGTTGAGTGCACGAACCGAGAGGTTCATGTCAACGAGCTTAGACTTGAGGAGCTGGCGCATCTTGAGCACTTCTTCGTCAAACTCTTCGTTAGCATCGGTCTCGGTAGCTTCGAGAGTGATCTTTTCGTCAGAGAAGACCATGAAGTGGTAGATAAGGATTTTAGCAGCTTCTTTGAGAGCGTCTTTCGGGAGGATAGTACCGTTGGTGGTGATTTCGAGAATGAGCTTGTCGTAGTCAGTCTTCTGGTCTACG
>CAYRFB010000036.1:0-18060 GCA_964423485.1 uncultured Bacteroides sp.
GGTACGACCGGTAAGCATCAAATCAGGACGGGCATTGTAAAGAGCCTCGTCTACGAGAAAATATTCCTGTTCCCAGCCAAGGTAGCTCTTAACGTGTTTGACATCGGGATCGAAATAGCGGGCCACACCTGTCGCGGCCTTGTCGACGCTGTTGAGCGCACGGAGCAGCGGAGTCTTATAATCGAGAGACTCGCCGGTATATGAAATGAAGATAGTCGGGATACAAAGGGTGTTGTCCATAATGAAGGCGGGCGACGAAATGTCCCAGGCACTGTAGCCACGGGCCTCGAAAGTATTGCGAATGCCTCCATTGGGGAAACTTGAAGCATCAGGCTCCTGCTGAACGAGCAGTTTGCCTGTAAATTTTTCAACCACGCCACCTTTGCCATCGTGCTCGACAAAAGCGTCGTGTTTTTCTGCAGTTGATTCGGTGAGGGGTTGGAACCAGTGGGTGTAATGGCGTGCACCATTGTCAATGGCCCAGCGTTTCATGCCTTCGGCGACACTGTCGGCCACTTCCATCGGCAGCGGTTCTTTGTTGTCGATGGCATTGATGAGAGCTTTGTAAGTGTCGGCGGGGAGGTATTCGAACATCTTCTGACGGTTGAATACATTTTTGCCATAATACACTTCCGGCCTTTCTTTGGGCATCTCTACCGGGGTGGCTTTGCGGTTAAAAGCCTCGTCTACGACTTTAAATCTCAATTGCGACATAAGCGTTAGCGATTAGTTTTTAGGGTTTGTGAAATTTTCGATCTCTCTAATGGTTTCTGATAATCATCACTATGAGATTGAATTAAAATGTCAATTTTCGCAATGCCGACCAGTTTCGCTGGAAATTGTCAAGCATTTACACGGCAAAATTAGCAATTTGCCGTTATCCCACAATTCCCGAATCAGCAAATTAACATAGTTTAACAATAATCATCCATCGGTTATACGCGGGAAATGGGAGAATGGCGTAAATTTGCGATGGTGTATTCGTTTGTCGGCTTATCAAGAGGTTCGAGCTGATGACCGGATTTTTGATAACCCCTGAACCTCACTTGTTTTAATCATTATGGCTCAACAGATTTCCTTTGCAGACGCAGTCAAGCGCGCTATCACTGAAGATTACTGCAATTTTAAAGGTCGCACTTCGTGCATTTCATTCTGGTGGTATATTTTATTCACCGTGCTTCTTTCAATAATCATCTCTTGCGGCCAAGCGTTTATCAGCAATGCTTTTATCTATGTCAACTATGCAGTAGGCCTGCTGCTTTTGCTGCCGTCGCTCGGCATTGAGGTGCGCCGTCTCCACGATATAGGCAAGAGCGGATGGTGGCTCCTATTATGCCTCATTCCTCTTGTTGGTGTAATCATTCTTATCGTATGGTTCTGCAAGCCCAGTCAACCCGGCACAAACCTTTATGGTCCTGAGCCCGCTCTCTGATTGATGGACTAATATTAAAAGAAAAAACGACGATGTGTCTCTGATGAAGGATTCACATCGTCGTTATTTTTGGGGGTTAACTGACAGCACTATTGATCGAAGGTCACGGTCTGGCCAGAGAGACGGCTGCGCTCAGCTTCGAAGCACAACCGGTGGCTGCGAAGCGACTCTGCAATGGTCGTTGTCGGAGCTTCGGCGCTTTCTCCTCTTATTGAGGCAAGAAATGACTCGACAAGCTTAAGATCGGCTCCGGCGTGGAAGGGCTGCTTGCATACCTCGGTAAAATCGTAGACTTCGCGTTTGTGAGTGACAAAGTCGGTGACGAAAATCTTTACACCGTCGCTGACGATCTCGCCACGCGTCATCTTGATATCGGTGCTCCTGCCGTCGCGACGGGTGAAGACGTCCATACAAAGGGTGATGAGCGAGCCATCGTCCATCTGCATAGTGAGCACCTGATTGTCGACAACGTCGTTGTTGCAATGATAGACGCAACGACCATAGTCACCCTCCTCGAGCTCCTTGCGGAGAACCTGATCGAGGGTCATGCCGGCGGGGATATCGAAATTGTTGATCCATTGACGACGGCGCCAATAAAGGTCGACAGCCGAATATGGACACTCTTTTTCGATCGCGCAGTTGATGCAGCGGGTAGCCGAGCCTTCGGGAGCGTTCTCGCTGCGGAACCACGCGCGACTGCCAAACGATGAGAGGCGACGGCAATTGGCATCAGTAAGCCACACGAGGAAGTCTATGTCATGGCAGCATTTAGCCAGGAGCATAGGGTTGTTGCCAGCCTCAGTGTTCATCACTCCGCGGACATAGCTATGGGTGGTGCGGTCGATGCCGACATCCTCGGTGTGAGTGATGGTCATTATGCGGCCATACTTGCCTGACGACACGAGTTCCTTGACCTTGATGAAGGCGGGATGATAGCGGAGTACGTGGCATACACAAACCATCTTGCCCGCCTTTTGAGCGGCTTTATAGATTAGCTTGCACTGCTCGTAGGTCTGCGCCACGGGCTTCTCAAGAAGGACGTGGAGTCCGAGACGCAGAGCCTCCATACACGGCTCGAAATGATCGCGCTCTGGGGTGCAGATAAATGCAGCGTCAGCCTTGACGGGATTTTTGAAAAAGTCGCGGTAGTCTTTGTAGCGATATTGCTCGGGGATGCCAAACTGATCGGCCATCGCATTGCGGCGTATAGGATCAGGCTCGACGACAGCCACGAGCCGAGCCACCTCGGGATGGCTCGCAACATAGTGCATATAAGTGCGCATACGATTGCCGACTCCGATAGCAACTATCGAAGTCGGCATTCGTGAACTGTCTGAAAATTCAGTCATTTATAGTTTCTGAAAATTCTTATTTTTTCTTTCCTTTTTTAGCTTTGTTATTTTTCTCGCTGAGATCGAGAATGCGGATGTTGCGGAATTTGACGCCCTGGCCATGGCCGCAGAAGCTAATGTAGCCTTCCTTGTTGAAGAGGCCGGGGTGGTTACGGTGGTCAACCATAAAAGGATTGCCCTGCTCGCCTTCCGGACCGACGGCGTGACCCTGGCAAGCCTCGCGAATGTCGGCGTCAACGATGACCTCGCCGTCGACGGTCACTGTGATGTGGTCACCCACGGCTTTGATTTCTTCGGTGTGCCACTGCTTGATGGGACCGAAGTCAACGTGCTTAGCACCGACAACGCCGTAGATCGAACCGTGGATCTGATATGGCTGGATACCGGTCCAACCGTAAGGATAGCCGCCGTACATAGGGTCATCATGGTCGAGCACCTGGATTTCCATGCCGTGGAAAGCGGCGTCGACACCGGTGACGTCCTTGCCGGTGCGGATGCCGATGCCGTTGTTGACACCGGGTACATCAAAGAAGAACTCGAAGCGGTAGATGAAGTCGCTATAGTTCTTTTTGGTGTAAAGGTTGCCTGAACCACCATACTGCGCGGTCACGTAAATGCTACCGTCGACGGGGACATAGGCGGCAGTATTGCCATGCCATTTGTCGAGTGAGCGTCCGTCGAAGAGCACTTCAAAGCCTTCGGCTTCCTCCTCGGGTGAGAGGGTGAAGATGGGAGTGTCAGGGAGATGGTTGAAGTAGAAGTTGCGCACTGCCTCAGGGTTGCTGACAGAAACCGTACCTGAATAAGGAGTCTCCTTGCCGGCAACAGGGTTGACAACAACGTCGTTGACAGCAAAGGTGGTTGAGCCGACCTCAACAAACATACGGTCGTTGACCATGCGGACATGGACGGGCTGAGCGCCTGCGGGAAGAGCCTGAAGGATGCCGTTGCCGACGGTCACACCTGCGGCGGGATCGATAGTCACGAAAGGCATAGAGCGGAGAGTGAGTGTGATTGGCTCAACGCCGTTCCAATCAAAGTAGAGATCGAAGTTTTCGAAATCGCCAGTGGGACCGACCTCAGCAACCACTGCATAACCACCCTCTTCGTCGAAACCATTAAGGATGCCTGCAACTTCATCGGCAGCGTAACCCGCATCAGCGTCGTTGACACCGAAGTCAACAAACACCTTGTGAGTCTTGTCGAGGATATTCTTGACGGTAAGGCCCTTCTGGAGAGCGGGTTCTTTAGCGAAGATGTATTTAACTGTTGATGCGGCAGCGAGGGCTGTCTCTTTGTTGTCGAGATATTTGGCAGCGAGCATGGCAGCGGGGAGAGTGCGGCCATCGGCGAGCGCACGGAGCAGACGGTTTTGAACGGCAACCGAAGGCTGGAGCGCAAGGCCATTGCTATAGAGACGATACTGGTCGATAGCGGGGAAACCGTTGCTCTGGACGAGGTCTATGTAACGGTTGAGCGCGGCGTCTTTCTGAGCAGGATTGTTAGCAGCGATTTCGTAAAGCACGGGAATCATAGCCTGATTGTTGACCTGCATAAGAGCTGCATAAGCTTCGGCACTGTTGGTAGTGTTGAAATCAGCGAGCAGACGGTCAATCGCGGCGGGAGTAGCTGCCTGAGCAAGGAGGGGATAGTAGCGAGAAACGACCTGAGGCGCTTTCTGCTTATCCATCATTGCGATGATCTTATTATACTGCTCATCGGGAGTAAGGCTGACGATAGAGTTTTTTGCGGCAGCCTGGAGTTCGCCGACATAGTCAGGGACAACAGTTTCGAGGACCTTGCAAACAACCTCGAAGTTCTCGGGACGGACAACACCTTTGAGACTCTTAGTAGCGACGTCGCTCACCTGAGCGTTGCCGTTAGCCATCAGAGAGGTGATTTTGTCATAAGCGCCATAAATGTGACGGTCAGAAGCGAGCTGGAGGGCCTGAACGACGGCGTTGGAATCATTAGAAGCCAAAGCAGCGAGGACGCCTGAAGCAATGTCGCCGTTGAAAGACAACAGAGCCTGCTGAGCGGCAGCTGAGAGTTCGTTGTTCTGACCGAGCACCGATGTTAGGGCTACGAGAGCCTTGTCACCACCGATCTTTGACGCAGCTGACACCGCTGACTTAGCCAAAGCGAGATCCTTAGCGTTGATATTCTCGGTGATGAGATCGATCTGAGAAGCAATGTGATTATTGCCGAGCCAATTGATCACATCAATTTTTGCATCGGGTGACAAGGATTTGAACTTGCCGGCAACAATGTCGTAGATGCCTTCGCCGCAAACAACGGGAGCAACATAGAGGGCGGTGTTGCGATAAGCGATGTTCTTATCTTTAATAGCTTCGAGCACGTTTTTCTGAGCGTTAGCCTTGTCGCTGCGGAGGATAATGTCGAGCGCAGCACAACGGGCATAGTCGTTATTGGCCTTGGTGATCTCCTTAGCGGCTGCGACTGCGGTCTTGTCGCCGAGACGGGCGAGGAGACGCAGATAAGCATCAGTGGCGCCGGTAGGATCGTTGGCAAACTTGACAGCTTTGGCTGCTTTCTGAAGGGGCTTGATTGAAGCATCAGTGCCACAAACGGCAAGAGCGTTGTAGACAGCGGCGAGCACTTTGGGATCGGAGCTTTCGGTCCACTTGATCAAAGTGGGTTCAACGCCGTTGAGCTTCTTGAAGTAAGCTACATAAGCGAGCTCAGGCTCGGGAGCAGCGGCAGAATTGATGATCTGAGCAACCATCTCATCATCGCCGGGTACGAGTGCGAGGCCGTTGATGGCGAAGTTGCGGAGATAGGGATCAGTGAGGTAAGAGGCAAACACCTGAGCATCGCCCGGACGTGCAAGCTTAGAGAGCTGCGCCATAAGGAAGGCACGGTTGGGATCGTCGGTGCAATTCTTGAGGCCAGAAACGAGACCGTCGTGGATCTGCTGCTGGAGGTCAGCATTGTCAGAAGCAGTGGCGTAGCTGACAATAGCGTCGATAGCATACTCAAAAAGAGCATTTTGGTTTGTCTCGGCGGGTTTGAGCATACCGGCGAGCATCTCGATGCCTTTCTGGCCGGTAGCGGCCATCTCGCCGATAACCTCGTTGTAGGTGGCTGGTGTTTTAGCCGGCAGCTGCGCAAGACCATCGGTGATGATGGTCTCGGCAGTGCGGTTACGGCTGTCGAGCTGAGCAAACGAATTGAATCCGAAGCACAGGAATAACGACAGGAGTATGATTGATAAAGAACGTTTGTTCATTGTAATGTGCTATGTTAGGATGTGATGAGAATTAGATTTTCCAGGGGCCGCGCATCGGCTGATTGATGAGAGCATTGGCAGCGTCATCGTTGATGAACGTCTGAGTCTTAGGATCAAAAGCCAACTCGCTGCGACCGAGGCGGAGAGCCGTAGTGCCCATATTGACAATCGTACAGCTGTAGTGACCGTTCTGCTCGTTGAGCGCGAATTTCTGGCGGTCGCGCACACACTGCAGGAAGTCAGTGCGCTGGGGTTCGGGATCGGGGAGCTCGGCAATCTTATTCATCACGTCGGGGATAGTGCACTCGAAGCCTTTGTAGACCTTGCCGTTGGGGCCTTCGATATAGGGCACCTTGCCTTCGCTTTCGTAGCCTTCGCCTTCGAGAACGATCTGGCAACCGTCGTCGTAGGTGTAAGTGATCTTGCGCCATGTGCCGACAGCGTCGGGGTGCTGCTGGGGAGCGTCGACTTCAACCTTGACGGGGAGATCGTTGTCTTTGCCGAGGAGATACTGGATCGGGTCAAGATAGTGCTGGCCCATATCGGCAAGACCGCCGCCGTCGTAATCCCAGTAACCACGGAAGGTCTGGTGAACACGGTGGGGGTTGTAGGGCTTATAGGGAGCCGGGCCGAGCCAGAGATCATAGTCAAGTTCGGCGGGAGCAGTCTGTGGCACGAGATTTTCGCGGCCAGTCCAGAAGAATTTCCAGGCAAAGCCGGTGGCGCCGGATACGGTGACCTTAAGGGGCCAGCCGAGCATACCGCTGTCAACAAGCTTCTTAAGAGGCTGAACTTCGGTGCCGAGACCATAGAATGTGTCTTTGAAACGGAACCAGGTGTTAAGACGGAAGATGCGGTTGTAACGCTGAACAGCCTCCATCACACGCTGGCCCTCGCCGATGGTGCGAGTCATAGGCTTTTCGCACCAGATGTCTTTACCTGCCTTAGCAGCCTCAACGGCCATGATGCCATGCCAGTGAGGAGGAGTAGCGATATGGACGATATCGACGTTGGTGTCGTTGATGAGGTCGTGGAAGTCGTGATATTGAGCGACATTTTCGCCAAAACGCTCTTTAGCGAGGTTAGCGGCCGAAGCGAGGTGGTTGCTGTCAACATCGCAAAGCGCAACCAGACGGCAAGTCTTGTCGCTGTTGAAGTGATATGACGAACGGCCGATGCCGCCGGTGCCGATAATACCACGTGTTAACTGATCGCTTGGCGGGATATAACCGTTGCCGCCAAGGACATGACGCGGGATAATGGTAAACAAACCAGCCGCGCCGAGAGTCTTAAGAAATGTCCTTCTGCTCGATTTCATGATTGGTAATATTATTAAGTTTTAATTTATGCAATAACAGAGACCTTATCGGTCAAACACAGAAAACAAATCCTTGAAAAAACAAAGATTCAAATTATTAAAAAATTTTCTAATCTCGCCTTCAAAACAGAAAAAGGATTAGCTTTTCATGAAGCGAAACGGGCTTAAGCCCTATTCAGGATTCAAAGTTAGCTAAATTTTTCGGGCCTCACAACACAATAGTACATTAATAATTTAAAAATAGCAAAAAAGCGCAAAAAAGGATGACAACGTTTTATTTTGCCGGCAAAACAACGTTCATCCCGCAGTTCTTGCAATCGAAATCAAGTCTATATTCCACTCCGGGAGCACGCAGGAACAGCGGCGAAGGCAGTTTGGCGCCATCGGCTGTCTTAAGGCACGCACCCAACTCGCGACGGAGACAGTAGCGGGTCTGCATCACACGGCGGTCACAGCTGCGGTCAGGCAGATCGACCTCAGCTGCGAGCTCATCGACTGTAATGCCGTGAGATTCATAAAAGCTGCGGGCAAGCCGGTTGGCGATGTTGTCATGACGGTCAGCGTTGCCGATGCGGAAGTTTTCGATATCAGTTTTCTCAGGACGGCGGTAATCATAGGTGTAGGTCGCACGCCTGACGTCGTCGAGGGCGTCAACCGCGCGGCGACGCAGATCGGTGAGCACCGAGGCGGGGACGAAGCTACTGTCAGAAAGGTTGTCATCTATATTGATGACGCGATAGACGGTGTCGCCGGTCTTAGAGATAACGCGTTCGCGGGCCAGAAGCTGCGGCGAGCGCGACGGCGCCTCTACACACTCGGCCGTGCACTCGACCGAATGGCCACGGGAATCGCTGAGCCGCAAGGCGATAAGGTTGGCGTCGATACGTCGGAGAGTTGCGGTGACTTCAACGACGCGCTGAGCTGTCGATGAGGCCATAAGGTCGTCGCGCTTTTTGTCGCGGTTACGGTAGATGATTGCGCCGGGACGCACGCTGACATCTGAAGCGGGATAGACAAGAGAGCCGTCGACACGGTTGACCCTGAAGCCGTTATAACGGCCATCGGCTCCAAAAAATCCGAGACCGTCGCCGTTGGCTAAGGGTTCGGCAGCGTCGATGACAAGCGCCCTACCCTTCAGTGATTTGACTTTTCCTATCTTGCGGCCTATCCACTTTGGGCTCTCAATTGAGGCCATAGGAACGCTTTTGGCCGGACGACCGTCAAGGAAGTATGAGGTGAAGCGACGGTTAAAAGAGCGAGTCACGTCTGGCTCGAAACCGAGGGCAACGGTGCCGACTGACAAACGCTCGTAACGACCGCCGGATGAACCAACCACCCTATCGAGAGCGCTCGAATAGGCGGCCACAGTGTTGCGGACATAATCGCTCTCTTTCAAGCGGCCTTCGATCTTGAACGACGAGACTCCTGCGTCGGCAAGATCAGCGAGGCGATCGAGTCGATTCATATCTCTTAACGACAGATAGTGGCCGTCGGGAGCTACCTTGCGGCCTGACGAGTCGACCAGTGAGTAAGGCAGGCGGCACATCTGGGCGCACTCGCCGCGATTGGCGCTACGCCCGGTTGAGAAAAGACTTGCCTGGCAATCACCACTGTAGCTGACACATAGGGCACCGTGGACAAAGGCTTCGACCGGCACGGTGACCGACTCGGCGATCGCCCTGATCTCTGCCAACGAAAGCTCGCGGGCAAGGACTATCTGGGAGAAGCCGCAATCCTCGAGAAAGCGCGCTTTGGCAGGGGTGCGGGTGTCACACTGAGTGCTGGCATGCAACGCGATAGGCGGAATGTCCATACGGAGCACCGACAAATCCTGGACTATCAGTGCATCGACCCCTGCGATATAAAGCCGACGGATCAGCGCTTCGGCCTCGCGCAGCTCATGATCATAAATAAGAGTGTTGAGAGTGACGTAAACCCTCGCGTCATAACTATGTGCAAAATCGGCGAGCGACGCAATGTCGTCAACGCTATTACGCGCCGCAGCCCGTGCGCCGAAAGCGTCGGCACCGATGTAGACGGCGTCGGCACCGTGGACAATGGCCTCACGGCCGATAACGGCGTCGCGAGCCGGCGCAAGCAGCTCAAGCTTTTTGGGATAGTGCATCATCTAAGAGTTGAAAAGCATAGTCACGCGAGGCGTCGATAAGCGCAGGCACATGGGCATCGCTATTCACCACTATCGGCACCCCTGCAGCAATCAATTTAGGCAAGTAGCGCTCTGACGGGAAGATGCGGTCATGGAGAGCCTTAGCCTTTGTGTTGATCTCGACGATGGGCTTGCGCTCGCAGATGAGATCGACAAGAGAGTCGGCCAACGACCTGAACCTCGGCTCATCTTCGATGCCGGGGCGGTAAGCCGAGGCGTTTTGGGCGACCTTGTCAAAATGGCCGATAATATCAAAGCCGCCAGCCTCGATCATTTCGGCCGAAGCGCTGAAAAAGCGCTCCACAACATAATGGATGTCATCGTGAAACTTGGCTGACATATTGGCTTTGAAGCGTTCGGCATTGCCGTCTATATCTATCAGCTCGCCCTCTTGAGTCGGAAGGAAGTGAACAGATCCGATGCGGTAATCGAGCGGCAGGGTTGCAAAGTACTCGTTCGACGGCCCCCACTGAGGCCCAAGATAATCGATCTCCATCGAAGCGTAGAGCTTGATGCGGTCACCGTAAATGTCGCGCAGTCGAGAAACCTCGGCCAGGTAAGCCGGGACGTCGTCAAACGACATATTGCAAGGCGACTCGATCGGCAGAGGCGAATGGGGTGAAAAACCGTAATGTGTGAAACCTTGTCGGATAGCTTCAACCACAAAGTCCTGCATCGGGGCGCGCCCGTCGCAGAACTGAGTGTGGCTATGGAGTGTATATTTTCTGCTTGATGATAATTCGTTTATTATATCCATATATCAATTTCATCAGTAACCGACTTCGTGGACCAGACGGCCTCCGCGCAGGAGCTTGATGTAGCGGATAAAGAGTCCGAGCGTCACACAAGCCACCAACGCAGCCGTGAGCAATGCCGGAGTCAGGCCAAGGCCAAAGCCTTCGGGCGACGGGGCATACATTATGTAGCTGACGCTCACCATCGTCATGAACAAAGCCGGTAGAAGCGACACGATATAGAGCTTGTTATGACGGGCGAGATAGACGGTAATGGCCCAGAGAGTGAAGACCGCAAGAGTCTGGTTGACCCACGCAAAATAGCGCCAGAGCACGTTAAAATCAATGAGCATCAGACAGAAACACAGAGCAAAAATAGGCAGGCTGACAAGGAGTCGCTTCATGATGGGTTTCTGGTCAAATTTCAGGAAGTCAGCAGCGATTAGTCGCGCAGAGCGCAGGGCGGTGTCGCCTGTGGTGATGGGAGCGGCAACGACGCCAAGCAGAGCGAGGATACCGCCTACCGAGCCGAGCCAAGCGATAGAGATGTCATTGACAAGCGCTGCAGGCTTGCCACCATGTTCGGCCATATAATCGGCCAACTGGCCGTAGCCGCCGACAAAGGTGATAGCAGCGGCCGCCCAGATCAGAGCCACGATGCCTTCGGCAACCATAGCGCCATAGAAAATCGGTCGGGCGAGACGCTCGTTTTTCAAGCAGCGAGCCATCATCGGCGACTGTGTGGCGTGGAAACCTGAGATCGCGCCACAGGCGATGCTGACAAACATCATCGGGAAAATGGGCGTCTTTTCGGCATCGACTCGCCTGTTATACAGACCGTCGGCAAAACCGTCGGGGATAGTGTTATCGCCGAAAAGCAGCACAAAGAGCAGCCCGGCAGCCATAAAAAGAAGAGCGAGGCCGAAGAGCGGATAGAGATTGCCGATTAGTTTGTCGATCGGGAGCAAAGTGGCAAGCACATAATAAAGGAATATAGCGCCGATCCAAAATGTGCGGTCGAGATAGTCAGGTGTCATACCAGCCAAGAGGTCGGCGGGATTGATCACAAACACTGCTCCGACCAAAATCAGCAAGACAACTGAGATCACGCGCATAGTCTGCTTGATTGACGGACCGAGTTCGCGGCCGACAAGTTCGGGCAACGAGTCGCCACCGCTGCGGATCGACATCATGCCTGACATAAAGTCGTGGACTGCGCCACCGAAGATGGTGCCGACAACGATCCAGATGAAAGCTGCAGGGCCAAACATCACGCCCATGATGGCTCCGAAAATCGGGCCGAGGCCGGCGATGTTGAGAAACTGTATCAAGAAAACTTTCCAGGCCGGCAGCGGGATGAAGTCAATGCCATCGCGGCGGGTCTCTGATGGCATCGGACGCTTGGGATCGACACCGAAAATGCGTGAACAGATTGCGCCATAAACAATATAGCCCACAATCAGCACGCCTAAAGCAATGAGAAAAGAGGTCATAGCAAATTATTTGATTGATTTATGAATTTCATTTTTTAGCGGGGTGAGATGAGTCTGAGGGACGGGCGATATTTTCGCGCATCTCAGTGTCAGCCTCGATATTTTTCATACGATAATAGTCCATGATGCCAAGATTGCCGCTGACAAACGCTTCGGCCATTGCACGGGGCAATTCGGCCTCGGCCTCGATCACTTTTGCACGGGCCTCCTGAGCCTTGGCCTTCATTTCCTGCTCGAGGGCGATAGCCATAGCGCGACGCTCCTCAGCCTTGGCTTGTGCGATATTCTTGTCGGCCTGAGCCTGATCGATCTGAAGGGCTGCGCCAATGTTGCGGCCTATGTCGATGTCGGCAATGTCGATTGACAGAATCTCAAAGGCAGTGCCAGAGTCAAGACCTTTCTTTAGCACAAGCTTGGAGATCGAGTCGGGATTTTCGAGCACTTGCTTATGGCTGACCGACGAACCGATTGACGAGACGATGCCCTCGCCTACTCGGGCAAGGACTGTGTCTTCGCCGGCGCCGCCGACGAGCTGACGGATGTTGGCACGGACTGTGACACGGGCTTTGGCTATCAGCTGGATGCCATCCTTAGCGACGGCAGTGACAGGGGGTGTATCGATGACTTTGGGATTTACGCTCATCTGCACGGCTTCAAACACGTCGCGGCCTGCGAGGTCAATGGCTGTAGCCATCTTGAAGCCTAAGTCGATGTTAGCCTTGGCTGCCGAGACTAAGGCGTGGACAACCTTGTCGACGTTGCCACCCGCGAGATAGTGAGCCTCCAGGTCGTCGCGGGTTATGTCTTTCAAGCCGGCTTTGTGGGCTTCGATCATGGCGCGAACGATCATGCTCGCCGGCACCTGACGTATCCTCATCAGCACAAGCTGGAGCAGCGAAATGCGCACACCGCTTACCCGGGCCGAAATCCAAAGGAAGAACGGGCAATAGTAGAAAAACAAGATCAGCAGTATGATGCCTGCTATGATCAGGATGATAAGGGTTACTTCCATATTATGAGATTTTAAGTTTTCTTATTATTTTCACTTTGTCTCGAGGCGGATGACCTTGTTGCGGAGCTCGGCGAGGTTGCTGCGGCTAAACTCTATGGCCGACTCGGCGTCGAGGATCTGGTCGGCCAGATGTTTTTCGCCATTAGCGTACCGTTGACGGAGCTGGTCAAGGCGTTCGACCTGAGCATCGAGCTGAGCCTGCTCTTTCAGCAGGCTTGACATCTCGCGGCGCGCCTGACGGTTCTGGAAGTCATCGAGCGACGTGTAGACGCGGCCATTGCCCATCGAGAGGACAAAGGTCTTGGCGTTGCGGTTGCGTTGCATCGATCCTTCTTCGACTGACTCTATGCGGCGGAGTATCTCTGAAGCGTCTGAAGTCTGAGTATCAGCAATCGAAGTGATGCGGGCGCGGCTGAGCAACTGAGGGTCGTCGGGTGAATAATTGACGCGGGTCTGCGAAGGCGCGAAGATATAGATCGTCACCTTGCCGGGTATCTGCAGACGGTCGCTCGCAAACCACCCTGCGCCGGTCGACTCGTCGATGGCGAGCATAAAGTCATTGTAGGGGGAGTTATATGGCAGGCCCATATTCTGGGGCTGCAGGAAGCCGTCATCAGAGCGACGTGTCATAAATATATCATAACCTCCGAGCGAGGCGTCGCCGGTGGCAGCATAGTAGAGCGTCATGCCGTCGGGCATCAGAAAGGGATAGTCAGCATCGCCACCTTCCGAAAACTCACCGTTGAGTCGCGCCGGGTTATCGAGAGTGCCGTCGTCGAGGATTGAAGCCGACATAAGTGACGAGTAGCCGGTAGAGTCGGTCTCTGCCCAGATCATTTCGCTCTTATTCTGAGGGACGTAGACCATAGTGCGCGCCTTGACGTCGACATCTTCGGGCAAGAGGATGCGGCCGGCTTCGGGCGAGAGACGATAGTGGGTGAAGAAATCAAAACGGTCAACGTTGATCGAGTCAATGATCTCGATCTTCTCGACGCGCTCAAGCATATTGCGGAGCATCACGATGCGGCTGCGCATCTCTTCGAGCTCTTCGGGCTCCTTTTTACTCTTGGCAAGCTTGTCGCGCCAACGGTCAATATGATCTTCGGCCGTATCGACGTCATAAGCGTCAAGAGCGATCTCGGCCAACAGTCGCGACGCGTCGGCGACACCGCGGTCTTCAGCCGTCTTGAGCGAAGCTACGGCTTCTTTGTTGCGGCCGAGCTCAAAGAGTGATGCCCCGAGATAGTAGTTGACGTTGCCATCGCGGGGAGAGCTTTTTTTCAGCTGGGTCAGCATCGTGACGGCGTCCTGATACTTGCCGTCCTTATATAGTTTTTTTGCCTCATCGATGGGAGCGGCCGACACGCCGGCTGCTCCGATGCTCATCGCCAGAAGGCAAAGCAAAATGAATCTCATATTCGTAAATGTTAAAATGGTCTTTCAAAGTTACTAATTCTTTTTGAAATTACACCTTCGGCTCGTATCTTTGTAAGAAATAATAACATTATGGCCGACAAATTAACGCCCGAACAACGAAGCAAATGCATGGCAGCCATCAAAGGAGCCAACACGCGACCGGAAATGATCGTGCGAAAATTTCTGTTTGCCAAAGGGCTGCGCTACCGTGTCAACAACCGCAAACTGCCGGGATCGCCCGACATTGCGCTCAGGAAATTCAAGACGGCGATATTTGTCGACGGCTGTTTCTGGCACGGCCATGAGGGATGCAAGAACTTTAAATTGCCTGAGTCAAACCGCCTCTATTGGGAGCATAAGATCAGGCTCAACTATGCTCACGACTACCGTGTCAACGTTGAGCTCAAGCTGCTCGGCTGGAGGGTTATAAGGATATGGGAGTGTGAGCTGCGCAACAAGTCACAGCGTGATGATACGCTCCGTCGCGTCTATGATGCTATAACTGCCCCACGCCTTGCCACTTACGACTATGATGTCGCAGCCACGAGTGAGGCGGCCGAGGCCCGCAGCGATTATAAGCCTATCAGTCGGGATTGTAAGTCTGAAGAGTGAATTCGCCGTTCATAGCAGAGTAAGCGTTGAAGGCCAAGGCTCCGAGCTCATCCTCGCCAGCGCGAATAGAAATAGGCGCTATCCAGTTGATCCACTCTGTCAAGCCTTTGACGCAGTATTCGCTATGGGCGATGCCACCTGTGAGTATAATGGCGTCGACGCGGCCTTTGAAAGCCACGGCGCGGGCGCCAACCTCTGTCGCCACACGATAAATCATAGCGTCGAGCACGCCTTTGTAGGGTTCCTGCCCCTCTTCGGCTCGACGGACGACCTCGGCAACATCATTTATGCCGAGATGAGCCGTGAGGCCGCCTTTGCCGTTGAGCATCTTGCGTATCTCGCGCTGAGTGTAACGTCCGCTGAAACAGAGGTCAACGAGGTCGCCAGATGGCAACACACCGGCGCGCTCAGGGCTGAAGGGTCCGTCGCCGTCGAGGGCGTTGTTGACGTCGATGACTTTGCCGTGACGGTGAGCGCTGACAGAGATGCCACCACCGATGTGGACCACGATCAGGTCGAGCTCTTCATATTTCAAATTGTTGAGGCGAGCATAGCGGCGCGCTACAGCCTTGCTGTTGAGGGCGTGGAATATCGATCGGCGCTTGATTTCGGGCAAGCCTGTGATTCGCGCTTCGGGCATCAGCTCATCGACGACCTCAGGGTCGGCGATGAAGGCTGGACAACCAATCTCTGACGCGAGCTCAGCTGCCATCAGGCCACCGAGGTTGCACGCGTGTTCTGACTCGGCATAGATAAGATCGTGCTTGATTTTCTCATCAACCCGATAGACGCCACCGGGAGTAGGCTTCAACAGACCGCCGCGGGCGATGACCACGTCAAAGTCGGGTTTGATGCCGTTGTCGGCGAGCAGACGGCGCATCGCTTCGTTGCGATACTGGAGCTGCTCGTTGACATGCTCAAACTTTGACAATTCGTCAACAGGATGCTGCACACATCCCTTCCAAAGCATTTTTTCGTCTTCGTAAACCGCAAATTTTGTTGAGGTCGACCCTGGATTGATTACAAAAATCTTCATGATTGTAGCACTCTTAATTTTTTGAAGTCAGACAGGCAAAAATCAGGCTGTAGAATTTTGACTCCGCCGAGTCGGCGCGCGAAGCCACGACGACCGGTGCTATCGTGCCCGTGACGAGCCCGGCCATTTTTGCCTTGCCGAAATATGAAACCGTTTTATAAAATGTATTCGAAGCTTCGAGATCGGGCATTATCAGCACATCGGCGTCGCCGACGACCTCAGAGCCGATCTTCTTGATTGATGCGCTCTCAGCGTCACACGCGGTCTTGACATCCATCGGGCCGGCCACGGCAACGTCGCCATAATCTCCGCGGGCCGCCCGCTCCATCAGCTCGACATAGTCAGTGGTGACCTGATAGCGCTTGTTGATCTTTTCAGTGAAGTGGATCAGCGCCACCTTGGGTCGCTCAACGCCGAGGCGGCGACAGATCTCGCTGTCATAACGGAGCATCGAGTCAAACTGGTCAAGAGTCGGGTTAGGGATGACCGCTGCGTCAGAAAACATCAGCAACTTGTGGTAGACCGGCGCCTCGACAAGAGTGATGTGGCTCATCACCGCGCCCGGCTTAATCAGGCCGCGGCCATCCTCCTTGTCTATGACAGCGTGGAGGATGACGTCAGTAGTGATCGACCCTTTCATCAGCACATCTGCCTTACGCTCGTAGACCAATCTCACGCCTTCGCGAGCGGCAGCTGCTGAGTCTTCACATTTAATTACTTTAATAGAGTCAAACTTTTTGCAGAAATCAAGGAAGTCGGCCGACTCATCGCCGTCGAGGAACAGGATGAGGTCAACGAGGTCTTCGTCAGCGCAGCGACGCACCACATACTCTGTGTGATCATCGTTAGGACACACGATCGCAACCTTTTTTCGCTGGCCCATAGCCACAAAGCGGTCTAATAATTCCTTAAAACTTTTAAGCGCCTCCATAAGATAATGTGATTAATTTTTGCAAATATCCGAATTAGTTCCGTCATAGCCAAATTGCCGGCAAAAAAAATTGCACATTCGGCGGCCAATGATGCAATTTCTAAATTGAGAATAACAAACGTTTCAAATCAAAAATGTGACATATAGTAAGCAAACTTTTCTCAAAACGCCTACCGCGTCAACGCCAGAGCACCGACGCGGCGAATTTTGTAAAATTTGTTAATAAAAAAGAACGGAGCTGACATAGTCCGAATACGGAAATTTTTCCGTAACTTTGCAGCGCAAATTCCAATGGGTAAAAAGAATTGTTTTAATATATTTTCAACTTATCGCTTTTATGGATTTTTTTAATCTGCTATTGCCGGGCAATGATTCGATAGGAAGCACGCTTGTGCTCTATTCGTTTGTCATCGCCTCAGGCATCTACATCGGCAAACTGAAGATCTGCGGAGTCTCGCTCGGTGTGACCTTCGTGCTTTTTGTAGGTATTCTGATGGGGCACTTCGGCTACATTGTCAATGACAACATCCTGAAATTTGTCCGCGAATTTGGCCTCATTCTCTTTATTTTCTCTATCGGTCTGCAGGTCGGCCCCGGTTTCTTCTCTTCATTTAAGAAGGGCGGCATGAGGCTCAACTTGCTTGCCGTGCTGATCGTGGCGCTCAATGTGCTGATCGTGCTCGGCATCTACTATTTCGGCAATATCAACGACATCAACGCCCTGGTCGGTGTGATGAGCGGCGCTGTCACCAACACCCCAGGTCTTGCAGCCGCCCAGCAGACTGTCAGCCAGATGTATCAGAGCCCCGAGCAGGCCAACCTGATGGCCTCGGGCTATGCTGCCGCCTACCCTCTCGGCGTGGTCGGCATCATCATGTCGATGTTTGTGATAAAAGGCATATTCGGCATCTCGACCGACAGCGAGATCAAAAAAATCGAAGAAGACGAGGAAAGCGCCCAGCTCAAGCCCTACTTGCTCTCGGTTGAGGTCACCAACAAGCTTATCGACGGACGCACCCTGCTCCAGCTCCACGATGTCATACAGTGCAACTTTGTAGTATCGCGAATTATGAGCCAGGACAACGTGATCACAATCCCTAAATCATCGACCGAGATCCATGTCGGCGACAAGCTGCTGATCGTCTGCTCGGCCATCGACTCATCGCGCTTCACGGCCGTGCTCGGCCCGCAGATCGAAATGGACTGGGAAGCTATCCAGACTCCGGTGTTCTCGCGCCGCATCCTCATCACCAAGAGCGAATACAACGGCGTGGCCCTGGGCTCGCTCCGCCTCCACAACGGCTACA
>CAYRFB010000037.1:0-6076 GCA_964423485.1 uncultured Bacteroides sp.
ATGCAAAATTATATCATTAATTTGAATTATGCAAGAATTTTAATAAAAAAATTAAGAATGAAGAGTGATAGGTCAATTGATTTCACTGTAAACGTCGGTGGAGGAAAGTTAGCTAAGCGATTTTAAATGAATGCGTCGTTAACTTTTAGCTAAAAAATATGAACAGACGTCTGATAAATCCCCATATTTTCATATCTTTGTTGCCAATATCAGTCAATTGGGACACCTTTGAGTCCCAAAACTTTTTTAATTATGAAAAAAACAACATTATTGTCTCTATTTACAGCTATGTCAATTATTGCTTCCGCAAATAATCCGCTCGAACAGCCGTTTGACACGACAGTCCGCAACACCGTGCCTTTCACTGAGATAAACAACTCTATGTGGGAACCTGCCATCGACCGCGGCATCGATCTCGCTAACGCTGAAATTCAAGCAATTGTCGATAATCCCGAGGCTCCGACTTTCGACAACACCATTAAGGCCCTGGAGCAGACCGGCGCTGATCTTGACCGCGTGCTCAACGTGTTCTACCCTCTCCTATCTGCCAATTCCGACGATGAGATGATGGATATCAGTATGCGTGCGTCACAGAAACTAAGCGACTATTCGACCGCAATTACCCTTAACGAAGGTTTGTGGAATAGAATCAAAGCGGTCTATGACAGCACCGACAAGTCGGCCCTCACGCCTGAAGACGCAATGCTCTTGCAGCGCACTTACGACTCATTTGCACTCTCGGGGGCGCAGTTGGTTGGCGAAGACCGCGAAAAGTTCCGCAAGCTCAGCGCCGAACTGTCAGAGCTTACTATAGTTTTTGGCCAAAATGTGCTCCGCGAGCTCAATACTTACGAAATCATCCTAACGGCTGATGATCTCGCCGGGCTGCCCGAAAGCTCCGTAACTGCCGCCTCAGAGGCCGCAAAAGCCAAGGGCCTGGATGACAAATACCTCTTCACGCTTGCTCAGCCGGTCTATATGGCGTTCATGAAATACTCTGACCGCCGTGACTTGCGCGAAAAGATGTATCGTCTATATTCATCGCGCAACACTCAGGGGCAATACAGCAACCTTGACAACATCAGCCGCATATCGAATATCCGTCGCCAGATAGCCAACCTTCTCGGCGCCGAAACTTATGCTGATCACTCGCTGCAGCGCAGTATGGCAGAGAATCCCGCTGCGGTCTATGATCTTCTCGACCGTCTGCGCGACGCCTACAAACCGGCTTTAAAGAAAGAGATGGACGAGCTCACTGAGTTTGCGTCATCTTTAGAAGGCCAACCTATCGAATTGAAACCCTGGGATTACTCATATTATTCTAACAAACTTAAGGCCGAAAAATATAGTTTTGATGAGGAGGCAATGCGACCGTACTTCGAACTCAACAACGTCATCGACGGTGTATTCGGTCTCGCAACCCGTCTTTATGGCCTTCAATTTAAAGAGAATCCCGATATTGAAGTTTATCACCCTGACGTTAAGGCATTTGAAGTTTTTGATAACAATGGCGACTATTTAGGTGTGATCTATACTGACTTCTTCCCCCGCGAATCAAAGCGTCCCGGCGCTTGGATGACCGGCTTTAAAGACCAGTATATAACTGACGCAGGCGAAAATTCACGTCCTCACGTTTCGATCGTGATGAACTTTACCAAGCCCACAGCCGACACACCATCGTTGCTGACTCCTTATGAGGTTGAGACCTTTCTCCACGAATTTGGCCATGCGCTCCACGGTCTGCTCGCCAACACGAAGTATAAATCACTCAGCGGCACATCTGTTTACCGTGACTTCGTAGAGCTCCCTTCTCAGTTTAACGAAAACTACCTGACCGAGAAAGAGTTTCTTGACGGATTTGCAAAACACCATGTTACCGGCGAGCCCATCCCACAGGAGCTTGTCAACCGCTTGATTGCAGCATCGCAGTATGGCGCGGCATATGCCTGCATGCGCCAGTTGGCATTCGGCTATCTCGATATGGCCTGGCACACTATCACCGAGCCTGTCAATGATCCGACTGCTTTTGAAGTTAAGGCCACTGAAGGCGTAAAAATATTTGATCCGGTCGAAGGCACTATGATCTCGCCCCAGTTCAGCCACATTTTCTCAGGCGGCTATGCAGCGGGATATTATAGCTACAAGTGGGCCGAGGTGCTTGATGCAGATGCTTTTGCCGAGTTTAAGAAACACGGCATATTTGACCGCGAGACAGCTGACTCATTCCGCAACAATATCCTTTCAAAAGGCGGAACGGAGAATCCGGCTGAGCTCTACCGTCGTTTCCGTGGTCAGGACCCGACTATCGACGCTCTCTTGATACGCGACGGCATCATAGCCGATCCTGAAGCCAAAATAGCCCCTGTCAACAAAGACTGATGACCTCACAGCCGTTTGCAATCTCAAGCCGCCACTATATCAACCGATTGGCCTTAAGCTGGCTCGCAAATCACTGGTGGTTGCTGGCCGTGCCGATAGTGGCCGTCAGCGTTTGGGCTCTGTTTGATGTGAGGGCGGTGTATGTCGGGTTGGTGGTGATCTTCCTGCTATATCCGATGTCGCTGACGCTGGTATGGTTTGACTATGCCCTGTCTCCGCAAAGCATCCGCGCCATTACATCCAAGCAAGTCACCGTGACAGCCGACGGTTTGACAATCGACTATCTCCCTAAAGCTGAGGATTGCCGGCCTATGCCATCGGCCTTCATTTCGTGGGGCGATGTGCGATCGGCCGAGTTATCGCCAGATGACGTGACACTGATACTCGGTCGGAGGCTCGATGACCGGCTCACACTGCCTGCTGAGGTTTTCTCGCCACAAGCTTGGGAGCTGATCAGTCATCAAGTCGCCGACAAACTGCCATCACCTGAAACTCTTTAATTTTGTCGCAACTTTGGCACAGATTTTGCGTTTACACTATACAAAATGCAATCCACATGACAAACAAAGAAATAAATGAGTTCAGGGCGCGGATCAACAGTCTGTTGGAACGTCGCAGACTTGGCGACGCCTTTGGCGAGCTGCGCAATGCTGCCAAAGCTATTTCATCATGGGCTGTTAACGACCGCATCGAAAAGGCCGAGCAAGGCTACAGCTATATGCTTCGCTATCTTATTGACGGCGCTGATGATCCATCGCGCGAGGCCGTTTACGCCGACCTGCTGCGCGAGGCTGCAACCTTGCGTGATCTACTGACTCGCGAAATGTCGATCACTGACACCCCTACATTATATTATAACACCCTGCGGTCGGTCAACTCCCACCGCGACGAATCGCTTGCAAAGCTCTTAGCCAATCATCGTGAAGCTATCGACCAGATGTCGCCGTTTCACAATATGGCCATCGGCAGTTCGCCATCCGAGTCTGACAAGCTGCGGGCCGAGATGAATGAGCGTGACATCTTCAACCGTCTGTGGATATCATTTCCGCTTAATGTCGATGATGCAAAAATGACACGCGAGTTTATTGCCGACGAGTCATTGCCCTTCCGTACTCGTGCGTTATGTGTGAGCGCCCTGACGCTCAGCTTGCTCGACTTCTTTGATGACCGGAAGCTACGTCTGCTGCTCGATGCTTATCGCGTTGATGAGGACCACATCTCCGTCAGAGCGCTCACAGGCATCGCCTTGGTGCTCGATAAATACCGCAACGTCACTCTCTCACCCGAGACTGCCAATAGCCTTGCGGCCCTCAAAGAGTTGCCCGGTTGGCAGACCGACCTCCGTCAGGTGTTCGTCGAGCTGATCAGGACTAACGACACCCGCCGCATCTCGGCAAAGCTTAATGATGAGATCTTTCCCGAAATAAAGCGTATGGGTCAGAACATGGCCGACCGCTTTAAGGATATGGCTGCCGAGACCGATAGTCTTGCAGCCGACGTCAATCCAGAGTGGGAAGATATGTTGGCCGATGAAAAAATCCGTAATAACTTAAAAGAGCTTGGCGAATTGCAGCAGGAAGGTGCCGATGTGTTTATGACCACATTCTCTTCTTTGAAGCAATTCCCGTTCTTTAACGAAGTTGCCAACTGGTTTATGCCTTACGATCCCGAGCATAGCGCAGTTGCCGAATTCGGGGGCGACTCATCGCCCGTTGCAGCCATGATCTCGGTTGCGCCGTTTGTATGCGACAGCGATAAATACTCAATGGCACTGTCGGTGTCAATGATGCCCGAGTCTCAACGCAATATGATGATGTCGCAGCTTGAGAACCAGAAAAGCGAGATCTCTGAAATGCTCGCCTCAGTTGACCGCGGCAACCAACCGGTCGACCGCAAGGCTGAGATTAACAACTACGTTCACTCGCTCTACCGCTTCTACCATCTTTTCAGACGCAAGGGCGACTTCTATAACCCCTTCTCTCACGTTGCAAACCCTGTTGACATCAAGGCCTTGGCTGACGGTTTCAACAACGAGGAGTCGCTGATGTCGCTCGGAGAGTTTTATTTCAAGATCGGACTCTATGATTACGCCCGTCGCATCTTCTTGCAGATTGACGAAATTTCTGCACCTGAAGCAGCCCGCTATCAGAAACTCGGTTACTGTTGCGAAAAGCTCGGCAACCTCGAGACGGCAGCATCTTACTACGAACAAGCCGATCTGCTTGACGGAGCCAACATCTGGAATCTTAAGCATCTTGCGTCAGCATACCGTCGCTTAGGGCAATACCTCTCGGCGATTTCAGTCACCCAACGTCTTGCCAAGCTGCAGCCTGACGATCTGAACGTTGCTGTCAATCTTGGCCGTCTATACATACTCGCCGAAGACTATAAAGCTGCAATAAATCAACTTCATAAGGCTGAATTTATCAATCAAGACAGCCTTAAACCTGTCAGGCTGCTCGCATGGGCGCTGTTTGTCAACCGTCAGTTTGACGAGTCTCAAGCATATTATGACCGCCTGATTGCCTCCGATCCCACAGCTGAAGATCTCTTGAACTACGGTCATTTAGCTTGGGCTCAACGCCGTCTTGGCGAAGCAATCAATTATTATCGGCTTTCAGCCGAGCGCTCTTCGGCTGATAAACTCATCGAAGCGATCCGCTCTGACTCTAAGTATCTGGCCATGGCCGGCATTGACATCGATGAAATGCCTTTAGTCATTGACGCAATCATTTATAGCATCAAACAATAGCAATTATTAACATCAATCATCTAATATCCCCTTATTATGGTAATCCAACGTTGGCAATCTGCTCTCCTTCTACTCGCCGTTGTGCTGATGGCAATCTTTTGCTGCACACCTATTGCAACCTACAGCCTCGACGGCTCAGCCGAATCACTTTCGGCGGTTTATGTCAAAGATGCTCCAGTGCTACTCACCGTCGCTCTCCTCGTGGCTGTGCTGCTTTTCATCTCGATTTTTATGTATAAAAATCTTAAGCGACAGATGACCGTCACCTTGTTGTCAATTCTCCTAATCGTGGCGACTATCGTGACTGGATTTTTCGTTATCTACAACGCATATCCGGGCGCAAATTTCGTAGTTTTCGGCGGACTCGTCCTGCTTGTCATTGCTATGATCCTCGCTTTAGGCGCTTATCGCTGCATGAAAAGCGACCAGCGCAAACTTCGCAGCTACGACCGTCTTCGCTGATCACTCGGGCGAACTTTTAGCTTGCAACAATGGTTGTAAAGTTATAGTTTAAACCAAACAATCATATATGACATCACCATTTTCACCGATAAATATCAGCGACTCTCTCACCGCAAAAAATCGCATTATTAGAAGTGCCACAAACGACCATCTCGGCAATCTCGACGCCACTGTCAGCGATGCCGAGATTGAAATGTATGACACACTCGCGCGCAATGAGGTCGGCACTATCATTACAGGCCACCTCAGTGTAGACCCTGACATTGCAAACCGCGCTGACATCGCTCAGCTGAGCATCGGCGATGACGCGTTTATTGACGGGCTTAAACGCATCCCTGAGAAGATCCATCAGTACGGCGGTCTGGCCGTGGCTCAGATTTCGCATGCAGGTCCGCGCGGACTTCGCCCGATTGACTTCAACGAGCTTACGACTGATGAGATGACAAGATTGGGCGAGTGGATGATTGAAGCAGCAGTCAGAGC
>CAYRFB010000037.1:6176-17932 GCA_964423485.1 uncultured Bacteroides sp.
CGACTGATGAGATGACAAGATTGGGCGAGTGGATGATTGAAGCAGCAGTCAGAGCCCATAAAGCCGGTTTTGACGCAGTTGAGATTCATGCCGCTCACTGGTATCTTTTTGCATCGGTGCTTAATGCCGACCTCAACCGTCGCACCGATCGATATGGCGTCGACGCAGCGGGGCGCATCAGCATAGTTTGTGACATTGTGCGCGCCATCCGTCAGCGCTGCGGAGAGTCATTTGGCATTTTTGTGAAAATTAACGCTCACAACACCCTCCCGGGCGTCGATGACCTCGATATGCTGATCGACTATGCGAAGAGCCTTTACGCAGCGGGCATCGACCTGCTCGAAGTAAGCGGCATGAGCTTTGCAAAGCAACCCAAGGACGCTCAATGCTATTTTATCGACTATGCCGAAGCGGTAAAAAAAGCTGTGCCGCAACTGACAGTGGCACTTGTAGGTGGCATCTATTCGCGAGAAACCATCGGGCGCACCCTCGAGGCTGTAGACATGGCTGCTATGTCGCGTACTCTTTTGACCCAACCTGACTTCTTAGTGAAGATGCGCGACGAGGATCTTGAGAAATCACGTTGCATCCGCTGCAACAAATGTTTTGAAATATTCAAGACCAAATACGAGCGTTGTATTTTCGGTCCTGTCAATTCCAAACTCGAAGAAAATTTCGGCGACAAGTAATTATCGTTTTTACTTCAGAATAATTGTTGGTTTACGTCAGATTTTGTGTATCTTTGCGCAGAATCTAACGTAAACCATTGATTTTGTATGAAGAAACATTTCCTTCAGATAGCCCTTGCGCTATTAGTTTTCACTGTTTGCATATCGTGTAGTGACAAACCTCGCACTATTGAACACCCGCTGATTTCAGCCGGAAACACATCAACGATTGACATCTCTTATGTGAGTCTCAACGACAGCAACACCGTGGTGGGCATCGACGCTCATTACAGGCCCAACTATTGGATAAGAATTGCTTCTGACACCCGCTTGGAAGCCGACGGCAAAACCTATGCCCTGATTTCAGCTGAAGGCATCGAGCCCGACAAGGAGTTTTGGATGCCCGAGAGCGGCGAAGCACAGTTTACTTTGAAATTTGAACCACTCCCCCTCTCTACCAAAAAATTTGATTTCATCGAGGGCGACGGCGAGAGAGCGTTCAAATTGTGGGACGTTGATCTGACAGGCAAGTCGGCTCCGGCATATCCTGACGGGCTTCCTAAGGAATTGAAAAAGGAAGCAACCGAGGCATCGCTGCCCGAACCTGCGTTTACTATTGGCGAAACAACGCTCAACATCCATTTGCTCAACAACCGTGCAGACTATGCAAAAAACTGGACGGTCATTGTCAACACAATTTCCGGGAAGCAGGAGGAGGTTCCCTTTAAAGTTGACGATGAAGGTAACGGCGTGGTAAAATTTGACCAGTATGGCACCGCACAGTTGTTTTTATTAAATGAAGACAACAGCATAAACTTCCCGGCCCTCTGGGTAGACCCAGGCGAAGACATCAACGTTTATCTTGACATGAACCGCTCAGGCGTCAATGCGATGCGCCACCGTGACGATTTCAAGTATAATGCATCACCATGGATTTACACTGACGGCAAGCACGCTGACTTCGCCCGCATAGTAAATGCTAATGATGTCTATAGTTATGACTTCAATCTTAACAGCGGAGACTTTGCTGACTATCATATGTCCGGCGACGAATATTTTGATATGGTGACTTCAAAGTATCGCGACAACAGCGACTCGATAACTGTGTCTGACATGCCGACAGTCGCAAAGCAATATGCCCAGCTTTTACTTAACAATGATTTCCTCGACGCCTTTGCTAATTATCGCTACTTCCTAAGCCATAATTATCGCGCAAAGCATAATGCATGGCGCGAGCGTTTTATCCCGCTCGACTCTATACCGGCTGAGCTGACCGACGATCAGCTGAAGAAGGTCGTTGAGATGGTTGACCCGTCTGACAGCCGGATGCTGCTCGCTAATAGCACTTTCGGAGGAAAAGACTGGACTGACTACGGAGCGTCAAATGATCTGAGCAAATCGCTCGGAATGTACGCAAATGCCGTCCGTAAGGCTCAGGCGTTGACTCTAACCGATGAAGATCTCGACCAACTCCGCTCGCTTAGCAATCCTTTCTTTGCCGAAGCTTCTGACTCTATCTACCAGCGCGCAAACCGTCTATCACAGAAGTTGGCTAAGGAGAACCTTGTTCAGACTACGCCTGACGTAGCCGCCGACAAAGTATTCGATGCAATCGTGGCTCCGCATCTCGGCAAAGTGGTTGTGGTTGATTTATGGAACACGTGGTGCGGACCGTGCCGAGCAGCCCTCAAGTCAAACGAGCCGCTTAAGAGCGGCGAGCTCGCCAACGATGATATCGTGTGGATATATATTGCTAATGAAACATCCCCAATGCCCACTTATCTGAGCATGCTACCTAATATCAATGGTCTTCATTATCGTTTGAACGACGAGCAGTGGCAGGCCCTCGCTTCTCGCTTTGAAGTAGACGGTATCCCCTACTACATTATCGTTGACCGAAAAGGCAAAGCCTCAGGCCGCCCTGACCTCCGCGACCATAACCTCTACATAAAGACAATTAAAGAAGAGCTCGCTAAGTAACAACATTCGCTCCTAAAAGATTAAGCGGCTAAAATTGCTTATTATCAGCAATTTTAGCCGCTTTAATTTTATTGCGGAATTATATCACTTGATCACAGCCAAGCCGCCCTGGGCGGTTTCTTTGTAAAGCGAGGGAAGGTCGTGGCCTGTCTGCTTCATAACCTCTACGATACGGTCGAAGTCTACACTGTGGCGGCCGTCAGAAATCGCAGCATAAAGGTTTGCATCAAGGGCGCGGGCCGCGGCGTAAGCATTACGCTCTATGCAGGGTATCTGCACGAGGCCGCAGACCGGGTCACAGGTCAGACCGAGGTGGTGTTCGAGCCCCATCTCGGCCGAATATTCAATTTGCGCCGGTGTGCCACCGAAAAGCTGAGAAGCAGCAGCGGCAGCCATAGCGCAAGCCACACCAACCTCACCCTGACAACCTACCTCAGCGCCGCTAACCGATGCATTTTCTTTAACGACATTGCCAAAGAGTCCGGCAGTAGCGAGAGCTCGAAGTATTCGTCGTTCGCTGAAGTTTTTGGATGTATGAAGATGGTAGAGCACGGCCGGAACGATGCCACACGATCCGCAGGTCGGGGCAGTCACGATGCGGCCGCCGGCTGCATTCTCTTCTGACACGGCCAAAGCATAAGCATACACAAGACCGCGGCTCTTCAGTGAGCTGTTGTAGCCGGAGGCGTGAACATAGTAGCTGACGGCCTTGCGACGCACGCCAAGACCACCGGGCAGGACACCCTCAGCCTCAAGACCGCGCTCGACAGCCTCTTTCATCACCTGCCATACCTCAGCAAGATAGTTCCATATATCACTACCTTCGACCTGATCGACATACTCCCAGTAGCTGTGGCCGGTCTCTTCACACCATTGCTGGATATCTTTTATCTTGGTCAGATTATAGATGCTCTCCTGTGCACGTCGCTCCTGGCCTTCTTCGAGCAGGTCGCCACCGCCGACAGAATAGACCGTCCAGTTGTCGGCTTCAGAACCGTCAGCATTGAGCGCCCGGAAACGCATGCCGTTGGTGTGAAACGGCAATACAATCTCAGGCCTCCACACTATCTCAGTCGGAGCCGTCGGACGAAGCACATCAAGAATGGCCTCGTCGGTCAAGTGACCTTTGCCTGTTGCTGCCAACGCTCCATAGAGGGTCACTTCGTAAGCCGCAGCCTTCGGATTGCGGTCAAGAAATATTTGAGCAGCCTTGCGAGGCCCCATTGTGTGGCTGCTTGAAGGGCCATTGCCGATTTTATAAAGGCGACGTATTGATTCCATAATTATTTATTTTGTGCGCTACCAAAGGTCTCGCGGATATTCCATACGAAGAGTGAGCCGACGGCGAGCAGAATACCCGACACGACGAGCATCATCACTGTCTGGGGCGCGCCGTTAGATCCGGCGGGGAACCAAGATAACACCAAGCCGCCACAGAGAGCTGCAACGATCTGTGGGATGCAGATAGTGCAGTTAAAGAGTCCGAGATATGTGCCGATATGATTGCCCGACAGTGCATTGGTGAGAATAGTGAAAGGCATAGCGAGGATTGCGGCCCACGCGCATCCCATCAGCGCATAGCTGACTGAGAGCAAGTGAGGATGATGGATGAAGTAAACTGATATGAAGCCGAGCGCACCGATCAGCAAGCTGAGCGAATAGCCGAGCTTGCGGCGGCGGAACTGCGACAGCACAACCGCCCAGATGACAGCTGCTATGGCCTGGATAGCCAAAAGCACACCGTTCCAGTCGCCGGCGTCTTGATACTCCTTGCTTGCGGCGTTGAGCACGGTCTTATAATTCAGTGAAATTTCATCGTTCGCCCCTATCTCCGGCAGGTCGGTAGTCTGCTCGAGGACATACTTGCCTGTGCCGTCAGGATCTTTGGCAATATGAGCTAAGATCAGACGGTCGCCGGGCTTGATCTGCGACATAGCGCTGACTGTAGTCGCAGAACGATTCACAGCTAACTCACGGCCGTCAACGTTGATTGTTTTTCCGGGAGTTGCAAGCTCAGAAGCGTCAGGCGAAACTTTTGCCACACCGTTTTTATAAACAGGCGCTCCGCCAGCAATGAGCGTGTCGCCTTCGACAACAACAGTCCCGGCTGCCATCATTTCGCCATCGACTTTGATGCCGGCGAGCGTCTGGCGCCCTTCGGCGAGCAGGAGGGTCGCGCCGTTGAACAGGTATTTATCGTCATATGACTTGCCATTGACCGTAATGCCAGTGACCTCTTCGATCGAGGGCGCGTCAAACGCGTGACTCGCGATTGCATCGGTCGAGTAGGTCCACATATAAAGGAATGCGGCCCAGCAGAAGAACTGAACGATGCCCACTGTCCAGAACACTTTAGGAGCCTTGACAAGCAAGGTGATCATATTGACCTTGTCTTTCTTGCCTTCAGCGGCCGGTTCGTCCTTAATGCCGTGGTAAGCAGCATATTCGTGAGGGGGCATCTCCTTAACCTTGGCAAAAGTATAAATCACGCACAGCAAGAGGATAGCGGCGCCGAGATAGAATGACCCTGTGACCGTCGGGGGTACCTCGCCCGCGGGAGCTGTGTTGCTCAGGAACATCGCCAGCACAATCGGCGCGATATAACCCACAACAGACCCGGCATTGCAGAGGAAACTCTGTATCGAGTAAGCCAAACCTTTCTGCTTCTCGTTGACAAAGTCACCGACAAGCATCTTAAACGGCTGCATCGCCATATTGATCGACGTGTCAAGAAACATCAGCATCACCAAGCCGAAAATTATCGCCTGTGACACTCCAAGACCCAACGAACCGGAATTAGGAAGGAAACACATGACGATTATCGCAACCAACGCACCGACCACGAGATAAGGCAGACGGCGACCGAGACGGTTCCAGGTGCGGTCGCTGGCCGAGCCGACAATGGGCTGAACAATCAGGCCCATCAACGGAGGCAATATCCAGAAATAACTAAGATCGTGAGGATCAGCACCGATAGTTGAAAAAATGCGGCTCACCTGCGAACTTTGCAGGGCATAGGCGATCTGGACTCCGAAAAATCCGAAACTAAGATTCCATAATTTCCAAAAACTCAAGTTGGGCTTGTCAGTCATGGCTATTATTCTTTTACTCTGATAATTAAACTAATACGATAAAATCTCTTTTGGCGACGGAACGCGTCGCCACTGTTCTACACAAAATTTGTTAAAATCACAGTGCAAAGATAACATATCATTTTGACAATGCCCTCTCTATGACAATTTTTTTGCAAAAAAAGTTTGGCCGGCTTATACCATCAAGCGCGCATAGGGCGTCCGCGCTCAAAACGCACATAGAGCACGATGAGCAGCACGCAACCGATCAAGATAAGGGGTTGGCCCAACAAGGCTGTCGTCGAGTATGACCAGCCGGCGTTAATAGCTGCCGCTCCGATGGCTGCGGCGATTGCGTTGCCAGCGTTATAGGCTATCTGAATGCAAGCTGCGCCGAGCATCTCGCCGCCTTTGGCATAGCCGACGATCGACGACTGCAAGGGACTGCCCGAGCCGAAGAGGGCAGCCGTGCCAAACATCATCAGCACCACAGCTGCGAGTTTATAGTGGCCGAAGAAGAAAAACAGCAGCAGAATCGGGATGGCGCTCGCCTGGACGCTCGCTGCAACGGCCGACGGCTTGAAATGGTCGCTGAGACGGCCGGCAACCAAATTACCGGCAAACATGCCGAAGCCGGCCAATATCATCAGCCACGACAGATCGTCGGAAGCAAAACCAGCCACAACGGTCAACTGGGGATCAATGTAACTGTACCAGCAATACATGCCAATCTGGCCAAAGATCACACCTCCGAAGATCAGCCACGGGGGCAAGGTGCGCAAAAATTTGAACTGGCCTTTGAAGCCCATATCAGGCAAGCGGCCAACGTCCTTGACCCAAAAGCGTATTGCAACGAAAGTGATAGCGCCGGCTACAGCCACAAACAGAAACGCCATGCGCCACGACAAGGCCGTGGTGATAAACGTTCCCAACGGCACGCCGCCAAGCGTCGCCACAGTCATGCCGGCGATCATAAACGACACCGCGCTGACCTCATGGCCCGGAGCGGCAAGCTTGCGCGCCACGATTGCACCGACGCCGAAGTATGCGCCGTGAGGCAGGCCGGAGAGAAATCGCGACCCGAAGAGCGCCCAATAGTTAGGCGAAAGGGCCGCGCAAAGGTTGCCGATGGCAATCAGGGCCGCCAGCGCCATCATAATCGTTTTTAGCTTGAATTTACGGGCAAAGAGCAGCACCGGGGCTCCGACGCACACACCTGTGGCGTAGGCCGAAATCAGGTGACCGGCCTGCGCGACACTCACCGATAAATCTTTGGCAAGATTAACCAGGATGCCCATCATCAAAAATTCTGTTATGCCGAGCGCAAACGTTCCCAACGCCAACGCCACCAAACCTTTATTCATAGTTCATTCTAAAATTTTTCCTTGCAAAATTAGCACCTTAATTCAAATCTCGCAAATCCTCAGCAGCTCCATAGCTACAAAAAATCAGGCAGCGTAAGTCATCACTGACGGTCGCACTGCCTGAAGCGTTATAAATGTGGTCTGAAAGATTAACGGCGCGCCTCGGTGGGGAAACTGGTGAACGCGCTATGTTCCTGCTCGGGCAGACCATCTTTCTCCTTCTGTGCCCTGATGGCTTTGATGAGGAAGGCAGCGTTGCGAGCGAGATTGCGCATCGTCTGTAGTCCTTCGAGGTCAGTCTCGACATCTTCGGCCGTAAAACCGTGGACCTCATTCCAATAAGTTGATGACACCACGGGCATAGAGCTGATGGTGAAGAAATGGTTCAGATCGTCAAAAGCCGACGTGCTGCCGGCGCGACGCGACGAAACAACCGTGGCGCCCACCTTTTGATTGAGATCAATGGTGCCGGCTGTGCTGTAAAACAATCGGTCCATAAAAGCGTGAAGCTGACCGTTGGAGCCGGCATAATAGACCGGAGTGCCGACAATCAGGCCATCGGCCTCAGCGAGTTTCGGAGCAGTCTCGTTGACTACGTCGTTAAACACACATTTGCCGTGAGTGCGGCAATAATTGCAAGCGATGCAACCGCGCACGTCCTTGTTGCCCACGTTGATGCGCTCTGTATCTACGCCCTCAGCATTAAGCGTTTTCTCAACCTCGTCAAGCGCCCGCGCAACGCACCCGGTCACATGCGGACTACCGTTGACTAACAATACCTTATATTTTTCTGCTGCCATTGTTATGGTATTAAATTTTGATTCTTACTTTTTAACTATATCAGCGAGACGGTGAGCGTGATCAATCGCTTTGTCGTAAAAAGCCTTAGCGGCCTCCTTGTCGTCAGGATTAAGCAGCATCATACCGAAGCTGACCACTTCACCTTGATAATCAAAGCCGCATAGATTTGACAATGCGCGGAATTGAGGCACAAACTGATCCATCGTGTAATGCTGATAACCCTCAGGGGTATAGGCTGCCTCGGGAGCTCCGGCGGTGAACGACATCACGAGCTTCTTGCCGTGGAGAGCCGTGCCTGTCGAACCATAGGCAAAACCGTGAGCGAGAACAAGCTCGAAATATCGGCGCATCAGCGACGGCGCGCTATACCACCAAAACGGGAACTCAAACACCACTGTGTCAGCTTCGACGAGTCGGCGCTGTTCGCGCTCGACATCTATATTAAAGTCGGGATAAAGCGCATCGAGATACACTATCTCAGCCTCGGGCACTACGCGATGAAACTCATCAAGGATCGCACGATTGGCCAACGAACTCTTATAATCGGTATGCCCCGACACAACCAAAATCTTATTCATTTTCTTTCAATGTTTTCCTTTATCAAATTAAAAACTATGAAAATGATCGCATTGTTCAAATGACTTCAAATAACTTTTCTAAACAATAAAGAATTAATATTTGTATTTCCTTTTAAATATCTGTTACAGATTCAGCTGTTTAGGAGCGATCTGATTTAAGCCAATCTTGTGGCCATGGGTACTGATATTTTTCCCATAAAATTCTTATATAATTGTTTCTAGATACACTGTCAGAAAAATTAAAACGACGAGATATTTTATCTTCGTTTCCGGCAAATATATCTCTTTTTCTTCTATCGATTACAATTCTCGCAAAACTAACATAATGCTTTTTTATTCCAATATACGAATCGTTCCAATAAACATTAGATAGGAAATTCCCAGTAAAAGAAAGGAAGTCATCTTCAGTCTCACCTTCAAAGCCTTTAGCCGCAATCTTAATAGATTTCTTACAATACTTCTCAAACTCAGATTCTTTTTTCGAGTTATAGCAATCCTCACTAAGATCTAATCCAACTTGATTTAGAATTTCTCTTTTTGTATCTGCCTTACCAAAAAGCAAATAACAAATAACAATAACTATTAATGAGATGATAAATTCAATCATATTAAAAAAAATTAACAAATTAAATATTGAGCATTAGCTTTTTCAACTCATCCAAATCATTATAATCAAAAATCCTATTATCACAAACCCCAGCATCCAATAAAAACAACCGTCACTTACCTCATAAACTCGCCCCGAAACATGCCTCGGCGGTTCTGGAAGTTTATCAAGGCCTAAACCTTGGACTGTTGAGATGAGCGCATTTCTAATTTTTCGTTTTCTGGGATTTTCTTTCAAGATACCCTCTTTTACCTTTTGACATTCCTTCAATAATGTTATTCTTTCATCTATTAGTCGGAGCTTTTTCTGAATCTCATAGCAACGATTAAAATAATCATATTGGCTAGGGCGAGGTAATTGAGAGTATTCTTGCGAAATTGATTCTTTCAATTGAATTAGTGCATCAATCTCGTTATCAATATCTATTATCTCTCTTTCAATTTTTTTATTCTCTTCTTCGTATGTCATATTCCTCTTTTTCTAATGTATTTTTGAAGGTTCTAATTTTTCCCTATTGAATTTATTTGTTTCCAATAATTCCTTAATAAATATTGGCTTGACTATCCCCGGAATAAAAGGCGATAATGTTATTTTTGAAAAAATCTGAGGCTTGAAATTAAAATTCATTTTATAACGGCTTCTATTATCCTCATATTCCCATTTTAATTCACCGGATTTAGGCAATAGATATATTCTTATCTCTTTTTCATCTCTGTATGGCGTTTCTTTTGTAAACGCAAAATCTACTAAGTCATGAGTAGAGATACTCTCCCTATATTTTATCTTACCAATATATAAATTGAAATTTGTAGTATCAATTGCAGAAATAAAATCATCTAATTTTATTTTAACAAAAACACTATCTACTCCTTTTGTAAAAGCGTTCCAAAATGAAGCTCGTTCCTGTAATTCTTCCGAAAAACATATTGCAAACCAATTCTTTATGGCAATTCTATCTTGTTTAATTTTATTCCAACGCTGAATATCTTTTGGTGTAACTTTATCTCCATACACAGATATGCGATGAGAATATGGATTATTTGGCAATCCATGCTCTAATTTATCCGGAAATGCCATACGCATTGGTACCGATATTTCACCTTTCATCATTCCTAACAATTCGGCAATATTCATATATCTTGTTACTGGCATATTTATGTCTATATTATCATATAAATATACTCCTGACTTATGTTCTGTAAATTTAGATTCTTTCGGAATCACGTATTTCATTATTCTATATTTTATTGTAGGTTATTATTTCGTTCTTGTAAACACTATTAATAGTATTACCATTAATCCAATAAAGAATACTGACGCATAAATAATTCCTCTTAATCTTAAATTTCTTATTTTATTATTTATTTCTTCTTCATCAATTAGTTTCAGCGAATATGTTTTGGGCTGAGTGCGTGAAATAAGGACATCATAACATGGATGGGTTATTGTATAATATGGAGAAATATCATTTTCGCTTGTATGCAGACCGAACTTATCCCCATCTTTGAAGAATTTTATTCGGCTTGGAACATCTTGACTCAAATTATAGAATTCATTGTTTACCCTATAACCTATTTCATTTTTAAAGTCAATTATCGCACCTTTCTTATAATAATTTTTTAAATCTCTATCCTCATAGATTATATATTCCAACGCTTTTTCAATGACATCATTTACATTGAATCTAACCCACACATTGGGCTGTTTTAAGATGACTTGAGTTGGAATTATAAAGTATTCCATATACCCATCTATCTCAGTACTAATATTTTTCTTATATTCAATAATTTTTAACGCCCAACCATATCGTTGAAGAAAATCGGGTCCGTCTGGATATACAGATATATTATATAACTCTGTCGCATTTTCATATTTCTTTAACCACGCCTTTTCTCGTTCCATACGAATTTGATTAGCAACATCCTCTCCTCCCGTATTAATGTATTCTATTGCTCCTATTCTGTCGATTATATCTTTAGACGTTGGTTCTTCAACCTCTGGGATTGGTATTTGTTCATACAAATTTGTGCTATTGTGGAATTCAAGATCTAAATACTTATCATTGTATTTAGCCATCTGATAGATATTGTAATAAGCTTCTGAACGTCCAGTCTCCTTTTTCTCTTGAATATAAATTGGAACACAGTAATAAATTACTGCGCAAACAATCACATAAATTATAATAGATAAAGTAAAAAATACGCCTTTTTTCTTTCTCATAGCAAAATTTTTCATCCCCGAATCCCTTAAGGATAAATAAATAAACAAAAAAGCGCAGGATCCGAACTGCTGCTCGTCCCGTCGCTTCAAGGCATCTGGCATAGCCGTTACATCGTGGAACGAGCAACGAAGAGCCTACGCCGTATGATACAACCCATCAGATTGGTTAACACCAACCTGATGTAAGGGCATAATAATCATACCCGAAGACATCTACCGTTGCTTTATCCTTGACGATGCTAGTGAAACTGCCAGATTTCTGAAGCGACCAAGAATCAAGCGCAAGTTGACGCTTTCATATTTCAATGACCTCCCACTTCCCTACTCCCGCAGGAGTCTATCGGCGTAAGGTCAAGCGCAAAGTTAATGATTTATCTGAGTAATGTGCAAATTTTTCGAGGGAAATATTTTGGGGTTGAGGGATTTTAGCTAATTTTGCAAGTGAGTGAGCGCAAGTGACTTGATTA
>CAYRFB010000038.1:0-17914 GCA_964423485.1 uncultured Bacteroides sp.
GCGAACTCAACTGGTACCGCCATCCCGACAGCTACTCCCCCTTCTGGGACGGCCCTGACACCCTCCCAAGATAATAGTCGGCAAAACAGACCTCGACTACCTTACCGGGGTGAATTGGCCGGCGGATACTTGCCAGATAGCGTCGCTGCCGCCTGTGAGTGAGATGATTTCGTCGAGGTGACGGCGATTGGTATCGGTGACAAAGATCTGGCCGAAGGTATCGGTCGCGACTAACTGCATGATGCGCTCCACGCGCCCCGCATCGAGCTTGTCGAAAATGTCATCGAGTAACAGAAGTGGTGACAGAGAGGTGATTTCGCGCAGAAACTCATATTGCGCGAACCGCAGAGCGAGAGTGTAGGTCTTTGCTTGGCCTTGCGACGCTGTCTGACGCGCCGGCATATCGTCGAGAGTCATCTCTATGTCATCGCGATGGACGCCCACCGATGTGTGGCGCAGTATGCGGTCACGCTCGCGGTTGGCGTTAAGCAGCTCGCCAAAACTCTTGCCTTCAGAGAGATGCGAGCGATAGATGAGCCGCGGGGTCTCGCGGGTGTCTGATATGGCGGCATAGTAGCGGCCGAATATATCTGACAGGCTGTCGATGCGCTCGGCGCGAACTTTGTGGATATAGTCTGCTGCCATCTCCATCTGCATTTCGACGGCGAGATAAAGATTGGCATCCCCGATGCCGTCGCGCAGCATTGAGTTGCGCTGCGTCAGGGCCTGGTTGTAACGGATAAGCGCCTCAAGATATCGGTTGTCGGCCTGAGATATAACCATATCGAGGAAGCGACGGCGCACCTCGCCGCTGCCGTTGATAAGCTCAATGTCGGCCGGAGCGACCATGACGAGGGGGAAAAGTCCGATATGTTCGCTCAGGCGGCGGTACTCCTTGCCCGAGCGTTTGAATGACTTGCGTTTGCCCGTGGCGAGGCCCACTAAGAGCTCTTCCTCGACATCGCGACGCACGTATCGTCCGCGCGCTATCGCGAAGTCCTCGCCTCGCTTGATGAGCATCGGATCGCTGAGCCCGGCAAAGCTCTTGCAGAAGCTCAGATAATGGATCGCATCGAGCAAGTTGCTCTTGCCCACACCGTTGTCCCCGAGAAAGCAATTGATCTTAGGCGAAAAGTCGAGCGAGCAGTGACCGATATTCTTAAAGTTGGTGAGCTGTAACGAGCTGAGTATCATCGATTGAAGGCCTCGTTGAAATAGAGGAGGTGGTGGAGGATAGAGTTATTCCAGTATTCCCATGTGTGGCCGCCGGGACGCGACACATAGTCGTGGGGGATTTTGGCCTCCAGCAGGGCGCGGTGGAGATTATCGTTGACTTCGGCAAAGAAATCGTCGACGCCGCAGTCAAAGTAGATATTGATCTCGCCGGGCTTGATGTCTTTGACGTGGGTTATGGCCGACGCCGCCTCCCAGTTTTCGGGATATTGGTCAGCGGGGCCGAGCAGATTTGGCAGACCCCAGTTGCCGGGGAAGGGACGGATGTCGACACCGCCGCTCATGCTGCCTGCGTTGCCAAACACGTCGGGGTGACGGAAGGCAAGGTTGAGCGCGCCGTGGCCGCCCATGCTCAGACCGGTGATGGCGCGCTTCGTGCGGTCAGCGATGGTCGGATAGTGTGCGTCGATATAGGGGATCAGGTCTTCGATGAAGAACGATTCCATCTTGATCTTAGGATTGATCGGCGAGTCCATATACCACGAGTCGCGGCCGTCGGGATGTACGATGATCATGCCGTAGAGATCGGCCATATCCTTGATGCGCGGCTGATGGCCGAGCCAGTCCTTGTAGTTGCCATAGGCTCCGTGGAGCGCGTAAACCACCGGGAAGCGTTGGTCGGGCTGAGCATTTTCAGGCGTAACGACCAGCACAGTCATTGGAGTTTCGAGATTGGTAGTGTTGACAGTGACCGTATCAACTTTGGCTGCCGATGCCGTCAAAGCTGCCACACCCGCCAGTAAAAGAGAAAATATCCGTTTCATTGCAAGCAAAAAATGATTTTGAGACACAAAGATAAACAAAAAACGAGATTTTTTTATTTACCTTTGTGGAGATAATTTATAGACTATGGCAAAAATATTGTTGAGTTTTGATACGGAGGAGTTTGATGTGCCCCGTGAGCATGGGGTCGAGATCGCTCTTGATGAGTCGATGAAGATCTCTGTTGCCGGAACGACGCGCATCCTCGACACTCTGCGCGAGCGCGGAGTCAAGGCTACTTTTTTCTGCACGTCAAACTTCGTTGAGAATGCTCCGCAGATTATGCGCCGCATCGTCGACGAGGGTCACGAACTCGCTGCCCACGGCTGCGATCACTGGCGCCCTCAGCCGAGCGACGTTGCCCGGTCAAAAGAGATCATCGAGCGGCTGAGTGGTCTGACAATCAAGGGCTACCGACAGCCCAGGATGTTCCCGGTGTCTGACGCTGAGATTGCCCGCTGCGGTTACGTCTATAATTCGTCGCTCAACCCGGCCTTCATCCCCGGCCGATATATGCACCTTACTGATCCGCGCACCTGCTTTATGAAAGACGGAGTGCTCCAGATTCCGGCATCGGTTACCCCCTGGGTGCGCTTCCCTCTGTTCTGGCTCAGCTGTCACCATCTGCCTGCTAAGCTCTATCGCCGTCTGGCGCGCAGAGTTGCTGACCACGACGGTTATTTTGCCACATATTTTCATCCGTGGGAATTTGTTGACCTCGCGTCGCGACCTGACTTGAAGATGCCTTATCTGATAAAGCATAATTCGGGTGAGGGCATGGTTAAGCGACTCGGCGCGCTGATCGATTATTTCAAAGGCTCGGGCTATGAGTTCACTACATATTACGACTTCGCAAAAACCAAGATACAACGATGATCAGGCTTGCTATTGTTTGTCCGTGCTACAACGAGGAGGCCGTCATCGACCGGTCGGCCGAGCGTCTGCGTGAGCTCATCGGGCGCCTGTCAGGCGAAGGGAAGATTAGCGCCGACAGTTTTGTGCTCTTTGTCAACGACGGCAGCCGCGACCGCACCTGGGAGCTCATCAAGGCGCTCCACGCTGCTGACCCGGTTCATTTCAAGGGCGTTGACCTCGCCCATAACGCCGGCCATCAGAAGGCGATACTCGCCGGCATGCTGACGGCAGTCGAGACAGCCGACGCCGTGGTGACCATCGACGTCGACCTTCAGGACGATATCGAGGCGATTGGCAAGATGGTCGACGCCTACGATCAGGGCTATGACGTGGTCTACGGCGTTAAGGTCTCGCGCAAAGCCGACCCGGCGCTGAAGCGCATGACAGCCGTGGCCTTTTACAAATTGCAGCGCAAGTTGGGCGTCGAGACCGTTTACAACCACGCCGATTTCCGATTCATGAGCCGCCGCGTAGTCGAAGAGCTGAGCCGCTATGAGGAGCGCAATCTCTTTCTTAGAGGCATCATCCCGATGATCGGCTTCCGCTCGACGACTGTCGATGATGTCATCAGCGAGCGTCAGGCCGGCGAGTCAAAATACACCGTCTCAAAGATGCTGACATTGGCCCTTAACGGCATAACGTCGTTTTCGGTCAAACCGATTTACAGCATACTGTCGACCGGCTTGGTTTTTGTGTTTGTGGCCATCGGCATTGGCGTATATGTAATGTGGTCGCTGATCACCGGCACAGCCGAGCACGGCTGGGCATCGCTGATGCTTTCGATCTGGTTTGTCGGCGGGGTGATACTTTTAGCCATCGGAATTGTCGGGCTCTATGTAGGCCGCATCTTCATCGAGGTAAAGCGGCGACCGCTTTATCACATCAGTGAAAAATTGCTGTAGACATCCCGATATTTTGTCGCTATACGGCCGCCATCTACTCAATTTGCAGTAGGTGGCGGCTGCTTTCTGTATAGACATTTACCTATTTTTGAGTATTTCGGGCTTTGACGGGTGTGGGTAATTTTGCACTACCAATAATGAGGCCGCGTGCAGCCCCCCAGCCCAAGCAACTGATGAACCGATCACTCCGTCATATTATCACAGCAATCATACTTCCCGCAAGCTTTGCGGCGGCTGAAGCGTCGGCTGACGTGTGCCTCCCCGATAGCGGCGCGGCTAAGAGCGTTGAGCTGCTCGAGGTGGTGGTGACGGCTCGGGAGTCACACAGCGCTTCGAGTGCATCGATCATCGACACCACAGCGATGCAGCATCTTCAGCCGTCGAGCTTTACCGACCTGCTCGAACTATTGCCCGGCCATGTGTCAAAAGACCCGTCGATGAGTGCGCCCAATGTGATCAATCTTCGCACAGCTCTCAACGTCACGCCGACCGACGATTATATGACCTCGGCCATCGGCACATCATTTATCATCGACGGTGTGCCGGTCAACAGCAATGCCGTCATGCAGACTACCCCCGACTCCAACCACTCCGATCGCGAAACTGTAGGCAAGGGAGTCGATATGCGCGGCATAGCCACCGATGACATCGAGAAGGTTGAGATAGTCAGAGGCATTGCCTCGGTCGAGTACGGCGAGCTGACCTCGGGTCTGGTCAACATCAAGCGCAAGAGCGGGGTGTCGCGACTCGAGGCGCGTTTCAAGGCCGACAGCAAGAGCCAGCTCTTCTATGCCGGCAAGGGCTTCAGGATGCCGGGCAAGGATTGGATCGTGAATGTCGGCATCGGCTACCTTGACGCAAAAATTGACCCTCGCAATTCACGTGAAAACTACAAACGCATCACTGCCTCGCTGCGCAGCAACAAGCGCTTTGACAACGACGCCCTCTATGTGGGGTGGAATGCGTCGCTTAACTACGGAGCCTCATTTGAAAGAGATAACAATGACCCTGACCTGACGGTCAACAACACCATTGACCGCTTCAGCACGGCCAACCATAGCTTTTCGTGGAACAACTCGGTGACGCTCCGCCCGGTCGAGCGCGCTTTCCTGCAGGAGGCGTCACTCACTGCCGGCCTGAGCTACAACCGTGAGCGGCTCCATCAGACGCGCCACGTTGCCCAGTCAAGGATTATGCCGATGCCGGTGTCGTTGACGCCTGGCAGCAACTATGTCGGCTATCTGCCTATGCACTATCTGGCGACGCTCGACGTTGAGGGCGATCCCCTGACGGCCTTCATCAAGGGCGCGACCACCATGAGCCGTACATCGGGCCGGCTCTCAACTTTTCTTAAGGCCGGGGTGGAGTGGAATATGAGCAAGAACTATGGCCGAGGCAATGTCTATGACATAGAGCGGCCGATCACGGCGAGCATTTCGTCGCGGCCGCGGGCATTCAGCGACATACCTGCGATGCACCAACTGTCGGCCTACGTCGAGAGCCGCAATGTCTTGCGCTTCGGTGGCCAGACATTGGAGGGTGTCATCGGACTGCGCGAGACCCAGTTGCTGCACCTCGACTCGCGCTATGCACTCTCGGGCAAGCCTTACCTTGACCCGCGGGCAAGCTTGACATGGACGCTGCCTGCTTGGCACATTGCCGGTCACAACCTCATCCCCGAGCTCTGCGGGGGCATAGGCCTCCAGTCAAAAATGCCTGTGGCGGCCTTCCTTTATCCCGATCTCTTATACACTGACTTCGAGCAGCTCAATTACTATCACAACGTGGCCGACTATCGCGTCATGAACGTGATGACATATGTCGAAGACATAACCAACTACGATCTTAAGGCCGCGCGAAATCTTAAGTGGGAAGTGAGAGGCGATCTGTCATATCGTGGCAACCGACTGTCGGTCATATATTTCCGCGAGACGATGAACGACGGGTTCCGCCATGCGGGCATAGTGCATCACTACACTTACCGCCGCTATGACGCTTCGGCTTACCGGCCCGAGGTGACCGACCGTGCGCCCGTGCTCGAAGATCTGCCTTCGGCCGAGATGCGCTATATGGCCGTGAGGCCGACGGTCACTAACGGCAGCTCGACCCGCAAAGAGGGCGTCGAGTACACACTCCAGTCGCGTCGCATCAAGGCCATCAAGACCCGCGTCACCGTCAGCGGTGCCTATATGAAGACCGTCAACACCAACAGCGACCCGCTGTGGTATAAGCCCGGCATCGTGATTAACGGTCAGGAGCTACCATTTGTCGGGCTCTATGACGACGCAGACGGCAGCATCTATAAGAGCCTGAACACTAATGTGATGCTTGATACAGACCTGCCGCAGTTAGGGTTGCGCTTTTCGATAGCGTTTCAGACCGTATGGTTCACCTCGCGGCAGACTCACTTCAAGACCGGCATCCCGACTCACTATATGGACATCGACGGAAACGTCATTGAGTTTACCGAAGCGTCGATGCAGGATGCTTACCTTAAGCAACTTGTGAGAGAGTACAATCCGACGGTCTTTGACAAGAACACCGTGCCTGCCGAGACGGCAGTCAATCTCAAGGCTACAAAGACGTTCTGGCGCAATCGGGTGAATGTGGCCCTATATGTCAACCGACTGTTTACTGTCGCACCTGACTATAAGCCTTACGGGGTCGTGGTAAGGAGATATTACTCACCTTATTTCGGTATGGAAATAAATTTTAAAATCTAATAATAACAAACATTTATCACTCTATTATGAACTGTAAAAGAAATCTCGTCAAAGTATTAACAGTGTGCGCACTGATGGCTCCGGCTATGCTGTCATGCAGCGATGATGACAAAATCGCCCCGGTCTATGAAATTGCGGTCAATCCCGTGCTTCCCGCGGGATATGTAATTGACTCGCAGGAAATTGTTTTCACTGAAATCAATACAGGCACAGTCACGACCACTTCCGACATCAATAATCTGCATCTCGCTGCGGGCATTTATAATATCGAGGCCAACGCACTTGTATCGTCAGGCGAGTCAAGCGTGCAGAAAAATATGCGTGCCGTGGCCCAGAATGTTGTCATCACTGAGACCACCCGCACCATTACGCTCGACTGGTTCTTCTATAATCCCGACAACTCATTGGTTATAAGCGAGATCTACCTCGGGTCACTTAACGCTACCGGCAAAGGACTGCTATATGATTCACACATAAGCATTTATAATAACACAGATGAGACAATCTATGCCGACGGACTTGCTATCTGCGAAGGCTCACTTAATAACTCTACCTCTTATCCCGACTTAACTCCGACTCCCGATCAACGCTTCCTCGTCGGCACGGTCTATGTCATCCCGGGCAGCGGCAAGGACCATCCTATCGAGCCGGGCAAGTCAATCACCATCGTCGACCAGGCAATAGAATGGTCGGCTGACGTAGCCGGCGCTCAGGATTACCGTGGTGCCGACTTCGAGTGGTATGACGAAGTGACCATCGGGACTGTCCGCGACACAGATAACCCGGCCGTGCCCAATCTCGAGAAATGGTACAGCTACTCGGCCACAATATGGATCCTCTCTCAGCAGGCCAACCGATCGTATGCCATCGCGCGCATACCTGAAGGCGTCACAGCAGAGTCTTATCTGAGAGACTATACTTGCTCATACACTTATTACTTTACATTTACTGAGCAGTATCTCACCCGCGAGAATCAGTATTACATGCCACTCGAATGGATCATCGACGGCGTGAACCTCTGCCCGGCAAGCTCTCAGGAATTCTTTTGCCTGCCGCCGTCGATTGACATCAGCTACAAATCAATCAACGATGATCCGCAGAGCGCCTCTGACCGGGCTTACCGCATGTTTGTGCGCCGCGAGGCCGGCAAGTCAGCCGATGGCAATATCATACTTCAGGACACAGATGACTCGGCCAAAGACTTCAAGATCGTCAATATCAACACGAAAGAAGAACTTAATTAAGCACCGATGAGCCGCAAAGAGCTTGTTAGCCTTATGGTCATTATAATTCTGGGGATGCCGGCAGCGTCGGGCGCTCCTCAAAATGGTGATCACCTCCTGGACCTGAAGTTGGAGCGCGAAGCTCCGACCGACCGAAGCATACGCGCTTACTATCACTCCGGGACGGCGGCGATGCATTTTGCCGATAGCGTCAGTCTGTCGTCAGCGATGCTGACTGCTGATACAGAACGCACTGATGAGCCGGTGACGGTTCAGAATGGCTGCGGGCACAATCTCTTCGGACTCTCGGCAGAGACATATTACAAGCTTTCGGCTGTCAGCACCGTTTGGGGCCATGCCGGCTATCAGCGTGGCACAACGCTTGGCGTAGCGTTTTGCGATGTCACAGATTATGAGACTGTCGGGCCATTTGTGCTCTGTGATGACACCGGGGGAGACCTCAGCAGCCAGAGGTATGACTTCGGCGGCGGGTGGAGCAGGACGTTCGGCTCCGCTTGGGTAGCCGGCGTCAAGGCTGACTACGGGGCGACGGTGGCTCACCGATCGGTGGATCCACGCGTGAAAAATATCGTGTCAGACCTCAACGTCGCGATCGGCGGGGCGAGGACCTTTGGCTGCGGCTATATGCTCGGGCTTAATCTCGGGGTCAGGATTTACAATCAGGACACTGACGTGGACTTCTATAACTCGACGACTCACGCAATCACGATGGTCCACACCGGTTTAGGCACAGTGTCGAGCCGTTTCAGGGGAGCTGATGCGCAAAGCAGCGCTCACCGTCTGAGCGCTTACAGCGCGTCGCTCCAATTTTTGCCAATGGCCTTAGGCGACAGTTTCTATGGCGAGGTCACGGCTGCTAAGACAAGTGTCGACCTGGTGTTAAACGGCTACAACAACCTTAAGTTTGGCACGACGGCAACAACCGAGCTCAGCGCTCGCGCATCGCGACTCTTTAGGCTCAATTCAGGACTCACGCTCTTCCCGACCATAGCCGGATATATGATCAAACGCGCGGCCACTGAAAATCTCTTTGGCTCAGCTGCTGATAATTACACTAAGATCGGTGAGCGTGAGAATTATCATCATGACCGCTATGGGGTGACGGCTGAGCTGCCTGTGGCCCTGACACTCGGCAGTCGGGGGACAAAGATGACACTTACGCCTAAAGTCGGATATGCCGACGACAAGGAGTCACTGACCGAGCCGTCGCAGACGCTCAAAAGCAGATATATCATTGCCGGAGCGTCGCTTTTCGCCATCAAAAGACTCAGCCGCGGTTGGGCGATAGCGGCGCTGGTCGGATATGAAAGCCATGACGCCTCATCGCAGCAGGTCAGGCTGACGGCGATGCGTGCGCTTAAGACGGTCGTGGTGTCGCTCTCGGCTGAGATGCAGCACAGCGACTACAAATCGCAGACTGATGTCAACCAGCTGACGGCCTGTCTGTCTTTGACATTTTAACATAGAAAACAACATTGAGATGCATAACAATCAAGAATCAGTAATATCGGTCAAAAACCTGACCCAGCGCTACGGCAAAGGACGCATCATCTACAGCGACCTGAGCTTTGATGTGCCAAAGGGGCGGATACTCGGGCTGCTCGGTAAAAACGGCACCGGCAAGACCACCACAATCAACATTCTTATGGGCTATCTGCGGCCACAGGCGGGCGAGTGCCGCATATTCGGAGAGTCGATCACCGAGATGCGACCAGAGACAAGAGCGCGCATAGCGTTGCTCATCGAGGGCCATGTGCAGTATGCGTTCATGACCATCGAGCAGATCGAGAAATTTTATGCGAAGTTCTACCCGAAGTGGAAGCGCGAAGCTTATTATGAACTGATGAAGAAGCTGAAGGTGTCGCCTAATCAGAAGATTTCGACTATGTCGTGCGGCCAGCGGTCGCAGGTGGCGCTGGGTCTGATACTCGCCCAGAACGCTGATCTACTGGTGCTCGATGACTTCTCGCTCGGCCTCGACCCCGGCTACCGCCGGTTGTTTATTGACTATCTGCGCGAGTTTGCCAAGGCCGAGGACAAGACAGTGTTTATGACATCACACATCATTCAGGATCTCGAGCGTCTCATAGATGACTGCATCATACTCGATTACGGCAAGATACTCACTCAGATGCCCGTTGACAGGCTGCTCACTGATTTGGGGATGTATAAGTTTCACACCGACAGCGACGCTGCTTTGCCTGATGACCCTAAGATTATCAATCCCGGCAAGATACGCAGCGAGGTAGAGCTCTATTCTTTTGACGGGGCTGATTATGTCAAGCACTATCTTGAGTCAAACGGCATATCGCACAGCGGCTTCGAGCGCGCGCCGATATCGCTTGAGGACGCGTTTATCGGCCTGACAGGCAAGTATTAATTAACGTTAAATGACAAAAGCAATGTACTCATCTATATTGTATAAAGAGTGGCTCAAGACCCGGCGGGTGTTTTTTATCTCGCTCGCCGTGGCGCTCGTTGTGGCCATTTATGTGATATTGCGCACAAAAGCGGTGATCACGGAGCACGGGATTGTGACGCTGTGGCTCTCGATGCTGCTTAAGGATGTGTCGTATGTCGACACGCTTACCTACATACCGCTCGCCATCGGTCTTGCCATCGGCGTGGCGCAGATGGCGCCCGAAGTGGTGCAGAAACGCTTGAAGCTGACTTTGCATCTGCCTTTGCCGCAGTATGGACTTGTGGCCATGATGCTCGCAACGGGCCTGCTGGAACTGCTGACGATCTATCTGCTGCAGGCGGCTGTCATACTGATTTATGACTCGACGATCTTTCACAGCGAGCTTGTCGGGCGGGTGTGCCTGACGATACTGCCATGGTATCTGGCCGGATTTGTGGCTTACCTTTTTGTGACGGCGGTGTGTCTGGAAGGGACGTGGTATATGAGGATACTGCTGAGCCTCGTCGGATTAGCTGTGTTGCTGGTGATGTTCTTGCAGCCGGCCACGATGGCGGCCTATAACTATATGATCGCCGGCATAATAATCTTTATTGTTGTAATCACGATTTTCTCGTTTGGATCTATCGCGCGGTTTAAGGAGGGCCATCAGGATTGATATGAAAAAGACTTACTACACACTGTTTCTGCTGCTTGCGACGGCTGTAATGAGCTGGGTCTTGCCATGGCTTTACGGGCTATGTTTCACAGAGAGAGACCGCGAGCCATTTGTCAGCTACTCGCCGATCATCGACCGCTTTGTTGTGACTGACTTTAACGCAGAGAGCAAGACTGATGAGCCGGAGATCTATGAGGTCGATCCTATCACGCAACAGCCCGGGCGGCATTTCACGATGGACGAGCGCGACTCGCTGCTGCCTGAGATATTCGTCGGCCAATTGTCGGCCAAAGGGCAGTTGCCCGACTCGATCAAGGGCGTGGAGATAACGATGCGCGACATCAGGATGAACAGCTGGATATTCAGCTCCGCGCCAAAGGATATCAACCGATCGGTGCCAACGGTCTACCCGCTGATGGAGTCGATGCCCGCGAGATTTAAGTTTGAGGACCCTGAAGTGGTGCTCACGATGGCGGGCGCGGTAGAGATCATCGATATCGCGTCAAATTCACTCGACGAGACGAGGACTGCGCGTTTTGCAAAAATGTTTGCAGACAAGAGATTCTCATTTCCGGCAAAGGAGGCAAACGCCAATGTGACCACCCGAAAGTCATATGACAACGGCTATCTAATCATCGATGCCGACAACAAGCTCTATCACCTGAAGATGCAGGCCGGTCGTCCGAGCATGGCGCGCATACCGCTCGATGACACGATCGCGGCCGAACACGTCTTCGTGCTTGAGAACGGCGACCGGCTGCTCTACGGTCTCTTAACCGACGCGGCCAATAATATGTATGCCATCAACCACGATGACGGGTACTCGATCGTAAAACTTAACGGTGTGAGATTTGATCCCGAAAAAGACCGCATAATGATTATGAAAAATCTTTTCAGCTGGTGTGTGAAAGTCAGATCAGGCGACCGCTCAAAATGGATAGCCCTTGCCCCTGACGATTACTCGGTGCTGGCGGTCTATGACTTCACTAATCAGACGTCGCTAAGCCGCAAGGCAGAAAAGTGGATTTTCCCGTTTACGACCCGCTTCACGGACCCCGATGACAAGTATGTCTATCCGCGTGTCGGCGACTGGTCGTGGAAAGCATTGTGGCTTAATGTGGTGCTGGTCATTATAGTGTTGATTGTCGCGCGAGGGAAGCACGCTGCGGGCACAGCCGGGAGAGCCGCTCTAACGTTGATTTGCGGGCTGTTTGCTTTCGTCCCCCTGATGCTTATGAGGCGATTGAGCAGTGAGGAATGAAGAATGAAAAATTAATAATTACTGTTATGAGAAAATCTATTTTATTTTTTGCTGCTGTTGCAGCGATGATCGCGAGCTCTTGCAGCGGCGAGAAAACTAAAGAACAAGCTGTAATCGAAGTGTTTGACGCACTGACTGTTGATGAGGTGTTCGAGACTCCTGACCGCTATGTCGGGGATACTATCACGATCGAAGGCATCTGTTCTCACTTATGCACTCAGGGTGGCCGAAGGGCATTTATTCAAGGTAATGCCGATAATGTGCAGATTCGTTGCGAGGCGTTTCCTCTGATGGATCAGCCTTTCTCAAAGTCAACGATTCATCATCCGATGACTGTCACCGGAGTATTCCGCGAAGAGCGTATTGATAATGACGTGATAGCTGAAATGGAGCGCGAGTTTAACGAGCCAATCAACCAGATTGCCGAGGAGCGCGGCGAGGAGTCGGCGCATAGAGCGGCCAATGCGTCGGTAGGATGTGACACTGAGCGCGCGGCGCAGGGTCAACAGGATCTTAACACCTTCAAGGAGCGTATGGATGACTACCGCGCCCGTATCGCCAAGCGCGAGGCTACCGAAGGTAAGTCTTACCTGTCATTCTACTACATGGACGCTATCTCTTATGAGATTCTCGAAGATTAAGGCTGAATAAATTAACACCCAAATAAAAAAAATCTCAATAGTGGACGTCCACTATTGAGATTTTTTTATGAAAGGAAATAATTGATTGCTTATTTCTTCACGACTGTTGCAGTCCAAGGGAGAGTTGAGAGGTCGAGGGTGATATCATATGTGCCGGTTTCGGGGCATACGAAGTTTGCGCCATTGAATGGGTCAAGGTTGTCGAATGTGCCGCCGAGAGAAACAGTCCACTGACCGTTAGCGCGGAACTTCCATTCGTCACCCTGGTTGAGGTCATAAGTGAGAGTGTAGACCATGTTGTCCTCAGACGCTGCCATATCTACTGATGCACCCCAGCCGTTGAAGCCACCGATAATGCCGAAGCTGTCAATCTTGACAATCTGGAGGTCACGGTTGCTATAGTTGAGAGCGATGTAGTAGAAGCCCGGTTGGGCTACATTGATATTCTTACTACCGGTAGCCACACCTTTTCCAACCAACTCGCCATTCTCATCTGAGAATGTCAGACCGTCGTCAGAACCGAAGTCCCCATTCCATCCGTTGGTGGGAGAGAATTTGAATTCGGCGCCGAGGTTAGCGAAGCCGGCATAATCAACATAGTTCTTAGTCCACATAGTGGCCTGGTCAGCAAAGCTCCATTCGAGGCCGTTGACATTGTCACCGGCGAGCCAGAAGTTGGCGATTGCCTCTTTGTAAGAGAATGTGAGCTCTTTCATATTGATATCAAATAGAGCAGGCCCGGCGATGTCGAAGTAGCCTGCAAGCTGGTCAGCACTGTTATCAAGTGAACCGTTGCGACTCTCAGAATCTTTTTCTGGTACGCCGTAAACGACACCGTTATCAAGATTGAAAGAATCGTAAGTAGTCTGGGGAATGACTTTCCAGAATACACCTTCGTCAATTTGCTCAGAAGTGAAGTTGCAAATCATAGTGAAGGTCGGGTCATCGTAGGGGCTTGATGAGCTATGATTAAACTTGATAGCGTTCGCCTTGGTCCAAGTTTCGGCATCTGAAGAATAGATGAGGTAATAAGTATCTTCAACTACGAAATCAGGGGCAAACGGAGTCATGCTTGTGGTAACATTACCAAAGTATGTTTCCATACTGCCGAGGCGGAGAGCCGGACTTGTTTCGCTCTGTGCATAAGCTTTGAAGCGGATATAGACCGTCTTAGCCTGAGGAGCCATAGTGCCGAGGGCATCATGGAAGGTTGCGTCAAGCACATCGGGAGCAGCTGTGATGGTCTTACCGTCGAAAGAGACAGCAAAGTCTTTAGCGCCACCAAAGTTTTCGTTGCCTGACAGCTGACCGACAAAAGCCAAATCATAGCCTTCGGGCAGACCCTCGATTGAGGCGAGTTCAGCCAAGGCTACAGCCTTGTTAGCGTCATTGGCCTGAGCGAGATTAACATCAGATGAAGCCACCGACGTCAAAGTCAGCGAAGATGATTCGAAAACCGTCTCTTGGGGATTGGATTGAGCCGGAGGATTGGGATATGAGAAATCATCACATGAAACCATTCCCAGTCCGAGAGCGATTATTGATAAAAAAGCGAATTTTTTCATTGTCTTTGTATTATCTTTTTATTTATCCCGGCGGCATTTGACCGCGCCGCCGGGGTGTTAGAACGGGAATTGATTATTCGGCTTTGGCGATTGCCATAGTTCCGGCGTTAGTGTCGAGAGTGAATGTGACACTTGTGCCGTCAGCATTGAACACCCAGCAGCCTTCGCCTTCGGCATAATTCAAAGCTGTGCCAAAAGCAATGTTAACATTGTCTTTCTCACATGATGCGTAAGGAGTCGAACCCCAACCGGTAAGGGCAGGATATACGCGGAAGTACATCTCACCTGCAGGGATATCAAATGTTGCAGTGTAAACACCGGTGAGACCACGGTCGACAAGTTTCCAATTGTCATAGACTGATTCATTAGCTTCACTGGGTTCTGCCCAATTAGCCTGACTGCCCACGAGGTAAACATAAGCTTCGGGGAGCTCGGGATAAGACACTGTTATTGTGCCGTCATTGGTGTCGAGAGTGAAGGTGTATTCCTCGCCTTTTGAATTCAATACCCAGCAGCCTTCGCCCTCTACATAAGAGAGGGGAGAGTCAAGATTGATATCGATGTTGTCACCTGTTGAAGACGATGAATAGGGTGTAGCACCCCAGCCTGTGAGACCCGGGTAAACGCGGAAATAAAGGTCGCCTTCGGGGATTGTGAATGTTGCGGTGTAGACACCTGTCTCACCACGGTCGACGAGTTTCCAGTCATCATAAACCGAAGCGTTGCCCTCGCTGGGTTCAGCCCAGTTAACCTGACTGCCTACAAGATAGACATAAGACTCTTTGGCTACAGCGCCTGCTGCCATTGTAACCTTATAGTTATTGCTGTCAGAAAGATCAACAGTGAAGGTCACAGGACCACCTGCCCAGTCGGCAGAAGTGTACCAAGAACCCTTACCGGGAACGGCAGTGAGCTGGAGAGGCTGTGCGGTAATGGTAACCTCAGTGTTGTCGCCGTCGACAGCTGCCGGACCGATTGACGGGAGCTTGCCATCGTCGCCCCAACCAGAGAGTGACTGATAGAAGCGGAAGTACTGCTCGCCTGCAGGAATTTCAAATGAGCCAACGAAGACGTTAGTGCCTACGCCAGTCTCTTTGAGTTGCCAGTTTTCATAAGCGTCAGCATTGCCTGAGCTGGGTTCGACCCATCCGCTGGGTGCGCCGACGAAATAAATCTGACCTGGCACGGCAGGATATGGATTGTAAACCTCGATGCCACCAAGAGCTACAGTATTTGAAGTAATATTGCTTGTCGGCACACCTGTAAGCCACGCACGCACGCGGACATAAGCAGCCTCGACAGGCAGACCGCCTTCAGGATAGTCAACGAAAGTTTCGATGCCATGACGGGCGCAAATGCCTTTAGCGATGTCTTCGGCTTTGATTTCGAGCTTAGCACTCGTAGAGTTAACGGGAGTAACAGTGAAATAATTTGCAGGAGAGCTTTCAGTAGCCTCGACAAATTGTTCTTCACTTGAGAAGTCTACTGCATAGTTAGTGACAGCGGAGTAGCCATAGTTGGGTTGCGAGCATGTAAACTCTACAATATCGCCTGAGCGAAGTATGTAGACTGATTCGGCCATCGGGGGTGTGTTTAGCACAAACTCGGTGGGAATGTGATAGACCGGTTCTTTATCATCCTCGCAAGAGGTGAAAGCAAATCCGGCTGCTGCAATAGCTAAAAATATGATTGACTTTTTCATTATTATGATTCTTTGCGAATGGTTGAAGAATTAGTAACCGGGATTCTGAGTGTAGCCTGCAAGAGTCACGATAGAGCTGGGCAGCGGATAGAGCAGACAGCGGTCGGGAAGGTTGGCGCCTTCGGCTACGCCTGCTTTCCAGTTCCAGTTGTAACCAGAAATCCATTTGCCATAACGGATAAGGTCTGTACGGCGGCAGTTCTCAGCATAAAGCTCACGGCAACGTTCGTCCTGAAGAGTTTCGAGTGTGAGGTCAGCTGAAGTCCAAACTGAAAGTCCAGCGCGGCCACGCACGAGGTTGACATAGCGGAGTGCATCGCCTGTATTGCCGGCGCCGTGGAGAATAGCTTCGGCTGCCGAGAGATAAATCTCAGCGAGACGGATGACAACGTAGTCGGCGTTAGCGCAGTCCTGGCCTTTAGGTGAACCGGCGCCAACAGGCATAACTTCACCGTTTTCATCGAGGTTATAGTTGGTGTACTTAAGAGGCAGGTAGCCGTTGTCGCCAAAATGAGCCTGGTCAAGCACGTCGTTCGTCTTAGAGAAGTTGAATGCTGAAGTCATCCAATTTTTAACGCGGATATCGTTAGAAACCGAGCAATCGGCGTCGAGCCAGTCAAATTTGTTGACAAACTGCTCACGAGCGGTCATACACTTCCAACCTGACTGAGCAACGTTGTACCACTCATTGATGCACCATCCTTTAACTTTAGGATTGAAAGAATAATCCTTGCCGGCGAAGGTATAAGCAACTTCGAGCTGCCAAGGCTCAGCCTTTTCGAGTTTCTTCTTATAGTCAGCGAGAGCCTTTTTGTAGGCTGCGTCGTCAGCGTAGTTTTCTTTAACGGGCTCCTTGAGAGTTTCCTGCACGCCCTGAGAAGCGATATAACCTTCAATGAGAAGGGTAGCACCTGAGTAGTTCTTCAAGGTCTCTTCGCTTGAGGGGATAACCCAGATATTTTCGTTGACTGCATTGCTGCCACCGAGAGCATACTGCTGGTTGTTGCCTGCGAAGAGGTTATGATAGTGCTGAGCTAGACCAGAATTCTGATAGCCGGCGCCTTTAAGACGATTGATGATGGCTTCAGCTTTTTCAAGACACTTATTCCACTCGGCGCGGCCAGCGAAAACCTCAGCGTTAAGATAGAGTTTGCAGAGGATAGCGTCAGCAGCGTCCTTGCCTACGAACCCATAAACCGGAGTCTGGGTGGCACCGTATTCAGCAGAGACGGCTTCGAGGTCAGCGACCACGCGGTCGAAGACTTCGGCGCGAGGGAGCTGGGCTGGAACCGAACCAATCGGGGTCGACTCGTCAGCATAAGGAACATTTCCGAAGAGTGACAGCATATAGAAGTAGCAACCGGCACGAAGAATGCGGCACTGACGGATATATTCATCAGCCTTGGCGCGGAGTGCGTCGGAGTTGAGGTTGAAGTAACCGTTGCGCACGGTCTGGATGAAGTCGTTGCAAAGCGAGATATTGATTGTCATACGTGAGTATGTGCCGAGCAGTGCCTTGTTAGAAGGCGAAATGTAGCCATACTGCATTGTGGCAAAGTCAACGTCATCGGTCGGCAGCCAGTTGGCCTCGTCGGTGGGCACTTCTTCAAGGTTGAAGATTGCACGTTGGAATGATGACATGCCGCCGTCAAAACCCTTGACAGATGCATCACCGTCGGCGCCGTAGGTGGCGAACTGGAGATAGACGTCGCCCAAAACGGCATTCATGTAGCCTTCGGGGTCTTTGGCAAATTCAGCAGCCGTAAGGTCGCGAGGGTCTGTCGGCAGAAGGTCGAGGTCACCGACACATGAGCCGAATGAGAGCGACGAAGCGGCGATGCCGGCTGCAATCAGAAATTTATTGAATGATTTCATATAGTTTCTTGTGA